>NC_014828.1:457500-765000 GCF_000178115.2 Ethanoligenens harbinense YUAN-3
AGAGTACCAGTCTGCGGGGTTGCAAAACCAAACGGATTGTGCTATATTAAATAGGCCTTTTTCCGGCGCGATCACTTCAAACCGGATGAAGATACAACCACAGGGCAGCAGACAGGTAAAGGTTTCAGGCAGAGCCGCATTTGGTTTCTGCTGAGTATCCTGAACCTGGTTGCATGGCCAGTGCAGCCGGTGTCAATGACGATGAGGTTCCACCCGTTCCCATTCCGAACACGGCAGTTAAGCTCATCGGTGCCGAAGATACTTGGAGGGAAGCTTCCTGGGAAAATAGGTCGGTGCCGGCACAAGCAGACCAAGAGAAGAGGAACAGTTAAGTTTTTTGCTGTTCCTCTTCTTTTTGTCTGTTGTTTTGCGTTATATGCAAAACAATTTTTTGGCTAAGCACATATATATGTAACATGCACAACGATTTCACTGCCAAATAACTTGACAATAAGAAAAAGTCGTGTATTATGAAGGGTATAACTTGGAGTGCTTGAGAAAGGAGGTTCTATATTCAGATTTAGGAAGGAGGCCATAAACCAATCGAAAACATATGCAGCTAGCGCCTGGACCGGTTCTGGCCGGTTGACGAGGAGAAAGGTTATCGAAAGATTCGGCGGATGCCTTTCCGGCCGCTTAACCACGGTCGTTACATTTGCCTGTAAAACCCGCGGGTAACCGCGAAACAGAGGGTAGATGCTGGTGAAATTGTGTTGCGCATTTTTAAAAGGAAACAGTGTGGGCCTGTATGGCATCTTGCACGCAAAGATGCATAGGCCTTTTTGAACAGACCGGGCCGGTAATATGTCCTGTAAAACAGAGGTCGGACGGTTTTGGTGAATGGAGGATCAACCATATGTGTGGTATTGTAGGATATATCGGTGAAAAAGATTCAGCGGATGTTTTGCTTGATGAACTTGGAAAATTAGAGTATCGCGGATACGATTCGGCAGGGATCGCAGTTTTTGAACAGGGCAAAATCAAAATCGTCAAAGCCAAAGGGCATCTTTCGGAGCTGAAAAAAAAGCTGGAAAAAACGGGAACACCGCGCGGGGTTTGCGGGATTGGCCACACGCGCTGGGCAACACATGGAGGCCCGTCGGACGTAAACGCGCATCCCCATGCTGCTCCCAACGTGACGATTGTGCATAACGGCATCATTGAAAACTATCTGCAGCTCAAAGAGATGCTCAAGGGGCAGGGTTACGATTTTGTCTCGGATACCGACACGGAAGTGATGGCAAAGCTGATCGATTATTCTTATCACGGCGATCCGCTGAAAGCCATTGCAGCCGCACTTGGGCACGCGCGCGGTTCCTACGCACTGGGTATTCTGTTCGCGGATTTTCCGGAACGCATTTATGCGGTGCGCAAAGACAGTCCGCTGATTGTGGGTGCAGGGCAGGGGGAAAACTTTATTGCGTCCGATATTCCCGCTATCCTCAAATATACCCGTCATTACTATTTGCTGGACGAAAATGAAATCGCGGAGATTACCATGCAAGGCGTCACGTTCCACACGCTTTCCGGTGAAACGGTGGAAAAAGAGGAGCAGACCGCCGCGTTCGATATTGCCGCCGCGGAAAAAGGCGGGTTTGCGCATTTCATGCTAAAGGAAATCTATGAGCAGCCCAAATCTGTGCGCGATACCGTCAACCCGCGTCTGCTCAATGGGTTGCCTTCTTTGGGCTGCGGGGATCTTTCGGGGGTGGAACGTGTCCACATCATAGGCTGCGGCACGGCCATGCATGCCGGTCTGGTGGGGCGCGCCGCCATTGAGCGCTTCGCGCGGGTGCCGGCGGAAGTGCATGTCGCTTCCGAATTCCGGTATGGCGATCCGATTATCGGCAAAAAGGATCTGGCGGTCATCATTTCGCAGTCCGGCGAAACAGCCGATACACTTGCGGCTCTGCGACTGGCCAAGCAGAAAGGTGTCCGCACGATGGCGATCGTCAATGTCGTGGGTTCCTCTATTGCCCGCGAGGCCGACTGTGTTCTGTATACCTGGGCGGGACCGGAGATCGCGGTGGCGTCCACCAAGGCGTATTCCGTGCAGTTAGCCATGCTCGACCTGCTGGCACTTCAGTTGGCACTGGACCACGGGCGGATCAGCCCGCATGAGACGCGCGTGCTCTGCGCAGACCTGCAGAAACTGCCGGATATGGTGGAAGAAGCGCTGAAGCTCGATGCATCGTGCAAAGAGGCTGCCGCGGCTTATGCCAAACAGGAGATCGCGTTCTTCATTGGACGTGGCGTGGATTACCCGTCTTCCATGGAGGGTGCGCTCAAACTGAAAGAGATCGCGTATGTGGAGAGCGAAGCCTATGCCGCCGGTGAACTCAAGCATGGTACCATTTCACTGATTGTAGAACATACGCCGGTGATCGCGTTGGCGACGCAAAGCAAGCTGTTTGAAAAAACGGTGAGCAATATCAAAGAGGTGAAGGCCCGCGGAGCGGAGGTGCTGCTGCTTTGCGGAAAAGGCGCGCATGTGACGGAGGATGTGGCAGACCATGTCCTTATGTTGCCTGATGTGCCGGAATGGCTCATGCCCTCGGTTTTGGTCGTGCCGCTTCAACTGTTTGCGTATTACATGGCGGCGGAACGCGGCTGCGATATCGACCAGCCGCGCAATCTTGCCAAGTCCGTAACGGTGGAATGATTGAAGGATATGCCGTTCCTGCCGTTTGATTGAAGCACGGCCTGCATGCGCTTGCCGGGCGGATTACACAGAGAAACGCACCGGATGATTTGCATTCGGTGCGTTTCGTTTTTGCGGTTATGCGGAAAAGGTTCTTATATTCCGAGACGTACGGTATGGGTTCTCCCGTCGAGCGGAATGGCCTTCACCTTGTCGCCGTTTACCGTCAGCCCGGGCGCGCCGCCTTTTTTCACCCGCAGTGAGATGTCGCTCCCGCGCAGGCGCAGGTGGGCGGAAAACCCGTTCCAGTCCGACGGAAGTGAAGGGGATATAGTCAGTTCTTTTGCCCGGATGTGCAGCCCCAGCAGGTGCTCCAGCACCACGCGGTAATACCAGCCCGCCGCGCCGGTGTACAGGCTCCAGCCGCCGCGCCCTTCGATGGCGAGGTTGGAGGAAATGTCCCCTGCCATTGCGTAGGGCTCCAGACGGTAAATGCGTGCCTGCCCCGCGTCCAGTGCGCGGCCCACCGGGTTGAGCCATTGCAGGATGCGCCAGGCGTCGTCCGCCCGTCCGTCGGACAGCAGCCCCAGCGCCGCCCAGACCGCGCCATGCGTGTATTGTCCGCCGTTTTCCCGGATGCCGGGTGGATAAGAGCGGATATAGCCGGGGTTGTGCATCCCGTGATCGAACGGCGGGGTAAACAGTTTGACCAGCTTCAGACGCCCGTCAGCCAGATGTTCCAGCATGGAATCCAGCGCCTGTCGGCGTCTGCCCGCGTCCGGCATGTCCGCGATGGCGGCAAATGCCTGCGGCAGGATATCGATTTTGCATTCGTCGCAGGTCTTTCCGCCCAGCGGCGCACCGTCGTCATAGAAACCACGCAGATACCACGCCCCGTCCCAGCAATGCGTGTCCACCGCCTCGCGCAGTGCCTGCGCCCGCGCGGTGTAGGTTTCGGCGCGCGCATCGTCGTGCATGCCGCGGCAGATGGGGGCGAAGCGGTCGAGCACATGGGCGAGGAACAGCGCCAGCCAAACGCTTTCGCCTTTGCCGCCCGCGCCGACCAGATTCATGCCGTCGTTCCAGTCGCCCGCACCGAACAGCGGTAGGCCGTGCGCGCCGAAAGCCGATGCGCGCTCGATGGCGCGCACACAGTGCCCATATACATTTTCCTGCTCGTCCGACCGGCCGGGTGCGAAATACCGGTCACTCTCGGTCTGCTCCAACAGCGGCCCGTCGAGGTAATGGATGACGGTGGCCAGAACCCGGCTGTCACCGGTCTTTTCGAGATAGTCGCAGACCGTGAGCGGTAACCAGAGCAGGTCGTCCGAGATGCGGGTGCGTACGCCGCGTGCACCGCCGTCGCACGGGGGAAGCTGGTGCCACCAGTGCATCACGTCGCCTTCGCGGAACTGGTGCGCCGCGCAACGGAAGATATGTGCTTTTACCAGCCGCGGGTCGAGCAGCAGCGCCGCGCCGCAGTCCTGTAACTGGTCGCGGAAACCCCACGCACCTCCGCATTGGTAAAACCCTGTGCGCCCCAGAATGCGCGCGGACAGAAATTGCCGCCGCAGTACCGACATCAGCCGATTGAGCGGTTCATCCGGCGTTTCCACCTCGATCTCATCATCCGTATACGGCGGCTGCCCGCGATAGGCCGGTGCTTGGGACGCGGGAGGAGTGAGCGGCGGATCTGCGGTAGCCATATCCGTATCGGTTGCGGCCGTACCGGTGAGGACGGCGGGCGCGAGGGGCGCAGCGGCTTCCATTTCGGCAAAAACCGCCGCCGGCACGTGATGTTCGGGCGCAGGAGTCTCCGCGCCGCCCATGTCGTTCGATTCGGGTGTCGTAAGTTGTAAAGCCATACGCGCGATGTCCAGCGCGGCCTGCTCGCGGGCGCCCCAGCCCAGTGTAAAGGCGAGCGCCTTGCGTTTGCCCGGCTCCAATGTGCCGTGTTGCACCAGCGCCGCGCAGGAGCCGGGCGCATGAGCGCCGGCTCCCGACCAGTCGCCCGCAAGGAACGCCGCCCGCCCGGTGACCAGCGCACTTTTTCCCTGTGCCGCCAGAACCCCCACGCCCGAAACGGTGGCCCATGGGTTGCACAGCAAAACGGCGTCGTTCTGCTGCTGCACGGTCAGGCAGCGCCGCGTGCCCAGATGTGCACCGCAGACCGGTTCGGTGTAATAGGCGATTTCATAGGGCACGGGGCGGTTCCCGGCGTTGGCCAGCTCCACCGTGAGGGTTTTGGCCATTAGATTGCCTGGAATATGCACTTGCAAAGAAATGGAGAGTTCTTCCACTTCACAGTCGTATCTCGCTTCGTTCCGCGTAAACGTCACCCGCGCGTTGGCGCAGAGGTCGTAGATATGCCGCCCCAGGCGCAGCAGTAGCAGTTCGCCCCGGTTGTCGCTTACGGGGTCGTTTAGCCAGGGGGTCAATTTGTTTTCGTGTGCGTTGACGGCCCAGGTGCAGCCCAGCGCGCGGTCGGATACCAGCGTGCCGAACGTCTGGTTGGCGAGGATGTGGCACCACGGCGCGGGTGGCGTCTCCTGACCGTGCGGGATGAGCACATCGCTTCCTACGAAACCGCCCGCATAGAACGGAAATGCGGGCGCGTCGCCGCCAGACGGTTTGGGTGCGCGCAGCGGCGCAGCGGCGTAGGGTGTGAATGCGGGCCGGGCGGACGGACGCGCGATATGGCAGGCTACCGCCCGCAGCAGGGTGCCGGTCTCCTCCGGGTGGTGGCTGAGGTTGACCAGATGCACCCCTCCACGGGCACCGATGAGATAGTCGCTGCCGCAGGTTTTCAGAACCGCCTTGATGCCGTCGGCCTGCGGGCGGGCGTAGTCGCCGCCCTCCCGGTAGGTGATGGCGAGGTCGCAGGTGATGCCCTGCAGCCGCAGCGCGCGGTGGGTGCGCACATAGGCATCCAGTTGCTCACTGGCTCCGTGGAACGGGAACAGGATGAGCGGCAGGTCGCCTGAAATCCCTAAGCTCCACAGGCCCGGCTGACCCATCCGGTTCCTTGCTTTTGCTTCTGCGCGCTCGCTGTCCCCATCCTCCGCCAGAAAAAGGATCTGGGGCAGAATGAGGGCGGCCAGGCGTGATTCGATGCCGCTCCCGTTTTTGCCGGCCGCGTCCCGCAGGATGGCATGGAAGCCCTCGCGCCGTGCCTCGATCAGCCTGGCTTCTGCCTCCTCGTCGGTGTTGGCGGCGGCAAGCAGCAGCGTCACACTTTTTTTGCCGTGGGCGGGTGCGTTTAGACGCAGGCGCAGGGCAGCCGCGGCATCCGGCACCGCGCCGGTTCTGCGGGAAAACGGGGCGTCGAACGCGCCGGCCAGCGAGGCAATGCCGTCCGGTCGGGTGAGTAGCGCGGTTCGGTCCAGCTCAAATGTGAACGGCGTGTCCAGCTCCGCGAACCCCACAGCCAAAAACGCGGGCAATTCGGTGCCGCGCGGTCGGCGCGCAAAAAGCAGCACGTGGGTGTCCTCGCGGTAGGCCGCGCGTAAAAACAGGCGGGAGAATGCCGGATGAGCGGCTTCATCCGCCGTTTTGGCCAACAGCGGTTCCAGATAAACCAACAAGTCGGCACTTACCGCCCGGGAGCCGGTGTTGGACAGCTCCAGTGCACGCGCCTCGCAGGGTGCCTGCCCATGCAGGCAGACGCGCATGGAGAGTCCCCACGAGCCGGTCTCGGCTTTATAGAGCGCGCCGTCCGGCAGGAAAGCGGCGGTATGCTTCACGGCGCGGTCCCGCATGTAAAAAGGCGCGGCAGTAGCGCAGACGGTCTTCTTCCCGACGCGTGCAAGCGCGAAAACGCCAGCGGGACGGCGCAGCAGATCGTCGCTGCGCTTGGTGAGGTCGATGCCGCGGAACAGCGAAAACGAAACGCCGCAGTCCGTGAGTACCAGGGTGTATTCGCCGTTGGCGATGGTGTGCGCTCGCGGCGTGGCGGGACTGACCTGCTCGAATTCTTCCCGCACGAACTGCCCGCGCCCCGGCTTGTCGGGAATCTCACGGCGGGGCACGTCATGGAAGACCACCGCGCCGGAGGGAATCTTCTCCTGCAACAGATCCTGTGCGGCGCGCATACTGCTGTTGCGCAGAAAACGTTCCTGCATCACGCCGCCGAACAAGGCGTTCGCACAGGCTACGATGCTCATGCCTACATGGTGCGCCATATAGCTTTTGACGATGGCACCCCGGCCGCCGGTGCGTGCGGCGGTGAAGTCCACGGCCTCAAAGAATCCGCAGCGGCCGTACAGTCCCAGTTTTTCCAGACGTTCCAGGTTGCGCAGGCTGTTGGCGGTATCAAATGGCAGCGCCAGAAAGGTGGAATACGGCGAGACCACCAGATCATTGTCCATGCCGCGCTTGAGCGCCAGTTTCTGCACGCCGTGCGCTTCATACTGATAATTGAGCGCGGCGTCGAACGCATAGAATCCGCTCTCGGAAATCCCCCATGGCACACCGTGGGAACGCACCCGCCGTTTCTGGCAGTAGAGCACGAACCGCAGCGTTTCAGCCGAGAGGGAGTCCTCGTAGACGGGCAGCAACAGGTGGGGCATGAGATATTCGAACATCGTACCCGTCCAAGAGACCGGGCCGGTGTAGCCGTTCTGTCTCGTGAGGGTGCGCCCCAGCGTGCCCCAGTGGCGTTTGGGCACGATGCGCCTGGCCACGGCGTAATAACTGGCCAGCCGGGCCTCGCTCATCAGCAGGTCGTAGTAGATGTTGCTCCGTTCTTTTTTTTCGATATCGTATCCGATATGGAACAGCTTGCGGCGCTTGTTGTAGAGAACGGCCATATCGGTGTTGTCCATCAGTTGGCGGATGCGTACGCGCAGCGGAGCAAACGGGGCTTCGGCGGCGTAGTCGCGCAGCCCCTCGTAGAGTGCCGTAAGGCAGCAGAGCAGGTTGCCGCTGTCCACAGTGGAGACATAGGCCGGGTGCAGCGGAGCAAGGGTGCGGGTATCGTACCAGTTGTAGAGATGGCCGTGCCACTTGGGCAGGCGTTCCATGGTGGAAACCGTGCTATCGACGCGGCGGAACAGCGTTTCTCCGTCAATCAGGCCGAAATCGCGCGCGGCCAGCGTGGCAAGTAATGCAAGGCCGATGTTTGTGGGCGAGGTGCGGTGGGCCACGGCATGCACCGGCGCTTCCTGCACGTTGTCCGGCGGCAGAAAATGGTCGTCTTCACCGGCAAAATCCTCATAATAGCGCCACATCGCGGCCGTGTAAGAACGAAGGATCTCTTTATCTGCCGGGCGCAGGCTGTCGTCCGCGGGGCGAGCGGGGCGGCCGGAGAACCACGCGATGAGCGGTGCGGCAATGAAAAACGCCCCCGCGATCTGCGCCGCGGGAGAGAGGGCGGCAAACAGGAACAACAGCCCAGCTGTCATGGCCGGCCAGAACCGGCGCAGACCGTCGCCGCCCCGGGCTCGCGTTTCGCTTTCGGCGGAGGTCGTCCACGCGAGCAGGTCCTTTCCGGTGTGCTGCCTCCAGAGTGCCCTGCAGAGAGCGTCCAGCGCCGTCCACGCGTGCACTGGAAGAAACAGATAGCCCAGAGCGCCCTGTGCCAGCGCGTTGACGGCCTGCGGCATTACCTTACAGTGGTATTTGCGCGAGAGCATGGACGGGCCGCCTGCCAGCACGGCCAGCAAAGCGTTCCACAAGCCTGCGCCCGCCACCGAGAGCACCGCCGCGGCCACAAGGAACAGCGCGAGCGGCAGCGGCGAAAATGCCGCCGAGATCAGGCAGACGAACGCCAGCACCGGCGTGAGGGAACGGCGCAGGTTGTCCCAGAGCTTGAACCGGGAAAGCCCGTCAAGCGGGGAATCGCGCCGCCCGCCGTCGGCGGCGGGAATGCGGCGGCCGAGAAAGGCGATGTTCTGCCAGTCGCCGCGGACCCAGCGGTGCAGGCGGGAGAACCAGGCATCCGGTCTTGCGGGAAAGCCGTCGGTCAGCTCCACGTCCGAGAGGAAGCCCGCCCGCAAAAAGCAGCCCTCGAGGATATCGTGGCTGAGAATGCGATTTTCGGGCAGCGCACCGCCGGCGAGCTGATAAAACGCGTCCACATGAATGAGCCCTTTGCCTGCAAAGATGCCTTCGCCAAACAAGTCCTGATAGATGTCGCCCGCCGCATTGTCGTAGGCCGTCACGCCGCCGCAGCCCGCCATCACGCGCGAAAATGCCGTATTGCCTGCCGATTCGAGGTCCACTCCGATGCGCGGCGCGAGGATGCCGTAGCCGCGCGTCACCACGCCGCGTGCCGTGTCCACTTCCGGCGCGTTGAGCGGATGCATGGCGGCGGCCACCATATCGGCTGCGCTGTCCATGATCAGTCCGGTGTCTGCGTCCAGCGTGATGAGGTATTTCACTTGCCGCACGTGCGCGAGGTCGCCCTCCGCCGTGATGATGGAAGTTTTTTCTCCCTTGATGAAGCGCACCAGCTCCAGGATGGCGCCGCGCTTGCGCTCCCAGCCCGCAAAATCGCCCTGGGTCTCGCAGAAGCGGCGGGCGCGCACAAACAGGCAGAAGTGCGGGCCGTATTTCCGGTTGAGCTTGGCGACAGCGCGTACGGCGGCGGTGACCACGGCTTTGTCCTCCGGGCGTTCGGGCAGGCGCGCTTCCCGCAGATCGGCCAAAATGCCGAACTGGATGCTGCCCCGCCCGTTCGCCATATAAAACTGCTCCAGTTTTTGCGCGAACGCCCCGACTTTCTGCGTGGAGGAGAGCAGAGTGGAAATGACCGCGAGCGTATCCGCTCCTTCGGGAATGACGCCATCGAGCTCAAAGCGCGGCATCTGTGTAACCGGCACGCCTTTCATAAAAACATAATCGAGCAGCGGGCGAAGCGTTTCCCACAGCGGCAGATAGAGCGGCAGGGCGGCCCACGGCGCGCCAAGCAGCAGCCCCAACGCCAGCCCCAACGCCAGCGGCGCGAGCCACAACGTGAGCAGATAGGCTTTGCCGCGCCGATGCCGGCGGGGACGGTCCAGTTCCTGCTCCAGAATATAATACCCCACATGGCGCGTGCGGGCAGAGGCGCCGTTTTGGGCGAGCGATACCGCCAGCTCGGCCGCCTGCCCTTCCGGCATGCCGCGTTTTCGGGCAATCTCGGCCAGGCGAGTGCGGTAGCAGGCGCGGGAACGCTCGTCCATTTTGGGGTAGACGCCCGCCGGGTCGGTGCTCAGGATGCGTTCGATGCGGCTGAGCTGCTCCACGATCTCCGAAAAATCGAAGGTGGTGAGGAAATGAAGCGTGCGCACCGCATCCGACACGGCCGTTTCGTCCGCTTCGGTTTGGGATACCCGCGTGCAGGCTTCGGCGGCGCGGTGGATGAGCGCCGCCCGCAGAAAAAGCGGAAAAGCCGCCAGTTCCACGCTTTCCAGTTCACGCGCCTGGTCCAGCGCAGACAGAAACGCCGTGATGGAGGCCGTATCAATCCGTCCGCCGGCCGCTTCGCAGAACCGCGCGGCATACCGGTGGATGAGTGGAAGGCCCGCCTCATCACAGGGCAGAGCCTCAGTTTCCCCCAGTGCACGGATGACAAGACGTCCCTCGCGCTCAAAAATGTAGTAATTGTCGAACAGCCATTCCGAGGCGCCCGCCACTGCCGCCCGCCCGTAGACCAGTTCCTTGTATGTCTCCCGGATGCGCGCCAGGTCGGCGTGCAGGCTTTTGCGCACCGCACTCGCTTTTGCCTGTTCATGCGGCGCGGCATATTCCGCTGCTTCTTTGGCCGCCCGCTCCATGGTCTGTCTGGTTGCTTCCTCCATGTCGTCCTCCCCGTTAGGCTCAAAATTCATGGATATTTTTGCCCAAAGCGGCGCAAAGCATACATGGGGTGGCTTTCAGTCTGTGCGGCCACATTGTCTTTGCACAAAAAGGCGGACCGTGCCAACGGTTTACTTTCTTATTTTATTGTGCTAAACTGGTCACATTAGGCATTGACCCACGCGCAAAAGGAGGATTCGCATGAACAGCAAGATCCAGGACGACCATTTGGATTATTTGTTCAAGGCAATTCTGTCATTGAAAAACATAGAGGAATGCTACAATTTTTTTGAAGACCTCTGCACGGTAGCCGAAATCAAGGCAATGGCACAGCGCCTGCATGTGGCCAAAATGCTGCGCGACCACCATATCTACAGCGATATCGTGGCCACTACCGGCGCGAGCACCGCGACTATCAGCCGGGTCAACCGCTGCCTGCACTACGGCAGCGAGGGATATACCACCGTACTGGAAAGGCTTGAAAGCGAATGAGCGCCTACGACGTGCTTGGACGGTATTACGATTTGCTAATGCAGGATATGGACTATGAGGCGCGGGCAGACTATCTGCTGTCGGTGCTGGAGCGGCACGGGGAAAAGCCCGGCACGGTGCTGGACCTCGCCTGCGGCACCGGCAGTTTGAGCGTGGAGCTGGCACGGCACGGCCGGGAGGTGGTGGGCGTGGATGCTTCCGAGCAAATGCTCGCGCAGGCGGCCGAAAAGGCGGCGGCGTTCCCGCAGGGGCAGATGCTGTTCCTGTTGCAGAAGATGGGTGAAATTGATCTCTATGGCACGGTGAGCGCGGCCGTCTGCACGCTGGACGGTATCAACCACCTGCTCACGGAGCATGATGTGCGGAGGGCTTTTGAGCGGGTGGCGTTGTTTTTGGAGCCGGGCGGGCTGTTCGTTTTCGACGTGAACACGCCGTATAAGTTCCGACATGTGCTGGATGGCAACGCATTTGTCTACGATTATGACGAGATTTACTGTGTGTGGCAGAACGCATTCGACGGGGAGAGCGGAATCTGCGAGTTCCTGCTCACCTTTTTCGAGCAGGAAAAGGGGCGGTACCGCAGGCAGGACGAAGCGTTTGCCGAGCGTGCGTATGGGGACGCGGAGCTGCGCGGCTGGCTGCGGGATGCTGGGCTGGCGCCGCTGGCCCGCTATGCCGATCTCTCGTTTGATGCACCGGGTGAAACAGAAGAACGCGTGGTCTATGTGGCGCGAAAGGAGTGAAACGGATGGGCAGACTGATACGGGCGATCACGGGAGACGGTACCATCGTGGCCTATGCGCTGGACGCCACCGATATGGTGCGGCAGGCCGAAACCATTCACAAAACGTCCGCGGTGGTCACGGCGGCGCTGGGGCGGCTGCTCACGGCCGCCTCCATGATGGGCGTGATGCTCAAAGGCAAGGATGACAGCATTACCCTGCGCGTGAATGGTGACGGCCCGGCAGGCATGCTCATCGCGGTAGCCGACAGCCAGGGCAATGTCAAGGGCTATGTGGAAAACCCCGTGGTGGAGCTGCCGCTCAATGCGGAGGGCAAGCTGGATGTGGGCGGTGCGGTAGGGCGCAGGGGCACGCTGCAGGTGCTCAAGGACCTCAATCTGAAAGAGCCGTATGTGGGGCACACGTCCATCGTTTCGGGAGAGATTGCCGAGGATATCACGCAGTATCTTGCCACCAGCGAGCAGGTGCCTTCGGTCTGTGCGTTGGGCGTGCTGGTCGATACCGACCTGAGCGTGCGCGTGGCGGGCGGCTATATCATCCAGCTCCTGCCGTTTGCCGATGAAGCCGCAGTGGGGCGCTTGGAACAGAACCTCAAGCGGGTGCCCGCCGTCACCGCCGCCATGGACGCGGGGCAGACACCGGAAGATCTGGTCCGGCAGGTGCTGGATGGGTTTGAACTGGAAATTCTGGACGAGTGCAACGCGGACTATGTGTGCGAATGTTCGCGTGAGCGGGTGGAAAATGCGCTGCGCAGTATGGGCGCGACGGAGTTGCACGCCATGATCGAGGAACAGGGCGGTGCAGAGGTGCTCTGCCATTTCTGCGGGAAAACCTATCGGTTCGGTGCGGAGGAATTGGAAAATCTGATCCCACCGGCAAAGTAAGCCATTGACGTACACCGGGCAGCGTGTTATCATAAATATAGAACCGCATATCGGGGAATGAAGTGCTCCCCGGGCGTTTGCCATAACTGCCAATACACAGGCTGATGACTTCTGTGATCGATGAGAATTACAGAGCTATCAGCCTTTTTGCGCGTATACCCCGGCATGCGGATACAGAGAAATGGGCAATTGGAGAGGATACAAATGGTCAGTTGGAGGAACCGGATACTGCTGCTGCTTTTAACAGCGGCAACAGGCGTGGCGATGGGTTCGGTGTCGGCGTTGTTCCTGTGGCTGCTGGCGCTGGTGACCGGCATGCGTGAGCGGCAGCCGCTCTGGATCGCGCTGCTGCCAGTGGTGGGCGTGTTCACCGTGTTTCTGTACACACGTTTTGGCAAAAACGCACAGCGCGGCAACAACCTTATCATCGACAGCGTAAACGAGAATGAGCAGGTGCCGCTGCGGATGGGAATATTCACCTTTATCTGCACGGTACTGACACAGTTGGTCGGCGGTTCCGTTGGGCGCGAGGGCACGGCGGTGCAGGTCGGCGGTACCATTGCCAATGTGCTTGGCAGGGCTTTTCATCTGCATCATCCCTACCATCGCATCCTGGTGATGGCCGGCATCAGCGCGGGCTTCGGCTCGGTGTTCGGCATGCCGCTTGCGGGCGCGGTGTTTGGCATGGAGATGTGCTTTGTCGGGCATCTCGGCTATGAGGCGTTGCTGCCATGCTTTGTGGCGTCATTTACGGCCGATTCGGTCACGCGTGCGCTGGGCATCACGCATGAGACGTATGCCATCACGTCGGTGCCGGCGGTGGGCTGGTATTCGCTTCTGGTCGTGGTGATTGCGGCGATGATCTTCGGCGTGGCAGGGCGGCTGTTTGCCGTGGCCATCCGCGCGCTCAAGCTTTTCTACGCCCGGAGGGTCAGCCATCCGATCCCGCGTGTGCTGCTCGGCAGCGCGGTTCTGTTGGTGGCCATGCTTGCCCTGCGGGCCGTTCCGTATGCGGGCTTGAGCACATGGATGATCGGCGCGGGATTTGCCGGCAAGGCGCAGTGGTATGACGGGCCGCTCAAGCTGTTGATGACCGTGCTCTCTTTGGGCGCGGGGTTCCAGGGCGGCGAGGTCACGCCGCTGTTCGATATCGGTGCAGGGCTTGGGGGCTGGCTCGGGCTGGTTGCGCGGCTCTCGCCGTCTTTGCTGGCGGCGCTTGGAATGATCTCGGTGTTTGGCTGCGCCGCCAATACGCCGCTGACGACGCTCATCATGGGCTTTGAACTGTTTGGCAACCAATCGCTTCCCTTTGTGGTCATCGCGGTGTTTGTCAGCTATTATGTTTCGGGCAGGTCGGGCATTTACGGTGCGCAGCGCGTTACAGCTGGCCGCCCGTTCTACCGTCCCGCGCATCCCGGCGAAACACTGGATGCTGCCGGAAACCGCAGCCTTACCGGCTATCTGGTCACCCATATTATGGCCAGGTTCAAAAAACGATAGGCGCCTTTACATAATAGCGTTTTTCCACTAAATGGACGACATCTTTGCGATACAGCTTCTGTTCGGCTGCGCTTTCAGCGGCGGCAAAGCCCGCTTTTCTCCTTATCCTTACAGGGCGAAAAATTTGCTTGCAAATTTTGTCATCTCTTCAATGGGAGAACAGTATAAAAACCAATAAGCAGACAAAAACGAGCGGGCGCAGATGCGTCCGCTCGTTTTTTATCTATACGACGGTGTGGCCAAATCACTCGATGAGCAATGGGTCGAATTTCAACTGGTCGGCGGAGATCAACGTGTATCGGATGCCGCCGTGCAGACCCTCCAGCGCATAGCGTCTTGCGCGCCCGTGCAGATGGCCGTAATAACAGCGCGTGATGCCATGCGCAGCCAGCACGTCGGTAATCTCGGCGCAGGTGAAATCCTTGTAAATGGGCGGATAGTGCAGAAACACCACCGGTTCCAGCCCCTGTTTTTCCGCTTCGCAGATGGAGGTGTGCAGCCGCCCGGCCTCGCGCAGCAGCACTTTTTTCTCGCCCTCGCTGTCGTAGAACCAGCCGCGTGTGCCGCACACGCAGCGCGCATCCACCGGGTATGCGGTGTTGTGTACGAACGACAGGCTGGCAAAGCCGTTTTGCGCCAGAAATGCGCGCATTTTGGCCATGGTGGCCCACCAGTAGTCGTGGTTGCCTTTCATGAGCACTTTGCGGCCGGGCAGGCTTTCCAAAAACGCAAAATCCGATTTCGTCTCTTCCAGGGACATCGCCCATGAGATATCGCCGGGGACGACGACGGTGTCTTCCGGCCGAATACGCGCGCGCCAGTTTGCTTCCAGCCGTTCCACATAATCCTGCCAGCCTTCAAAGATATCCATCGGCTTTTTGGTGCCGAGCGAGAGATGCAGGTCGGCAATGGCGTATAAAGACATGACATCCCCCTTCGGTGGGCGCCGGCTCCTTTTCAAAACGGTAAAAATGCGCGCGGCCCCCCACGCTGCAAAAGTTCGGTGCAAAAGAAAAAACGGTTGTATTTGCGTGCAGGGCGGGCACAATAAATATGCGAAAGGTGGTGAATCAATCATGGAACAGAGAAAAATTATTCCCGGTATCCATTGTGATGTTTCCAACTGTGTGTATAACGATAAACGGTCCAACTGCTATGCCAACGAGATCGAGGTCGGTCCACATCAGGCTCAGAAAAAAGACGACACCATCTGTGCGACGTTTCGGCAGGGCGAACATCAATAACATCAAGCCGTAGTTTTGCCGCGGGGGGTATCCCTGCGGTTACATAGCGATGCAGTACCACGCAAAAAGGACGACGGCTTGTATGCGAAAATGGTCAGTCGATGCCCAGCACCGTGAAAATGGTCTGCTGCATGCCCTCTTTGTCGCAGACGCCTTCAAATCGCACCGGTTTTTCAAACAGGGAGGAAATCTGCTTGGGCGGTTTGGAAAGCGAAAGTTTGGAAAGTTCACCGACCAGCGTGCGCTGGTCGGCATTGGCGGTCTGCTCACTGCGAATGGCGCCCACCACGTCACCCGCGAATTTGTAGGCGCTGGCGGTGGAAGCGATGATGGTCTTGGCCTCGTCGCCCGTCTTCTCGCGGTACTGCCGATAGACATTGAGTGCCACGGCGGTGTGCGGGTCGGTCACGCAGGCGTTCTTTGCATAGGTTTCCCGGATGGTGGAGCGGGTGCCGTCGTCGTCGCAATAGCTGGCCCAGAAATGTTCCTGCAGACTTTTCTTGATGGCTTCGTCCACCTCATAGCGCCCGGTTTTGGCAAGGCTGTCCATATAGCCGCGCACCTGCTTGTCGTCGCAGGCGGATAGGTCGTAGAGCAGGCGTTCCAGATTGCTGGAAATGAGGATGTCCATCGACGGGGAAATGGTGGTGTAGAACGGGCGGTTGCGGTCGTAAACGCCCGTCTGCAGAAATTCCGTGAGGACATTGTTTGCGTTGGAGGCACAGATGAGCTTGTTGATGGGAATGCCCATCTTTTTGGCATAGTAGGCGGCAAGGATATTGCCGAAATTGCCGGTGGGTACCACGATATTGATATGCTCGCCCGCAGAGATCCGGTTGTTTTTGATGAGATCACAGTAAGAGGAAATATAATAGACAATCTGCGGAACCAGACGTCCCCAGTTGATGGAGTTGGCGCTGGAGAAGACCATGTTGTGCTCCGCCAGCTTCTGTTTGACGGCGGTGTCGGTAAAGACGGCCTTCACGCCGGCCTGCGCATCGTCGAAATTGCCGCGGATGGCGCTGACATATACATTTTCGCCTTCCTGCGTGGCCATTTGCAGCTTTTGCAGGGGGCTTACACCCTGCTCGGGATAGAACACAAGGATGCGGGTGCCGGGCACGTCGCGGAAGCCTTCCAGGGCGGCCTTTCCGGTGTCGCCCGAGGTGGCAACGAGTATGACGACGGTTTTGCCCGGCTCGGCCTTTTCCACCGAAACGCTCAGCAGATGCGGCAGCAGTTGGAGCGCCATGTCTTTAAACGCGCAGGTGGGGCCGTGCCAGAGTTCCAGCAGATAGACACCGGGTTCCAGTTCATACAGCGGCGCGATGCTTTCGGTCTCGAATTTTTCGCGCGTGTAGGCTTGGGAAACGCAGTTCAGCACCTCACCGGGGGTGAAATCGCCTAGGAAGCGGCTGAGAATGTCGTTGGCGCGTGCCACATAATCCGAATCCGTCAGAATCTTCAGATCGGTATAGGACAGCCAGGGCATGCTTTCCGGCACGAACAGGCCGCCGTCTTCCGAGATGCCGCGGCTAATGGCCACCGAAGCGGTGACGGTCACGTCATTGTTTCTGGTGCTTTTATAATTCATCATCATATCCCCCAAGCGGGTCGTCTTATTATCGGGCAAGGCCGCCCTGTGTTTACGGTGTATCCGGTTACCGCTTTTATACTATATAGTAGTACATCTTAAAAAGCCTGTCAAAAGGCAGATTTCCAAAAAACATTGCCGTATTTTGCCGCAGTCTAGAAAGGGGACTGCGCTGTGAATGCGTTTGGAATGTGGCGGATGGTGCAGCGTGCAAAATCGCCGCCCGCTCCCGGGAGAATCTCCATTACATCGAAGCGCGGCTGGAGTGGGGTGGTGTGTGTGGAGAGATAGAGCAGCGCGGTGCGGACGATGCGGGCCTGCTTGCGGGCGTCCACCGCCTCGCGAGGGAGGAAGCGGGCGTTCGGTGCGCGGGTTTTCACTTCCACGAACGCCAGACAGGTGCCGTCTTCCGCGATGAGGTCGATCTCCCCGAACCGGGTGCGCACGTTCGCTCCCACGATGGTGTAGCCGTGCTCGCGCAGCCAGACCGCCGCCGCGCGCTCGCCCAGCGCGCCGATGTCACGCGCCTGCATACTGCTTGCGCTTTTCTTCGAGGTTGCGCAGAAAATACAGCCGGTGTGCGGGGCATGGCCCATAGCGCAGAATGGCTTCGTAATGCGCCCTTGTGGGGTATCCCTTGTGCTTGGCAAAGCCATATTGCGGATATTTGGCGTCCAGCTCCAGCATATAGCGGTCGCGGCTCACTTTGGCGAGGATGGACGCTGCCGCGATGCAGGCGCACCGCGCGTCACCCCTCACCACACAGGTGGAAGGGATGGTGAGCAACGGGTCGCGGTTGCCGTCCACCAGCGCGGCCTGCGCGGGAATTTGAAGCGACGACACCGCCCGGCGCATGGCCAGTAGGCTGGCGCCCAGAATGTTGTACTCCGCAATCTCCCGCTCGTCGGCGCTGGCGACGGCACAGGCAAGCGCCTGATCCCGGATGCGGTCAAACAGGATTTCGCGCCGCTTTTCACTGAGCTTTTTCGAGTCGTTCACGCCCTCGATCATCACGCCGCGCGGCAGGATCACCGCCGCCGCGAACACCGGACCGGCCAGCGGACCGCGCCCGGCTTCGTCCACGCCGCAGACTGTCCCGAAGCCTTGCGCATAGAGCGCATGTTCATATGTCAGCCAGTCCATGCTCAATCCTCCGCCCATTCGAGCGTGATTTGCCCCAGTTTACCCGCACGGTATTCCTCCAGCACAGTGCCGGCCGCGCGCAGGGTATCCGCCTCGCCGCCGGAGACGAGGAAACCGCGGCCCCGTGCCACCGCTTCGAGCAGGGCGCCGCCCTCGCGCGGCAGCTCGCCCTTACATTTGAACCGGGCGGTCAGCGCATCGGCGTAATGCGGCGCGAGCAGTTCCAGCAGGCGGGCCGCCAGTTCCTCGGTGTCCAGAACCGTGTCTTTTACCGAACCGATGAAAGCGAGCTTTTCACCTACGGACTGATCCTCGAACTTGGGCCAGAGCACGCCGGGCGTGTCCAGCAGTTCCACGCCGCCCCGCAACGTGACCCATTGCCGCCCGCGCGTCACGCCGGGGCGGTTTTCCGTCTTGGCGCGCCGCCCGCCTGCCATGTGGTTGATGAACGTAGATTTTCCCACGTTGGGGATGCCGGCTACCAGCACGCGCAGTGGACGGTTCTGCTCTTTTTGCGCATTGCGCGTGATCTTATCCCGCAGTACGTCTTTTAAAAGGGGCAAAAACCGGTTTAGGCCCGTGCCGCTTCTGCAGTCCACCGCCAGCGTGTGCAGACTTTGCGCCTGATAATGGGCGACCCAGCCTGCTGTGGCCGCCGCGTCGGCCAAATCCGCCTTGGTGAGCAGCAGAATGCGCGGTTTCCCGGCGCAGAGAGCGTCCAGTTCCGGATTGCGGCTGCTCTGTGGAATGCGCGCGTCGGCCAGTTCGGCTACGCAGTCCACCAGCGGCAGGCATTCCGCGATCATCCGGCGCGTTTTCGCCATGTGTCCCGGGAACCACTGCACGGTTTGCATGTCTGCCATATTTTCCTCCATCCATTTTCCCTAAAAGCGGTGCGCAGATCCCTCAGTGCACGGCGATGGGCGCTGTCTGCAGGATCGTCGGGTTGGGGAACAGGCGGATTAACGCATGCCCGAGCACATCGTGCACGTCGACCATGCCGACAATGCCGCTGCGGCTATCCAGCGAATTGTTGCGGTTATCGCCCATCACGAAGATATGGCCGGCCGGCACGGTGACGGGCATGGATACAGGAACCACGCCCTCAAAGGCCGTGGGCTCGCGGATATACGGTTCGTTCAGCACGTGGCCGTCCACTTTGACGGTGTGCTTCTGGTAGTCGATATCCAACGTCTGCCCGGCCGTGGCAATCACACGCTTGATGATGGGCTGCTTTTCCGCCGTGGTGTAGAGCACCACGATATCGCCGGCTTTTGGGGTATATCCCGCTTCCGCCAGAATGAGATGGTCGCCGTTCTGCAGCGTGTTCATCATGGACGGTCCGTCCACGCTCACGGTGCGCAGCAGAAAAGTAAAGATGAAAATGATGACGAACACAGTGCAGGTCAGCGTGCCCATCCAGTCATAGCATTCCCGCAGAAGCGGATTTTTCGGCGGCTGCCCGGCCGCCCCGGATATGGGTTGTTCCATATCGATTGCATGCCTCCAGTTGTACTACCGCGCCAGAGGGCCGATTTTAAAGAGAGGAAACAGGCGGAACACCGCGTGACCAATGATATCCCGGTCATCGATCATGCCGACGGCGGAAAAGCGGCTGTCGTAAGAATCGTTGCGGTTGTCGCCCATCACAAACACATGATTGGGCGGCACCGTGACCGGAAATGTGACATCGCCGCGTTCGCTGGTCGGCTCACGGATATACGGTTCGGACAGCGCCTTGCCGTTCACATAGACGGTGTGCGTCTGAAAATCAATGTTGACTGTCTGCCCGGCCGTGGCGATGACCCGCTTGACGATGGCTTCCCGCACCGCTTTGGTGGACAGGACGACGATGTCGCCCTGCCGTGGTGTGTCGTGGGTGGTGGAGAGGATAAGCCGGTCGCCGTCGTGCAGGGTGTTCATCATGGAGACGCCCACCACCGTTGCGGTGCGCAGCACAAAGGTAAACACCAGCAACACCACTGCCAATGCAAACACGGTCGAACTGACATACTCGTACACCGTCTGCATGGTGGATGGCTGTTTGTTCGAATTTTCCATAGCTGTCGATTCTGTCATGTTTTCCGCCTGCCTTATGATGCACGAAGCCGGGCTGTTCACGGGAGCCCAAGCCGCCCGGTATAGCAAAAAAGGGACGTACCGTCCCCTTTTTTCAGCGCAGTTGTTCTTTGACCTTTGCGGCCTTGCCGACCCGCCCGCGCAGATAGTACAGACGGCTGCGGCGCACGCGGCCGCGGCGCACAATCTCTACTTTTTCCACGTTGGGGGAGTGTACAGGGAAGACCCTTTCCACACCCACGCCGTACGAGATGCGGCGCACGGTGAAGGATTCGGAGATTCCGCCGCCCCGGCGGGCAATGATGGTGCCTTCAAACATCTGAATACGCTGGCGGTCGCCCTCTTTGATGCGCACCGACACCCGCACGGTGTCGCCCACGTTCAGTTCGGGGATCTCGGTTTTCAGTTGGTCTTTGACCAGTTCCTGCAAGCTGCTCATTTGTAAAACTCCTTTTGGCAGAACATTCATGCCTGCAAACCGCGGCAGAGGACTGTTCGTTTTCATTCTCGGTTGCCCGGCAACGAAACCCCGCAGGCGCGCGTGCGCGCCGCGAAAAATTCAATAGCCTAAATAGTATAGCACAAACTGCACCCGTTGGCAAGCGAGAATTTTTTTGCAACATAGCCATGCGGATGCGCATTGCCAGACTGCGCGCGGCGTGATATGCTGAAAGAAAAAACGATGGAGGAAATGGGGATGAGACGGCTTGCACGGGCGCTTCGCGAACACCGGTGGATTGTGGCGGACGCCGCCTTGCTTTTGGGGGCGGCGCTGCTACTGTTTGTGCTATATCAGACCGGGATCTGGGAGCCCAACCGGCCTGCGTCCAGCAGCTATACCGTGCAAGGGGTGGATGTGTCGGCTCACCAGGGCACGGTGGATTTCGCCCGCCTGTCCGCTCAGCGGATACGGTTTGCGTTTGTCAAGGCGACGGAGGGCGCGGGGTTTCGGGACAGCCGGTTTGCGCAGAATTGGGACAACGCCCGCAAAGCCGAGTTGAAAACGGGCGCGTACCACTTTTTTCATTTTGATGTGGACGCGGCTGCGCAGGCGGTCAATTTCATCCGCACAGTGCCCGTGGAGGCCGACGCGCTGCCGCCGGTGGTCGATCTGGAATTTTACGGCCGCTATAAACAAAACCATCCTGCCCGCGCGCAGGTGCGCCGGATGCTGGACACGCTGCTGCCCGCGCTGGAAGCACGGTACGGCAAACCGCCCATCCTCTACTGCACCGGTGATACCTGCGGCGCCTATCTGAAAGGGGCGTATGCGCGCAATCCCGTCTGGATACGCAGCGTGGGCTTGCCGCCGGCCAAGCCTGCGAATTGGACGTTCTGGCAGTATTCCGACAAGGGAAAGCTGGACGGTTACAGCGGCAGCGAGCCGTTCATCGACCTCGACGTCTTCTGCGGGTCGGAGCGGGAACTGGAAGCGTTCGCCGCCGGTCAGGCCAGATAAGGTAGGAGCGCCCGCCATGCTTTCCATTTGGCCGCGTAGCCGCCGCGCGCGTTGGCCGGGCTGGTGGACGGCAGGCCGAAGTAAGGGAGCGCCACCTGCGGCGCGTGGTATTTTTTATAGAAACGCAGGGCCGCGCCGCCGTTGAGAAACACCGCGCGCAAGGCGGGGCAGCGTGCGGCCAGCCCTGCAATGTCGCTGGGGCGCTCGTCGCGGATGGCGCTGTCGAGTGCGCCGTCGCGGGCGCAGCTTTCCAGTGTGTCCCACAGCGCGATGCGGCGGCGCAACAGAAATGCGCGCTTTTCTGTGGGGGACACGCCCGGATCGTCGCCCGTCAGTTCCGCGAGGATGCGCCAGAACGCATTCTGCGGGTGTCCATAAAAAAAGCCCGCGCGCAGCGACGCAGGCGATGCCATGGTGCCCAGAATGAGCACGCGGCTCTCGGGAGAGCAGACGGGTGCAAACGAGGAAATGCGCGGTTCAGACATCGTTGCGCACGAGGTCCTCGAACGATTCCCGTCGGATGATGACGCGTGGCTGGCGGTCGCGGATCATTACCGTGGCCGGCCTGGGGATGCGGTTGTAATTCGAGGCCATGGAATAGTTGTACGCCCCGGTGGCGAAGACGGCGAGAATGTCCCCGGCCTGCACCGGCTGGATGGCGGTGTGTTCCTGGATGAGGTCGCCGCTTTCACAGCATTTGCCCGCAATGGTCACGGTTTCGGTGGGCTTTTCGGCGGCCTTGCCCGCCACCACTGCGGCATATTCCGCCTGGTAGAGGGCATAGCGCGGGTTGTCGCCCATGCCGCCGTCCACCGACACATAGGTGCGCACGCCGGGGATATCCTTGACTGCGCCGACCGTGTAGAGCGTGATGCCGGCGGACGCCACGATGGAGCGTCCGGGCTCCAGCATAATGAACGGCGTTTCCATATCACGCGCTTCACAGGTTTTCTTCACGGTTTCCGATACCGCCTGCATGTAGCGGTCATACGGCACGGGGTTCTGCCCGGGTACATACTGGATGCCGAAGCCGCCGCCGAGGTTGAGCTCGGTGAGGTCGGCACCGTGGCGGTCGCGCATGTCGGCCATGAAATTGACCATCACTTCGGCGGCCAGCTCGAACGGCGCGATGTCGAAAATCTGTGAGCCGATGTGGCAGTGCATGCCCGTGAGCGAAACGCCGGGCAGGGCGACGGCCTGCCGCACGGCTTCCTCAGCCTCGCCGGTTTCCAGCGCCAGGCCGAATTTGGAATCGATCTGCCCGGTGCGGATAAAGTTGTGGGTGTGCGCGTCGATGCCGGGCTTGATGCGGAACAGCACAGAAGGCTTTTTGTTCCGCGCGAGCGCCAGCGTGTTCAGCAGGGCAAGCTCGGTGAGATTGTCCACCACAAAGCGGCCCACGCCGCAATCCAGTGCGTAGTTGATTTCGCCGGGTGTTTTGTTGTTGCCGTGAAAGCAGATGCGGTCGGCCGGGAACCCCACGCTCATGGCGGTGTAGAGTTCACCACCGGAAACCACGTCCAGCCCCATGCCCGCGTTTTCCATGATGCGGCAGATCTCTTTGCAGCAGAACGCCTTGCTGGCATAATACACGCGCCCGCGGCTGTTGTAATACGTGCCGATAGACTCGACGTATTTCCGGCAGTTTTGGGTGATGGTGGCTTCATCCATCACATAAAGCGGCGTACCGAACTGCTCCGCCAGCTCCAGCGTGTCACACCCGCCGATGGTTAGGTGCCCGCGCAGGTTCACGTTCAAACAATCTGAAACAAACATATTGCAACTCTCCAGCCTGATAGATTTGTGGGTCTGCGCGGCCGCGCAGGAGGGAGGGATGTTTATTGGTCACTCTTTTCCGGGCAGAGCGGCTGCGATGGCGGCCGTGAGCGCGTCCACGCCGAGGCCGGTGCGGGCGGAAAACGGGATGATGCGAGCGTCTTCCACGCCGGTTTCGGGCGGGAACGCGGCCAGCCGGGCGGCCTGCTCGGTCACGTTGAGTTTATCCATCTTGGTCATGGTCACCACGAAGGGGATGCTTTGTTCACGGAAATACCGCAGCATGTCGGCGTCGTCGGCGGTGAGGGAGCGGCGGCTGTCCACCAGCTGCACGGCCAGCACGGCCGGCCGGCCGACGAGGTAGCTTTCCACCAGCGACGACCATTTGATTTTCTCCGCGCGGGCGGCCTTCGCGTAGCCGTAGCCCGGCAGGTCCACCAGCCGGAAATCACCGGGCCGGTCGCACCGGTAGAAATTGACCGAAACGGTCTTGCCCGGCACCGAGCTGACGCGCGCGAGGTTTTTCTGGTTGGCCAGCTTGTTGAGCATGGAGGACTTGCCCACGTTCGAGCGCCCGGAAAAGACGATCTCGGGCACGGTGCAGGGCGGCAGATCCTGTGCGCGGTAGGCCGAAAGCTCGAACCGCGTGTGCACGAGCAGAATTTTCTCCATACTCATTGCTCCACCACCGGTGCAGAGGTGTGGGCCACGGGCGGCACGGGCAGGGGCGGCGCGGTTTGCGCGGCGGCCTCGGCGCGTGCTGTCCCGGCCTGCGGCGGGAAGAGGATGGCGTTTTGCAGCACCGTGTCCATATGGTCGGCGGGGATGAAGCGCACATGCTCTTTCACAACTTTATCGACCTCGGCCAGATCGGGCTGGTTGTCTTGGGGGATGATGACGGCACGAACGCCGGCACGGTAGGCCGCCATTGATTTTTCCCGCAGGCCGCCGATGGGCAGCACCCGTCCGCGCAGGGTGATCTCGCCGGTCATGGCGATGTCGCGGCGTACCGGCAGACCCAGCAGCGCCGAAGTGAGCGCGGTCGCCATGGTCACGCCCGCCGAAGGGCCGTCTTTGGGGATGGCGCCTTCCGGCACATGGATATGCAGGTCCTTGGTTTTGTAGAAATCGTGCGCGATGCCAAGCGCATCGGCTTTGCTGCGGATGTAACTGATGGCCGCCATGGCGGACTCCTTCATCACATCCCCCAGCGAGCCGGTCAGTTCCACCTTGCCGCTGCCGTCGAGCACGGCGACCTCCACCGGCATGGTCTCGCCGCCCACCGACGTCCACGCCAGACCGGTGACCACACCCACCTCGTCTTTGGAGGGGATGCTCTCCGGACGGAAACGGTGCGGGCCGAGCAGGCTTTCCAACTGTTCGGGGCCGACCGAAACGGTTTTCTGTTCCCCGGCGGCGATGACGCGGGCGGCTTTGCGGCAGAGAGCCGCGATCTGCCGCTCCAGCCGGCGCACGCCCGCTTCGCGTGTGTAGAAATCAATGAGATCGTAAAGCACGGCATCGCTTACTTTCAGGGTACGGCGGGTCAGCCCGTGTGTGTGCAACTGTCGGGTGAGCAGATGCCGTTTGGCGATCTGAAATTTTTCTTCGCGGGTGTAGCTGGGCAGCTCGATGAGTTCCATGCGGTCGAGCAGCGGCGCGGGGATGGTGTCGATGTTGTTGGCGGTGGTGATGAACAGTACGTCGCTCAGGTCGAACGGCAGCTCGATGTAATGGTCGCGGAACGCATGGTTCTGTTCGGCGTCGAGTACTTCGAGCAGCGCGGCGGACGGATCGCCCTGATAGCTTTCGCACATCTTATCGATCTCGTCGAGCAACAGCACGGGGTTGCGGGTGCCGGCCTGCGTGAGCGCCGTGAGGACACGGCCGGGCATGGCGCCGATATAGGTCTTGCGGTGGCCGCGGATGTCGGCCTCGTCGCGGATGCCGCCGAGCGATACGCGCGCGAACCGCCGTCCCAGCGATTTGGCAACGGCGCGGGCGATGGTCGTCTTGCCTACGCCGGGCGGCCCTTCCAGGCAAAGAATCTGCCCTTTCTGCTCCGGCGCCAGCTTGCGCACGGCAAGGCTCTCCAGGATGCGGTCCTTCACCTTTTTCATGCCGTAGTGTCCGGCGTCCAGCACCTTCTGTGCCTGCGCAAGATCAATCTTATCCTTGCTCTCTTTGTTCCACGGCAGAGTGAGACATGCGTCCAGCCAACTGCGCACCACGGTGGCTTCGTGGCTGCCCTGTGGCATCCGCGCCAGGCGGTCGGCCTCTTTATGCAGCTTTTTGGCACTTTCCTCGGGGAGCGCCAGTTTATCGACGGCCTGATGATAGCGGGCGGATTCGTCTGCCTCGCTTTGATCGCCAAGTTCCTCCGCGAGCGTTTTGAGCTGCTCGCGCAGGTAATAGTCGCGCTGCCCCTTGTCGATCCTCTCCTGCACCTTCTGGGCGATCTCCTGCTCCAGCCGCAGCACTTCGATCTCATGGCGGAGCATGCGCAGTACCAGCGTCAGCCGCTTGACGGGGCTGAGTTCTTCCAGTGCGGTCTGCTTGTCTTCCTGCTGGGGCAGGATGTTCGAGGCGATGTAGTCCGCCGTTTTGCCCGGCTCTTTACCGGCCACGATCTCGGTCAGCAGCTCTTCGGGCAGCTTGGGACCAATCTCGGTGTATTCCCCGACCAGGTCCTGCGCCTGCCGAAGCAGGGCCTGGGCCGTTGCGGCCCGCGGAGCGCGGCCGGTCTCGGCGCAGGGCTCCACGGCGGCCACGAAGTACGGGTCTTCCTGCACGATCTCGCACAGGCGTGCACGGAACAGCCCCTCCACCGACACTTTGATGTTCTCGCCGGAAACATGCAGCAGCTGCCGGATGCGGGCCACCGTGCCCATGACGTGAAAATTCTCCGCCGTGGGCTCCTCGGTGCGGATATCTTTTTGTGCCACCAAGAAGAGCATCTGGTCGGCTTTCATGGATTCGTTGATGGCAAAAGCGGACTTTTTCCGGCCCACGTCGAAGTTGAGCAGTGTGCCGGGAAAGACCACCATGCCCCGCAGGGGCAGCAGCGGCAACGTCGTATTTTCGCGGGGGGCTTGAGTGTTCATCGGGTCTCCTCCAGAAACGGGGTGCATAGGTGCGCTTGGCGCGCTTGTTTTACCTATTATAAAGTAAGCGCCGCCGAATTTCAACAATATTCGTTTTCCAGTCTGCCTGCCCTTGCGTTTCGTCGGCACGGAGGGGTATAATAAGGTAAAATTCTGCGTTTTGCGCCGGGTGGGCGCGCCACTGAGAGATAAGAGAGGAAGTACGCTGTAATGTACGCGGATATGCTGGATACCATTGGATTTGTGAAACAATACGACCCCGAAGTCGGCGGCGCGATGGAGGGCGAACTGAAGCGGCAGCGCCGCAACATCGAACTGATCGCGTCGGAAAACATCGTCTCCCCCGCAGTGCTGGCCGCCATGGGCACGGTGCTCACCAATAAATATGCCGAGGGCTACCCCGGAAAACGGTATTACGGCGGCTGCGCCAATGTGGATGAGGTGGAGACCATCGCCATCGAGCGCGCAAAGAAGCTCTTTGGCGCGGAGCATGCCAATGTGCAGCCGCACAGCGGCGCGCAGGCCAACTCGGCGGTCTATTTCGGCCTGCTCAAACCGGGCGATACCGTAATGGGCATGAGCCTTGCCGAGGGCGGGCACCTGACCCACGGCTCCCCGGTGAACATCTCGGGCAGCTATTACCATTTCATCCCCTATGGCGTGGACGCCGAAACGGGCCTGATCGACTACGACGCCATGCGCAAACTGGCGATTGAAAACAAGCCGAAGATGATCGTGGCGGGCGCGAGCGCCTATCCGCGCGTCATTGACTTCAAGCGCATCGGCGAGATTGCAAAGGAAGCCGGCGCGCTGCTCATGGTGGATATGGCGCACATCGCCGGGCTGGTGGCCGCCGGGCTGCATCCGTCGCCGGTGCCGTATGCCGACATCGTGACCACCACCACCCACAAGACGTTGCGCGGCCCGCGCGGCGGCCTCATCCTTTGCAGAGAAGAATACGCCAAGGCCATCGACAAGGCCATTTTTCCCGGTACGCAGGGCGGCCCGCTCGAGCACATCATCGCCGCCAAAGCCGTCTGCCTGGGTGAGGCGCTGCACGACGATTTCAAAGCCTACCAGACGCAGATCGTCAAAAACGCGGCGGCGATGGCCAAGGGCCTGCTGTCCCGCGGCCATCGTCTGGTGACCGGCGGCACGGACAACCACCTGATGCTGCTGGACCTGCGCGGCACCGGCGTGACCGGCAAGGAACTGCAGCGCCGGCTGGACGACGTGTATATCACGGCCAACAAAAACGCCATCCCGAACGATCCGGAGAAGCCGTTTGTGACCAGCGGCGTGCGGCTGGGCACCCCGGCGGTGACCACCCGCGGCATGGTGGAAGCGGATATGGACAAGATCGCGGAGTTCATCTCCATCGCTGCCAGCGACCGTTTTGAGAAAGAAGTGGAAGAACTGCGCGCGGACGTGAACGCTCTCTGCGCGAAATACCCGCTTTACGAATAATGCCACCGCTTGCAGACCGACTGCGTCCGAAAACGCTGGATGAAGTGGTGGGGCAGCGCCACCTGCTCGCGCCGGACATGCTGCTTCGGCGCGTGGTGGAAACCGGGCAGATCCCCAACCTGATCTTTTACGGCCCGTCCGGCGTGGGGAAGACCACGGTGGCGTCCATCCTCGCCAAGCAGGCGGGAAAGACGCTGCACAGGCTCAACGGTACCAATATGTCCACGGCGGACATCAAAGCTATCGTGGGGGAGCTGGATACTTTCGCCGGGATGGGCGGGGTGTTGCTTTACCTTGACGAGATCCAGTATCTCAACAAAAAGCAGCAGCAGTCTTTGCTGGAGTTTATCGAGGACGGGCGCATTACGCTCATCGCGTCCACCACCGAGAACCCGTATTTCTATATTTACAACGCCATCCTCAGCCGGTGCACGGTGTTCGAGTTCAAGTCGGTGCCGTCTGCGGAAATCGCCAAAGCGGTGCGCCGCGCGTTTGCCGTGATGGAGCAGGACAAGGGCCGCACCATCCGCGTGCCGGATGAAGTGGTGGCGCAGATCAGCACTGGATGTGGCGGGGATGTGCGAAAAGCCATCAACGCCGTGGAGTTGCTGGCGCTCGCCGCCCGTGAGGCGGATGGTGAATTGACCGTAACGGCGGAAGACGCCGCGGCGGCCGCGCAGAAAAGCGCCATGAAATACGACCGCGAGGGGGATGAACATTATGACCTGCTCTCGGCGCTGCAAAAATCCATGCGCGGTTCCGACCCGGACGCGGCGGTGCATTATCTGGCGCGTCTGCTGGAGGCGGGCGACCTGCCGTCGGTCTGCCGGCGGCTGATGGTTTGTGCCTGCGAGGATGTGGGGCTGGCGTATCCGCAGATCATCCCCATCGTGAAAGCCAGCGTGGACGCGGCGTTGCAGGTGGGCCTGCCGGAAGCACGCATCCCACTGGCGGACGCGGTGGTGCTGGTGGCCACCTCGCCGAAATCCAACAGCGCCTATCTGGCGGTGGACGCCGCGCTGGCGGACATCCGCGCGGGGCGCAGCGGTTCCATCCCGCGCAACTTGCAGAACAAGCATTACGACGGTGCGGACAACGCCCGCAAGGGGCAGTTTTACAAATACCCGCATGGTTTTCCCGGCCGCTGGGTGGCGCAACAGTATCTGCCCGACGCGCTGGAAGGCCGGGAATATTACCATTTTGCCGAGAACAAAACCGAACAGGCCGCCAAGACCTACTGGGACGCGGTGAAACGGAAAAGCGAACCGTGATTAGAAAACGCCGGTACTTGTCTATAGACAAGTACCGGCGTTTTGGTAGCAGTTCGGTAGTTTTACGTGCGGGGCAAGTTAAGTAAATTATCTTTCAAAGATGAATCGGGTGTGGAACGCACATATTTTTCTCCTCGAGAACTGGTCGCCGGGACGATATTGGGGTATGGGTAAATATTCACCTGGATGTTTCCGGGGCGCCCAATAAGATAATTGTGGATATCTTCTTTTTTGTAATATCCCACTTGTTGGCAACCTGTCAAATAGATACTGTCAATTTCAGTTAATTCGTCGGAGGAGCTGCGACCTGGCTTCATGCGGATTTTTGTTGCTTGCATTTTAATTTTTCCTTTCTGTTGTATGATTTGAAAGGAAAAGGAAATGCCTGTTATGTAACCCCTCTTTTCCAGCACTTTACATAGGAAAACCATTGCTATTTTGATTTTCCTGTGATATCATAAAAATGTATAAGCATGTTATCACAGATAGCGTGTTTTCCATGGCAGAGTAGTTGTAATACTCTGCCATTTTCCTTTCCCTGTGTTTATATCATACAACAGAGCAGGTGGCCTGTCAAGACGATTGTATAAAATATAAAAACCTAAAGGATAATTGATAAGCAAAATTGAAGAATGCCAGATTGTAGAGTATAATAGAACATGTCGAGTGGAAAGCTCGTGGATTGAAATAGGTTTTTATATTTTATACATGCTGACAGGGACAGAAACAGGATGGCTTAAGCCGTCCTGTTTCTCATTTGCAGTTGTGTTCACATTTTCCTTCTTTTCTTCCGGCGCGTGATGGTGTATAATAAGGCCGTTATGCATATCTTATGGCAAATCCGTTGGAGAAGGTGGCCTATGCCCGCATATGACGACGGACTGGTGTCCATCATCACGCCGGTCTACAATAAGGAACGCTATATTGCGCAGACCATCGATTCTGTGCAGGCGCAGACATTCGGCGACTGGGAATTGCTGCTCACCGACGACTGCTCCACTGATCGTTCCGCCGCCATCATCGCGGAATACGGAGAGCGGGATGCCCGCCTGCGGTATACTTGCCTGCCGCGGAACGGCGGCGCGGCGGCGGCGCGCAACGAGGCGCTGGCGCGCGCGAAAGGGCGCTATGTGGCGTTTCTGGATGCGGACGATCTCTGGCAACCGGAAAAACTGGAAAAACAACTGGCCCTGATGCGTGACAAGGGCTATGGCTTTACATATACCGCTATCGAGATGATCGACGAAAACGGTGCGCCCCGTACCGGCAAACGCCCCGTACCCGCGCGGGTGGACTACCGTTATCTGCTTGCAAACACCGTGATCGCCTGCTCCTCGGTGGTGATCGACCGCGCCGTTATTGGCGATTTCCGTATGCCGCCGGTTCGCAAGGGGCAGGACTTTGCCACCTGGCTGTCCATTTTGCGCAAAGGGCACCGGGCTTACGGCATCGACGAGGCGCTGGTGCGCTACCGTGTGGCGCCCGGTTCCATCTCCTCAAACAAATGGGCGGCTCTGGCGCGCACATGGCGTATCTACCGGCAGCAGGAACAGTTGTCGCTTTTCTCCGCGGCATGGTATTTTGGATGGTATACGTTCCATGCCGTGAAAAAATACTGGATGTGAGGTGCCCGGGTGGAAACCTTCGATTATGTGTTTGTGGTGCTGGTCTACCGCAACCCGCACGACCTGCGCGGTTTTCTGGCGTCGCTGGCCCGGGTGGAGGGAAGCCGCAAGGTCATTGTGGTCAACAGCTTCTACGATCAGCCCACGAGGGATGAAACGGCGGCCGTCTGCGAAGAGCACGGCTGTGACTTTCTGAATGTGGAGAACCGCGGCTACGGTGCGGGAAACAACGCGGGCATCCGCTTTGCGCGCGCGCACTACCGCTTTGCCTTTCTGGTGATCAGCAACCCGGATATCGAGATACAGGCGCTGCCCGCGACGGTTTTGGAACAAAAGGGGCGGACCGTGCTGTTGGGGCCGCTGGTGCGTACCGAAAACGGCAAGCGGCAAAACCCGTATATGCCGGCCCACAGCGCGCTGCGCGAGCGGCTGATGTGCTTCTATACCCGGCACTCGCGCAGCATGGCACCGTTCTGGGCGGCGGTGGCTCTCAACAAGACGCACCGCATTCTGTTCAACGTGCTGTTCGGCCGCAGGGAGCGGCGGGTCTATGCGCTGCACGGCAGTTTTCTGCTGTTCTCGGAGCCGGCGCTGCAAAAGCTGGGCCTGCCGTTTGACGAACGCATGTTTTTGTTCCGGGAAGAAGATCATCTGGCCCGGCGCGCGCGGGGCCTGGGTATCCCGATGCGCTACACGCCGGGTATCCGCGTGCTGCACCATGAGGACGGCAGCGTGCGGTTTCTCAGCGCGCAGACCAGGCGCTATGCGCTCGATTCGCTGCGGATCTATTTCGGGCTGCAGTAGCGCCCGATTCGTCCTATCGCAGAAAAAAGGGGGATGCGCGTGGCAAACGGCGTCATCAGGCGGGGCATCGCCAATGTCAAATATGTGCTGCTCTCGCAGTTCTGCTATTATGTCGTCACATTCCTGACCGCATTTGTCCTGCCGGGCGTGCTGGGCGTGGTGCCTAACGGCTATTACCAGATCTATTTTTTCTACACGGCCAATTTTGTCGGGTTGATGCACATCGGGTTCAACGACGGTATCTATCTGAAATTCGGCGGCTATGAGTTCGACAAACTGCCGCAGGAGCTCTTCCGCACGTTCATGCGGCTGTATATCTGCATGAACGGCATCGAGATGCTGGCGCTGCTGGCGGTGGTGCTGTGGGAGCCGAATCCTAACAAACGCTTTGCATTTGTGTTCGCGGTGCTGAACATCCTGGTGGTCAACCTTTCGGCGTTGCTCAATTACATCAACCAGGCCACCGGGCGCATCCGCCTGTACAGCTTCATCGTCATCGCCCAGCAGGTGCAGCTTATTGCCGGGCTGGTTGTTTTGTTCCTGCTCCGGCATGTGGATTTCCGCACCGTAATCGTGCTGGACTTTGCCGCCAAAACCGTGGTGGTGTTCATCAATGTGGCCTGCTGCCGGGACCTGTTTTTTGGGAAACGGGCGCCATGGCGCGCCGCGTGGGGGCCGTATTGGGACAATATACGCGTGGGCGTCAAACTGATGATCGCCAACCTGATGGCCATGCTGGTGATGGGCGCGGGTAAGCTGGTGATGGAACGCCTGGGCACGGTGGCGGATTTCAGTGAGTATTCGTTTGCGAGCAATGCCATCAATATTGCGATGGCTTTCATTTCCGCGGTGGGGCTGGTGCTCTATCCGGTGCTGTGCCGGCTGGAGAGAAAAACGCTGCCGTATTATTTTCAGCGAATCAACCGGCTGCTCTGCGCATTCATCTTTAGCATGATGCTGCTGTATTATCCGCTGGTGGTGGTCATCCGCGTCTTCCTGCCGAAATACGACGCGGTGCTGTCCTATCTGCATCTGCTGTTTCCCATTGTCATCATGCAGAGCAAGATGCAGATGCTCATCAACAACTATTACGAGTCCCTGCGTGAGGAGAGAGCCATGATGTGGGCCAATCTCTCCGCCGTGGGGCTGTTTGTCGCGGTGGCGCTGCCGCTGTACCTATGGCATCCGTCGGTGCTGGTCATCGTGTGGGCGACGCTGGGCGTGTTCGTCTGGCGCTGCTATGCCTCCGAATTGTTCTTAAAGCGGAAAATGGGTATCCACAGCATGCGCAATATGTTCGAGGAATGGGGCATGGGGGGGCTGTTCATCGTGGCGAACAGCCTGCTCGGCTGGGGGCCGGGGCTTATGCTTTATGCCGCCGCCGTGGCCGCTTATCTGCTCTATTACCGCAGGGAACTGCTTCCCGCTGTGCGCACGGTGATGCAAAGTGCACTTGACCGCTGACGAGGGGATTGGGGCGGTTTGAAGTGATAAAAAGCGTGCGCCGCCCGTTTTGGGCCGCGCACGCTTTTGTCTTTTACCGCGGATATCACCGGAAAAACTGTGCGAGGAAAAACACTGCATCCACCGCGCCGACGGTACCGAACAGCACCGGCTCCAGCACGCGAAGTATGCGCGGCATCCGCCCCCGCACCAGCCATACGCCGCGCAGCGGGATCTCAAACAGACAGAAGACATACAGCAACACGCCGGGCAGGCTCATCCGCAGGGCTTCCGCGAGCTGTCCGTGCCCCATGAACGCGAACGTGCGGGTCATGCCGTCCACCGGACAGTTGTAACCGGTGAGCAGATGGAAGACGCAGACCGTGCGCAGCGGGATGGAAATCGCCCCGAGGTGCGCGGTGGTCAACCGACCGTCGGTGGTGAGGAAGAATGAAGCAAGCACCGGCAGAAAGGCCAGCAGAAAAAAAGTGAGCGAGGTTCCCCGCTCGGCGGGCAGGAGGACCGGACGGGCTCGGGAGGCGTGTGTCATTGCTGTGCCTGCTGATATTGCTCGATAATCCGGCGGTATTGTTCCATCGCCGCCGGGTCGTTGAAGACGATGATGACACGGATCAGCACAACGATGGTGATGGCGATTGCCACTGAGGAAAGGATGATGCCCGCCAGCGCCAGGCCGGACCCCCGGGCACCGGTGCGGGCGATGCGCAGTTTGGAAATGATGCCGAAGATCAGGCCGATGATGGCGGGGATGACGCCGATGAAGCAGCAGGAAGCCACCACCCCGATGATGCCGAGCACCATGGATGGCGTCGCTAGGCTGTCCTTGGGCACGTTCTGATACGGTGGGTATCCATTGTAGCCGTTTCCGAAAGGCTGTCCGCCATTTTGGGCGCTCTGATACGGCGGGTTTTGCTGCCAGTCGTTTGGTGGTTGTGTGGCGCTGAACAGATAGCCGCAGTCCGGGCAGATAATCATGTCATCCGCGCAGTCGTGGTGGCATTGGGGACAGTTTTTCATGCAATTTCCTCCAAAGCGGCATTTGAAATGCCACATGTTTATGTATTCCATCTGAAAAGATGGTCAGGCGCTGTAATCACCGCCGTCGGTATGTGAGAAGAGCGCCCCACCGGTATCGCTGTAGGTGTCTTGCCGCTGAGAGGATGCCGCGCTCCCGATGGCGATAAGAAACACAACAATCAGCAGCGTGATAAAAAGCGCAAGCCCGCCCGTGACCAGCCCGGCGATGGCCATGCCGTGCCCTACGGCCCGCCTGCGCGCGGTGCACAGTACGATCAGGCTGAAGATGACGGCCAGAATGGACGTGATGACTCCCAGACCGAACCAGAACGTGCAGATGCCGATGATGCCCAGCACCATGGAAGCGACGGCAAACCCGTCGCCCGTGGGGGCGGGGCGGCCCCATGCGGGCAGGGGCGCGCCGCATACGCCGCAGTATGTATCGGAATCGGCGCAGGCCGCGCCGCATTTTGCACACCGTTTCATGTCTTCCGTCCTCTCTTGTGGCGTCGTCTTCGTAAAAGCATGGTGTATAATCGTAGTATACAGGATTTAAAGGAAAAGATAAAGAGGCGGACTGCATGGTTTGTTTTCGGGAAAAGAATGCAGGTTTGCCCGCCGTTTTTGCATGGCGGCGGGATGTTGGATTCCGGGCTGTGCGGCGATGGTCGCTGCCCGGTTGGTCTGAACAGGAATGCAGGCTTGCCTGCCGGGGCGGAGGCAGGTATAATAGGAACGGCTGCCGCAGCATGCGGCGGAACAGGGGGAAACGACTATGCTCAAAACGCATTATGATATTGTGATCATCGGGGGCGGCATCGGCGGGCTGATGTGCGCGTGGCGTTTGGCTGAAAAATGTCCGGATGCTTCGGTGGCCATTTTTGAAAAAGGTGAGGATATCAACAACCGCCGCTGTCCGATCGTTTCGGGACAGGCCAAATCCTGCATGCGCTGTAAAAGCTGCGCCATCATGGAGGGCCTGGCTGGCGCGGGCGCATTTTCGGACGGAAAATACATCATTTCACATGAATACGGCGGCTGGCTTCCGGAGTTTCTACCGGGCCAGACCGTGGTGGATTATATCGAGCAGGCGGACCGCATCCTGGTTTCATGCGGGGCGACCACTGAACGCTTCCAGCCGGACGACGCGCTCAAAAAGCTCTGCCTGGCACACGACCTGCACATGCAGCAGGCTGTAGTCAAGCACCTGGGCACCGACGCGAATCTGGAGACCATGCGCCGTATGGTGGATCAGCTGCGCGGCAAATGCGCCATCTTCACCCATGCGGAAGTGACCGACGTGCAGGCCGACAGCCGCACGCTTGTGGTCCGCCTGCCGGATGGGGAACACACCTGCACGGCGGAGAACATCGTTTTCGCGGTGGGGCGCGCGGGCAGCGGTTTCTTCTCGGCGTGGTGCGCGCGCAACCATGTGGAACTGCACAACAATCAAGTGGACGTGGGCGTGCGGGTGGAGCTGCCCGCCATCGTCTGGGAGGACTTTTCCAAGAAAATCTATGAGCCGAAGATCTGGTACCGCAGTAAGAATTACGGCGATGTGACACGGATGTTCTGCTTCAACGAGCGCGGGCAGGTGGTCACCGAGAACACCGGAGGCATCCTCACGGTGAACGGCCACGCCTACCGCGACCCGGCCAAAAAGACGGAAAATTCCAATTTCGCGCTGTTGGCCACCATGCGCTTCACCAGCCCGTTCAGAGAACCGATCGCATACGCCAAGCATGTGGCCAGCCTGGCCAACCTCATCAGCGGGGGAAGCGTGCTGGTGCAGCGGCTGGGCGACTTGGAACAGGGCAGGCGCACCGATGAGAAACGCCTGCACGACAGCACCACCCGCCCTACGCTGCGTGCCGTGGCGGGCGATTTGAGCCTGTGTATGCCCAAGCGCCAGTTGGACGACATCATCGAGACCCTGCACGCGCTGGACGTCATCGCCCCCGGCACGGCCAATCACGATACGCTGCTCTACGGCGTGGAGTGCAAATATTACTCCGCCCGCCCGGAGACGGAGGATTTTGAACTGAAAGGCTACTCGCATATCTATGCCATCGGCGATGGCGCGGGATTCACACGCTCGCTCGCACAGGCCTCGGCCAACGGGCTGTATCTGGCGGATAAACTTGCGCGCGGGCGCATATAGATGACAGGGATGGCTGAAGGGAACGGGGGAACATCTTTGAAAAAGATCGTACTGACCGGCGGGGGCACGGCGGGGCATATCACGCCCAATCTCGCGCTGCTGCCGCTTTTGCAGACAGCCGGTTTTTCCATATCGTATATCGGGCTCAAAGACGGTATGGAGGAAGGACTCATCCGCCCTACCGGCGTGGCGTTTTACGGCATTACCGGCGGCAAACTGCGCCGTTATGCGGATCTGAAAAATTTTACCGACCTGTTTCGCATCGGCGCGGGGTTCTGGGAGTCGGTGTCGCTGCTGCGCAAGCTCAAACCGGATGTGCTGTTTAGTAAAGGCGGGTTCGTGTCCACGCCGGTGGTGTGGGCGGCGAAGCTTTGCGGCGTGCCGGTCGTCACCCACGAATCGGACAGCACGTTCGGCCTGGCCAACCGTCTGAGCGCCCCGTTCGCGCGGAAGATGTGCTATACGTTTCCCGAGAGCGGCGCACATCTGCCCGAAGACAAGGGCGTGTTCACCGGTCTGCCTATCCGTGAGCAACTGCTGCACGGCAATCGGGAAAAGGGCCTGCGGCTCTGCGAATTTTCGGCAGACAAACCGGTGCTGGTGGTTACGGGCGGCAGCCAGGGCGCGGCTTTCATCAACCGCATGGTGCGCCGCTGCCTGCCCAAGTTGCTGGAGACCTTCCAGGTTTGTCACCTCTGCGGCAAAGGCAATGTGGATGAAAAGCTGGAGGGCATGCCGGGGTACCGCCAGTTTGCCTATGTGACCGACGATCTGCCGGATGTGTTCGCCATGGCGGACATGGTGGTTACACGCGGGGGCTCCACCAGCCTGTTTGAATTGCTGGCCCTGCAAAAGCCCATGCTCATCATTCCGTATTCGCGCAAGGCCAGCCGTGGCGACCAGATCATCAACGGGCGCTCGTTCCAGAAGCAGGGTTTCGGCGAGGTACTGATGGAAGCGGACGAAAACGGTATGGACATGATGCCGGCCGCATTTTTGCGCGCGGTGCGGCAGGTGTATGAGAACCGAGAGCGCTATATCGAAAACATGCAAAAAAGCCCGGCGCGCGGCGGCGCGCAGAACGTCTTCGCCGTTCTCTGTGAGGTGGCGGGGCTTTCGTCGTAAACTCGGAAATGGTCTGCTGCAGCCTGCCCGCGCGTCCGCGCGGACAGGCTGTTTTTACGTTGCCCCGGTGTTCGGGAACGCAAGACGGTACTGCTCAATGACCTCGGGCCGGGCGGATAGAAACCGCACGAAATGCTCCAGGCAGAGCGTGGACTCGACGCCGAACATATGCTCGGTTTTTTCGGTTTCCTCCAGCACCAGCGCCTCGGGCACGGCGATCATCCGCATGAACCGCTCGATGGCCCGGTGACGCTGCATCAGCCATGCGCCCGCTTGCTTCCCCTTTTCTTCCAGTGTGAGAAAACCGTATTTCTGGTAGCGCACGTAGCCTTTTTGCGCGAGGCGTTGTACCATCTTGGTGGCCGAGGATTGCCGGATGTGCAGCGCCTGCGAAAGCTCGTGGATGCGGGTGAAACCGTTGGGACCGGAGAGCCGCCAGATCATTTCAAGATAGTCCTCCATCGACGCGGAAAGGGCGCCGTCCTCTGTTTTCAAATATTCGTGAAACGTATAAAACCGGTCGTTTTGCATCTGCCCGCCTCCCTTAACGATTTTGATACAGTGTATTCGACCGGGGAAACATTCATTCCCCGGTGTAACAAAATGGGAGCTGTCCCCGTATAGTGGTACTGCCCCTGTTCTGCTCCGGCAGGGCGGGAGGATACCACACGGGAGGGGACATCTCATGCAGAGCAAAGACAGTCCAATCGAGCTTACGTTCAGGCATGCGGGCAAGGAAAAACCCGGGTGCCGTGCAGTCCGGCGCTCGGGCGGAAGATTGGGCCAGATGCTGAAATTTATCGGTCCGGCGTTTATCGTCAGCGTGGCATACATAGATCCGGGCAATTTCGCAACGAATATCGAGGGCGGTTCCGTTTACAATTATACGCTGATCTGGGTTATCCTGTGGAGCAATGTGCTGGCCATTTTTTTGCAGACGATGTCTGCTAAACTTGGTATCGCCACCGGGCACAACCTGCCGGAAATGTGCGCAAAGGCATACTCCAAGCGGGTGAACCGGGTGTTTTGGGTGCTGGCGGAGGTCGGCGCGATGGCGACCGACCTGGCCGAGTTCCTCGGCGGCACGCTGGGGCTGAATATCCTGTTTAGAATGCCCATGTTTTATGCGGGCCTGCTCACCGGCCTGCTGACGTTTTTCATCTGCTGCCTGGAGCGGTATGGGCAGAAGCTGGTGGAAATAGTTATCGCCGGATTCGTGGCGGTCGTCGGCGCCGCATATCTGCTGGAGCTTTTTCTGGCAAGGCCGGACTGGGCGCAGGTGGGGTGGCATACGGTCGTCCCCTCTCTGCCGGACGGCCATGCGCTGATCCTTGCGGCTGGTATGCTGGGCGCGACGGTGATGCCGCATGTGATCTATCTGCATTCGCAGCTGGTGCGGCACCGGTGCGGGAACGGGTCGGCGGAGGAGAAACGGCATCATTTCAAAATGGAGAAAATCGACATCGCCATTGCCATGAACATCGCGTTCTGCGTGAACGCCGCGATGGTGGCCGTTTCGGCCGCGGTGTTTTTCCGGCACGGCATGGTGGTGGATACCATGCAGCAGGCACAGCAGTCGCTCACCCCGCTTTTGGGTCCGTTGTCCGGCGGGGCGTTCGGCATCGCGCTGCTGGCATCGGGGCTGTCGTCGTCCGCCGTAGGCACCATGGCCGGGCAGACCGTTATGCAGGGGTTCGTCAATCTCAGCATTCCGGTCAACCTCCGCCGGCTCATCACCATGCTGCCGGCGCTGGTCATCATCGCCGCCGGGGTGAACCCGATGCAGGCGCTGGTATGGAGCCAGGTCGCGCTCAGCTTCATTCTGCCGCTGCCGGTCTTGCAGATGCTGTCCATCGCGGGGAAGCGCAAATGGATGGGCGAGATGGTCAACCGTCCGTGGGAGCAGGCGCTGGGCATTGCCGCCGCGGCTGTTATCATCGCCATGAACGCCCTGCTGCTTGTGCTGACGTTTACCGGGCAGGCATGATGTCAACCGTACGGATGGTTGAGCTTGTCCGCCCGGCGCTTGATACGCCCGCTATACAAAACGATGAACACGACCAGCGCGGCGACGGGAATGCAGTCCAGCCAGATCCATGTGATCTGCCGGGCGGATATGCAGATGGTGATGATGAAAAACGTGACCGCCACGCAGGTTCTGCACAGGACGAGGATGGTCTTGGTGGCAGAATAAACATAGGCGCGGCTGCGCTCGGTGACCTCGACGGATGTGTTCCAATTCTGTGGAAACCGTTGCAGCCATAGAAGGGACGCATACATCCCAACGGTGACGAAGGGCACGATGAACAGTTCGTTTTTGCTGCCGTAGCGGTTGATATGCCCGGCGGCGTCGAAATGCGCGGGGATGCGTGCGGGCAGCCTGCTCCACAGGCTCAACACATAGACAAACTGCGCGATGAGAAGCAGAATATTGACAATTTCCAGAACGGTCTGAAGCCGGGTGTATTTGGTTTTCACAGATGTCACATCCTTTGGTGGAAAGCAGGTGTCAACAATCCTTCGCTTTTTTCCGTGTTATGAAAAAAACGGAAAGGGTGGTGATGAGAGCGGGATAGGAGAGAAGTTGAACAAGAACGGCGGCGTCGTCCGGGAGGAACAGCATCAGCCCCAGGGCGAGTTGTGCTGCTCCGCAAATCATCCCGGTCCAACCGGCAAACCGCCGCGCCGTTTTTTTCGCTGCAAACGGCGGCAGATGTACGACATCTGCTTCACTCCGTAACGGCGGGGCCATTCGCTTGCCGATCACAAGGAGCAAGATACCCGAAAGTGAAAAAACGATGCGCAGGATGACCAGACCAGGCAGGTGCGTGCGCATCAGCGGCATGAATTCCAGCATGAAAAAGGCGAGGAGGGAGAGCAGCACCGTTAAAAACACACCGCTGTATTTCGCCACGGTCAATGTATCCTGTGGGTCGAGGTCGCTTCGTCCATGTTTGGCGCCGGCTTTGGCGAGCCACTCCATCGCCTGCCCAAAAACAGGACCGGTAAATCCCAGCACGATGCCGATGAGCATTGTGGCACTGCTTTTGGAACTGAATGTGGTGCCACCCGCACCGTAATGTGTGGCAATCTTTTCCGGCAGGTAGGGGTAGGCCAGCATATAGCAGAGGACCGGGATGCTGGCAATGCCAAGTTCCACTGCCAACCGGTCAGAAAATTTCCGTGTTTGCTTCATGTGCGGCCTCTTTTTCATTTGTCACCAGGTATTCTAAAGCGTCCGGCGGTTTCTAAAAAACAGAATACCAGGAAGCAATGCGCTTTTCAAGGGATATGCGTGAAAAGCGGAGGGATGCTTTTTAGCGGTGCAGCAACCCTCCACGGCGCATTTCCCGGCGGGTCTCCCGTACGGCGATGCCACTCAGCGCCCACAGAGATATAAGGTTGGGAATGGCCATGAGCGCGTTGGCGATGTCTGAAAAATTCCATACGGCGTTTACGGAAATGACACCGCCGAAAAAGATCATGGCGATGTAGACGCACTGATACGGCAGGATCGCGTGCGGACCAAATAGATATTCCACTGCTTTTTCCGCGTAGTATGACCAGCCGATGCAGGTGGCGAACGCAAAGGTGAATAGCGCGACGGCCAATATGCCGGGCCCCATGACGGGGATGCTGTGGAACACGGCGTTTGTGAGCGCGCCGCCGTCCAACCCCTGTCGCCAGACGCCGGAATTAACCAGCATGATACCGGTAAGCGCCGCCAGCACAACGGTGTCCCAGAAGACGCCGGTGGAAGAAACGAGCGCCTGGCGCACGGGATTTTTGCACTGGGCGGCGGCGTCCACGATGGGGGAGGAGCCCAGGCCGGCCTCGTTGGAAAACAGCCCCCGCGAGATACCGAATCGGATGGCGTCTTTTGCGGCGGCTCCGACAAATCCGCCGACAGCCGCCTGCCCGCAGAACGCGCTTTGCAGAATGAGCGCCAGGCTTTGCGGTATGCTGTGCCACCCCATCCACAGAATGATGAGGTTGCTGAAAATATAGAGTGCGCCTGCGGCCGGGATCAGCAGGTTGCAGACTTTTGAAATGCTGCGGATACCGCCTAAAAGGATGCAGCCGGCCAGCAGGGCGGTGACCAGCCCGCTTACGACAGGGGGGACGCGGAAAGTCTGCTGAAACAGCGCGGCGATGGAGTTGGACTGCACGGAGGCGCCTACTCCCAGAGCGGCAACGGCGGTAAAAAAAGCGAACACGCAGCCGAGCGGCTTGCAGCGCAGGCCGTTCTGCATTACATACATAGGGCCTCCGGCCATGGCGTTTCCCCGCCGCATACGATATTTGACGGAGAGCAGCGCTTCGGTATATTTGGTCGCCATGCCGAAGATGCCGGATATCCACATCCAGAAAACTGCCCCCGGACCGCCAGCTGCTACCGCCGTGGCTACGCCGATGATATTGCCGGTGCCCAGCGTGGCGGCCAGTGAAGTGGTGAGGGCCGCAAACGGAGAGACATCTCCGTTTGCGCCCTTTTCTTTTGTGACGGAAAAATGGATGGCTTTTCCGATAAAGCGCTGGATGCCGCGCAGGCGGACTGTGAGAAACACATGCGTACCAAACAGGGCAAAAAGCAAAGGCTGTCCCCACAACGCCGATGCGAGAAGCCCCAAAATGTTTTCCAATACAGGCACGGCGGTTCCTCCTTTTGGATCAGTTGCCTGTGCATGTATATGTGCGCTTTGCAGGCAACATACATGGGCGAAGAAGGAGCGTAACGGGGAATCTTGCGGATGCTTCTGAAGAAAATATAAAATTTAAGTATTAAAAACATTGACTTTTTAAAATGAGCATGCTATACTATTTAGGCACTCAAAAATAGGATATCGCGGGATGGAGCAGTCTGGTAGCTCGTCGGGCTCATAACCCGAAGGTCGTCAGTTCAAATCTGGCTCCCGCAACCAAAACAAACCGCTTAGGTAAGCCATTCGTGGCTGGTCTAAGCGGTTCTCTTTTTGCTTGAACATGGGAAATGTTCAACTTTTGTTCAAGTATGGGGCTTAAAAACGCCGCCAAACAGCGGAGTGTACCGGCAATCTCTAAAGATGGGCAGAGGTGTTCATGGTCTCACGAGGTCTTTCCTTTGCTCTTATCTGTTGGTGGCAGTAAAATATCTTCCAGCGCGTCGCTGGCGGCTTCCTGCGCGCTCTTAATAGCGTGGCTGTAAATGTTGACTAGTGTGCTGGCCTGCGCATGTCCGGTGCGTGCCTGCAATGTGCGGATATCTACACCGGCCGCAATCTGTAATGTCGCGAACGTATGCCGTAGGCCGTGAGGCGTGATGTGTTCAAGCTGGTGCTGCTCCAGAAAACGATTCATCCAGTAATTGATGGTGTCCGGGTTAATCGGCTTGCCGTCTGCCTGAACAAATAGCCGTTCCTTTTCTCCGTGCCAGCTCTCCCCATACAGCAGTTTCTGCTTATTCCACCATGCACGGTAAGCGCCGAGCAGTTCAACTACAAAAGCCGGTATTTTGATGGAGCGAATGCTGCTCTCATTTTTCGTCGATTTTTCTACCACACCTTTCCCGCTCTGATACTGTGAGGCCCGCTCAATATTGATAAGATGCCGTTCAAAGTCTATGTCTGGCCATGACAGGCCGCACAGTTCCCCCCGGCGTGCACCGGAAAAGAGCAAAAGAATGAGGGCGGCTTTCACGCGAATGTCCGGCTCGTTCAGCAGTAGCGTAAGCAGCGTGTGCGCCTGTTCATCGTCCAAATATTTGGCCTCTTTGTGTGCGGCTTTGGGTGCAGTAGCATGCTCGGCGGCCACATTGAACGGAACCAGCCGTTCACGCTTGGCTTTGGCGAGAATGGCGCTGATGAGCCTGTGATGATGCAAGATCGTTTTATCGGATAATCCGGTATCGCTCATATGAATTGTAAAAACGGCGTCTACTGGCTTGCCCAGCGCCTTGCAGATGGCCGCTGCCTTTTCAGAACTGATATGTTTTCCACGGGCAGCGGAGCTGATCGTAATAGCAGCCACACCAGCTTGCATAGCTAAAGCGGCCCGCGTCAGTTTTTGCTTTTTCATGAGAGCATCCAATTTTTCCGATACAGCATAGCTGCCGCGATGGTTAACGCCCGCCTCGGCCAGATTTTTGTAGAATGCTTCCAGATGATGCGCTTGCAGCTTATCCAGCCGAATATGCCCAATGGCAGCATTGATGCGTTCTAACATTTCCGTGTACCGTTCTTTGGTCTTAAAAGCAAGCGACTCGTTTTCAATCCATTCTTTTGCATAGTCGCTGAATCGGGTGGAACCTCCGAAAGCGGTAAGGCCCTGCTTAACCTGCTCTTCAAAAAGAGTGGACTGTATGTTCAGCTCTTTTTCTTCGGCGGATGGGCGCATACCGGGTTTGGGCTTCCACGTCATGGACTTTACGATCTGGTGGCCGGTGCCGGTTTCATCCACATAAACGCGAATGAGATAGGCTGTGCTACCGTCCTTATTTTTCCGTTTCGTGATATTTGCCATGATCGGTATCCCCTTCCTCCAGATCATCTTCCAGCAAATCATCCGGGGATTCCGGTTCGCCCTCATAAAAAGCGGGCTTGCGGATGCCCAACGTTTCCATCAGCCATTGTTCCGGCATATCCATCACAATGTTGCGGATGGTCGTTTCCGCGCGGTACGCATAGAAATCGGACAATTCCTTGTTGCTGAGAATTTCATAGCCGGTCTGCCGTGCTTCCCGCACAAGTTCCTGTGAAGCACCGGTCGGCATAGACTGGTCGGCGGTTTCCCGCATCTCCCGGTCGTGCGCCTGCTTATGTTTTTGGATGCTCCCTTGAAGATCGCCCAGAAACCGCCAGAAGTTCTTATCCGCCAAGATACGGGAAATGATTTCAGACTGCGTGATACAGGTAGGTTGACTATCCTCGTCCAACTGCTCACGGCGGTAGCTTTGTAAGGCATGGATAGCGGCATCTGAAAGCCCCAGCGTATCCGCCAAGTCGAAATGCTCCCGTACACGGCTTTCTGTATCGCCGATCAGATATTCATAAGGCACCTCGAAAAAACGCGCCAGCGCCCGGAAATTGTTGATGTCCGGGATGGTTTTGCCGTCTTTCCACTGCGCCACGGCCTGCCGGGTTACGCCGACATAATCCGCCACGTCCTGCTGGGTGTGCCCGGCATTGTCCAACAGCTCCCGCAGGTGCTTTGCGAAGATGCGGTTCTCGTTTTTGCGCTCATCGGCCATCTGCTCATCTCCTTATAAGTTAATTATACTTTCTTTTAATAATAAATGCAATATAGTATTGCAAATAATTTTGCGGCGTGGTATACTGTATTTCCTGGCAATGAAAGCATACAATCCCAACTCGATGCTATTATGCCTGACGAAACCAACTGTTTGACATAGGAGGATTCGTTGGAGACTGCATTACATCCCGTCAAAATGTTGACCATCAAGGAAGCGGCTCGGCTCGTGCCCGGACTGACCCGTTACCGCATCCGCACCATGTGCATCAACGGAGAGCTGCCCTGCGTCCGGGCGGGGCGAAAGTATCTGATCTGTGAGCAGGTGCTGCTCGAATATCTTCTGCATCCGAAGCAGGAGGCAAAACAGCCGGTTGTCAATGGCATCCGTCGGGTGGATGCCCGATAGCAGAGAGGAAGGCGGCCGCACAGGCCGCTTTTCCGCATTTTGGGAAAGGAGCAGCGTTGGCAAAAGAACGCGGCGTTGGTATCTATTTCAAAGTTTCAGAAAAAGAACGAGGGCTGATTGGGAAACGCTGTGAGGAGGCCGGCATTCGAAACCTGTCCGCTTATTTGCGGAAAATGGCGCTCAACGGCTATATTATCCGGCTGGATATTACCACGTTGAAAGATCTGGTGCGCCTGATGCACGTCACAGCCAACAATGTCAATCAGATTGCCCGCCGGATCAATGAAACGCACAGCGTTTATTTCGAGGATATGCAGGACTTGCAGCAGGGCTACTCCCAAGTCTGGAGTGGCGTGCGGAACGTTCTGCGGGAACTGTCAAAACTGACTTGAGGGGGTGACAGTTTGGGAACGACTCGCATCATCCCCATGCATGGCAGCGCGGGCAAAAGCATCACGCGCGCCATCTCAGCCCATACGAATTATGCCATGAATCCGGCCAAGACGCGTGGCGGGGCGCTGATCTCCGCCTATGAGTGCAGCCCGGAAACCGTGGATGTGGAATTCGCTTTCTCCAAGAAAATTTACACTGACCTGACTGGGCGAACATCCAGCGCCCGGAAAGACGTGGTGGCCTATCAGATCAGACAGTCGTTCAAGCCGGGCGAGGTTGCGCCGGAAACGGCAAACGAGATTGGCTACAAGCTGGCGATGGAGTTTACAAAAGGCCAGCACGCCTTTATCGTAGCGACGCATATCGACAAGGCCCATGCTCACAACCACATCATTTTCAACTCCACCACGCTGGACTGCACCCATAAATTCAACAATTACGGCTATTCCATCAAAGCCGTGCAACGTATCAGCGACCAGCTTTGTCAGAAATATGGGCTTTCCGTGGTGGAACATCCCGCCGCCAAAGGCAAGCACTATGCCGAATGGGTCGCCGAGCGCAAAGGGACGAGCTGGAAAGCCCTGTTACGCCGGACGATTGACGAGGCGCTCCCCGATTGCAAGAATTTTGAGATGCTGCTCGCGCGGATGCGGAAACAGGGTTATGAAATCAAGCGCGGCAAATACATATCGTTTCGTGCTGTGGGGCAAGAGCGTTTCACACGCGCCAAAACCTTAGGGGCCAACTACACGGAACAGGCGCTCTGCGAGCGGCTCATGGAGCAAGTACGGCAACCTGCGCCGCAGAAGCTCCCCCAGCATGTCGGCGCAATTCAGTGGCTGGTGGATATACAGGCGAAAATGCAGGTGGGCAAAGGCCCCGGTTATGAGCACTGGGCAAAGTTGTTCAATCTCAAAGAAATGGCCCGGACAATGAATTTTCTGTCCGAACACGGTATTTCCGATATGGAGCAGCTACAGCAGCGGGTCGCGGAACTGCAAAGCTCCTTTTCCGATGGGCTGGAGCAGATGAAAGTTGCGGATAGACGGCTGAAAGAAAACTCCGCGCTTCGCAAAAATTACGCGGACTATCTCAAAACCAAGCCGGTTTACGATGCTTATCGAAAAAGCAAACGCCCTGATGCCTACCGCGACGCCTACGAGGCCGATCTATTGGTTTATGAGGCAGCGCGCCGGAATCTGGCCGCTTTTCACTTGAACCAACGCCCGGATATAAGCGCGCTGCAAATGGAAAACGCAGAACTTTCAGCCCCAAAGAAGGCGCTCTACGCAGAGTACCAACAGACCAAACAGGAAATGCTGGAATGGCGGACGGTGCAGGGGAATGCGGAACGGCTGCTCCGGCAGTCAGAGAAGACTTTGGAAAATCAGCGCTCAAGCGATATTGAAAGATAACGGTTTTGCAAAAGGCTGCCCCGGTTCAGGACAGCCTTTTGCTTTGTATTGGAGCACGAGGCTTCCGGAGAAAACACGGGGTTTGGGGGTATCCCCCAACAAGCGAAGTTTTTGAATTTTCCTGTATCAGGAAAATTGCAAAAACGGGGAAAAGTATATACTTTTCCATCGCTTGCCCTGCCTCCCGTCACATGCAGTCTCAGCTATTTGCATTGGGCTTGGACGTTGCTTCTCCCTCGCCTTTGAAAACGCTTAATATAGGAGCATCGTCGGCCGATTTTATGTAAAGTTCTTCGCTTTTCATCTGTGCGTACTTTAGAAGTTCAATGGCGTCTGTAATCGAATTAAATAAGGAAAAATACATTTCTTTATAATCTGGCATTTTCATCACCCATGCATATTATGGGACTATTTGTCCAATATGTCAATGGGCCAGATTGGCCCATTTTATAATAAACTGGGTGATAGTAATGCGACTAAAAATTCGAGATTTGCGGGAAGACCATGACCTGACCCAGCAACAAATAGCAGAGTATCTGAAATGTGATCGGTCGCTCTATGCAAAATACGAGCGTGGTGAACGGGATGTGCCGCTGCAAACCGCCGTAAGATTGGCAATTTATTACAAAACAAGTGTAGACTATCTGGTAGGGCTGACGGACGAAAGGATGGCATACAGCCGAGCAAAGTAGGGTCGAGTTTCAGTGGTCACGTGGCAGCTCTTGTGCTATACTGCATATATACAGAAAATAATCGCGCTTTTTGCCATTAACACTATTGCTTTCACTTCAACATGGCATACGCGAAATATTTTGGAGGAAGTCATTGTGGCCACAACCAACAGTGCAGAAACCGGCTTTGAAAAACAAATTTGGGACGCGGCTTGTATCCTGCGTGGCAACATGGATGCTGCGGAATATAAACACGTCATTTTAGGCCTTATTTTTTTGAAATATATTTCGGATCGATTTGAATTTCGGTATAACCAATTGGTAAAAGATAAGAATGGGGATGAAGAAGATCGCGACGAGTATACCTCTCAGAATGTCTTTTATGTGCCGCCGTCCGCTCGATGGGAAAGTATCACGGCACAGGCACATATGCCAGAGATCGGCAAGATCATTGACAATGCGATGGATTCCATTGAGCGTGAGAACAAAAGTCTGAAAGGCGTGCTGCCTAAAACTTTTGCGCGCCCGGAATTGGACAAACGCCGTCTCGGTGAGGTCGTCGATCTGTTTACCAATATTACCATTGCAGAAACCGGCGGTAAGATGGACATGCTTGGCCGCACCTACGAATATTGCCTTGGGCGCTTTGCGGAACAGGAGGGCAAGCTGGCAGGGGAATTCTATACGCCGGCCAGTGTGGTACGCACGCTGGTAGCCGTAATCAAGCCATTTGATGGGCGTGTTTACGATCCTTGTTGTGGCAGCGGCGGAATGTTTGTACAGTCGGCAGAATTTGTGAAAGCCCATGCGGGCAATATTCGAAACCTGTCCGTTTACGGGCAGGATTCCAACCCTACCACATGGAAGCTCTGCCGAATGAACCTTGCTATTCATGGGATCGACGCCGATCTTGGAGAAGCTGCGGCGGACACCTTTTTTAACGACCGCCATCCGACGATGAAGGCAGACTATATTCTTGCCAATCCGCCGTTCAATCTTTCCGGATGGGGTGCGGACAAATTGGCCGATGACCAGCGTTGGAAATACGGTCAGCCGCCAGCGGGCAATGCCAACTTTGCATGGATGCAGCACATGATCTTCCATACGAGCGCCAAAGGCCGGATTGGCATGGTATTAGCCAATGGTTCCCTCGCTAGCCAAAACGGCGGAGAGGGCGCCATCCGCAAGGCCATTGTGGAGGATGATCTGGTGGAAGGTATCATCGCCATGCCGCCGCAGCTTTTTTATACCACGCAGATTCCGGTATCACTGTGGTTCTTGGACCGTGCAAAAAAGCAGCCGGGCAAAATGCTGTTTATCGATGCTCGCCACATGGGCACGATGGTCAGCCGCCGCCTGCGCGAAATGACCAAAGAGGACATCTCAAAAATCAGCGATACTTTTGAGGCCTTTGAAAACGGTACGCTGGAAGATGAGGCGGGCTTTTGCGCTGCTGTCCCGGTAGAAGAGATTTCCAAACAGGATTATATTCTCACGCCTGGCCGGTATGTTGGCTTGGCTGCGGAAGAAGACGATTGCGAACCATTTGAAGAAAAGATGGATCGTTTGACAAGTGAACTCTCTGAAATGTTTAAACGCTCGCATGAGCTGGAGGAAGAAATTCGGAAAAGACTGGGAGCGATTGGGTATGACATCAAATAATCCAGAAATTGTCATGTATCAGACCGAGGATGGACATACAAAGATAGATGTTCGTATGGAGGATGAGACCGTCTGGCTGTCACAGACACAGATGGCGGACCTATTTCAAACGACGAAGCAAAATATCAGCCTGCATATCAACAATACATTTGAAGAGGGAGAATTGGATTCATCGGCAACTGTCAAGGAATACTTGACAGTTCAAAGCGAGGGCGCACGCGAGGTTAGTCGAAAAATTAAGTATTATAATCTCGATGTGATTATCTCGGTCGGATATCGCGTGAAATCTCTGCGTGGCACGCAGTTTCGCCGCTGGGCATTGGAAATCCTGCGAGAGTACCTTGTCAAAGGCTTTTCGATGAACGACGACCTGCTGAAAAAAGCAGGCGGCGGCAATTACTGGCGGGAATTGCTGGAACGTATCCGGGACATCCGATCCAGTGAAAAGGTCTTCTACCGTCAGGTGCTTGATCTCTATGCTACAAGTGTGGATTATGACCCAAGAACGCCGGAATCATTGGAATTTTTCAAAATTGTTCAGAATAAGCTCCATTTTGCGGCCCATGGCCACACGGCTGCCGAGATTATCTCGGAACGTGCCAACGCAGAACTGCCTTTTATGGGTTTGACGACTTTTTCGGGCGAGCACCCTACAAAGGGCGAAGTGAGTATTGCAAAGAATTATCTAACTGAAGAGGAACTCTCTACGCTAAACCGTATGGTGTCCGCATTTTTCGACCTTGCGGAGCTTCGCGCAATGCAGCATCAGCCGATGTATATGAAAGACTGGGTCGTAGAATTGGACGATTTCGCGAAACGGTACGGCAAGGGCATTTTGCCCGGTGCAGGCACAGTCAGCCATCAAGCCGCGCTTGCAAAAGCGGAGGCCGAATATAAAAAATATCGTCAGAAATCTATAGGCAATCTTTCGCCCGCCGAGCGGGACTTCCTTGCAAGCATTAAGGATACGCAGAAACGGCTGGAGGGTAAGAAGAAAACAAGAAGGGACGGAGACGGATGAGTACGACCTCTGTGTGGAAAACCGAACCCCTTCGTAACGTTGTTAGCTATATTACTAAAGGCGTCCCTCCCGTTTATGCACCATATGAAAGCGAAACGACGGTGAGGGTTCTTAACCAAAAATGCAATCGCAATTTTTCAATAAGCTACACAGAATCGCGGCTGCACGATCTTTCAAAGCGAAACGTACCATATGGAAAATATCTATGTGATAACGATATTTTGATTAACTCAACGGGCACCGGAACGGCAGGGCGTGTTGCCCAATTGTATTGCGTTCCTTGTCCGACAATTGTTGATGGTCATATGATAATCGTGCGCGCAATAAATGACATAGTGCCGCGATATCTCGGCTATGCGATGAAAGCTCATCAAGCTGAGATATTGCAACTGGACGAAGGCTCTACGGGGCAAACCGAGCTTAATCGCGAACGGTTACTTTCAGAAATTGAAATATCGTACCCCGTTTCGCTTGATGAACAGCTTAATATTGTCGGCATACTATCGGCCCTCGATGCACAGATTTCCGAAAACACAAAGATAAATCATCATTTAGCGGCCTAAATCGGCAACAGATAGCTCGCCGGACATTAGGCGGGGTAAGAGAGAATCTCGTAATTCAGCGAGTCGTATGTTCTCATTCGAGTTGTTAAGGATGATTTCGTAAATAGGAGCGACTTTTTCCTCAAATGAACGGGCTTCAGCGGTAGTTATATCCGGCACAATCTCACTTTCAAAATCTCTTGTGACGATTGCGTCGAAAACTGCTCCGGTGGCTTTGTGTTTAAGGCTTTCCACGACGTGCTGAGCGAGATGATAAACATAATGTTGTCCCAAACCTTCAGTCCCGACAAGGGCATAACACGATTGGTTCATTGCCATAGGGCGACCAGCAAGAGCGAGCTTTCCGACAGTACCTCTGGCAGTCAAAAAGACTGTGTTGACGGGATAAAGCCGACTGTTGCAGTTGGAAAGGCCTACTTTTGTAAGCGTCTTTTCCGTGGTCAGCGTAAAGATGCCAGAGGCGTCTTTGGGCGTAAAGAATGGAATCACACCATTCCAAAACGTTTCTGTTCCTGTTTTAGGCGTTCCGCCACTCAAAACCTGAACAACCTCAGTAAAGGGCCTCGATGGCTCGAAATCCACAAACCATGACTTGAAAATGGCCTGTGCCATCTGCTCTAAATGATGATTTATTACACTCCTCTTTGCCTGCGCTAACCTCTATATTCTATAGAAAGGCAGGAAAAAATATGAAGGATAAACTGATAACGGAAATTCAGACGTATATGTCTCGAATGTTATCTGTAGCGCAGGTGGAGGAATTGCGGCGAGTATTGACGCACTGTTTCCATAATGTAGAAATTGTAGAGAAGAAATCCACCGAAAAAGAAGACATTACAGGCAATCCAAAATTACTTGAGATTTTTATCTCGGCAAAACGTGTGGAAGGGTGCTCTGAAAAATCGCTTAAATATTACGATGCGACCATTCGGCACATGATCGTTGATATTGCAAAACCAGTGAGAGAAATTGACACCGGCGATTTGCGTATCTATCTTGCGAACTACCAAAAGTTAAGGAATTCCAGCAAAGTAACCATAGATAATATGCGGCGTATCTTTTCCAGCTTTTTTGGATGGTTGGAAGATGAAGATTACATACTGAAAAGCCCGGTTCGCCGTATTCATAAAATTAAGACAGAGAAAACAATCAAAGATACATTTTCGGATGAAGGATTGGAAAAACTTAGGGATGCTTGTGATGAACTTCGCGATTTGGCCATGGTTGACCTGCTTGCCTCGACGGGCATGCGTGTCGGCGAACTGGTACAGTTAAACCGCGAAGACATGAACTTCCACGAGCGCGAATGTTTGGTACTGGGGAAGGGCGGAAAGGAGCGAATGGTCTATTTTGATGCCCGCACCAAGATTCATTTGCGTAATTATCTGGACAGCCGGAGCGACGATAACCCGGCGCTGTTTGTATCACTTACAAGTCCGCACGAAAGATTGTTGATAGGTGGCGTGGAAACACGCATTCGTGAAATTGGCAAAAATGCCGCATTGCAGAAGGTTCATCCGCACAAGTTCCGACGAACACTGGCCACGCGGGCTATCGACAAGGGTATGCCTATTGAGCAGGTGCAGCGCCTTCTCGGTCATGTTAAAATAGATACGACCATGCACTATGCAATGGTTAATCAAGAAAATGTAAAAAATTCTCACAGGAAATTTATTGGATGATGAGGCATGACAAATGGATCAATGGAAACTGGTACGGGCTATGGATTTTATTGACTTTAACCCGCGGGAAAGCATCACTAAAGGTGTAGTAGCCAAAAAAGTGGCAATGGAGCACCTGCTCCCCTTTACAAGAGATGTCTCTTCATATGAATTTTCTCCTTTTCACGGTGGCTCAAAATTTCGTAATGGTGATACACTGATGGCACGTATCACGCCGTGCCTTGAAAACGGAAAAACTGCCTTGGTTAATATTCTGGATCAGGGCGAAGTTGGATTCGGCTCGACGGAATTTATTGTGATGCGGGCAAGACCCGGAATCAGCGATAAGGATTTTATTTATTACTTAGCACAAAGTCCTATTCTGCGAGATAAGGCAATCAAATCAATGGTCGGTAGCTCGGGACGCCAGCGGGTACAGCTGAGTGTTTTGAATGACACAAAGTTTTATGCTCCACCGTTGGAGGAGCAAATTGAAATTGCAGGAATTCTGCGGGCGTTGGATGATAAAATTGCAAATAATACAGCGATAAATCATCATTTAGCGGCTTAAATCGGCAACTGACAGTTCGCCGGACATCAGGCGGGGTAAAAGCATGTTGCGGAGAGAGACAAGCCTTTTATTTTCCTTGTTATTGCCATTAAGAATTTGCAACATGGGACGTACAGTTTCGAACCAGTCTAACTGTACCTCAATGGGCGGCAGAACTACTGAGATACCTTTCAAGTGTGATGACGGACGGGCAATGGAGGGCACGCCAGTTTGAGAAGCATTAGCAAGCAGCTTTCCTTGCCCCACGCGGCTGTGAAAGAAGTAGTTTATGTACTCTGGTAGTGCCTTTTTCTTATCGCAGCGAAGATAAAACTGGCGTTGCGAAATGACATAATAGGGGTAGTCGCAGTTATCAGGAATCAATGCCACCTGACCAATGTTGCCCGCATGGGTGAATATAATGTCTCCAGCACGGACAAGCGAGTTCGACAGCCGTCGGGCGTGTTCCTCCGTGATGAAGTTATATTCCAGTTCGTCAAGATAAAGCCCTCGCAGGTGATTGCCGCTAATAATTGGAACACCGCTATCTACAAAGGTCTCTACCTTTATGTTAGAGCCAAAAGGCCCCATTGCGACTTTCTCGGCAAGGTACTCAATGGTTTGTATACTCCACCCGGAAGGGATTTCGCCCAATTCGCTGGATTTATGGTAAAATATAGGTCAAGGAAGTGATCCTATGCCTTATGCCGAAGCCAATTTTGAAAATGCCGTTATGATTTTACTGGAAGAGCTGGGGTACGCTAAGCTCTATGGCCCGGATGTAGAACGGGATTTTCATAACCCGCTTTACTTGGATGCGCTCACTGGACAGCTTCCCCGCATTAACCCGATGGCTGATCGGCAGGCGGTGGAAGAGGCCCTTCACAAGCTGACGCATATCGAGCATGGTACACTTCTACAGAAAAATAAGCGGTTTATGGATTGGCTGCAAAATGGCATAGAGGTTACTTACCAAAAGGGCGGAGAAACGAAAAACGAGCTTGTCCGTTTAATAGACTACGAACACCCGGAATACAATATGTTCTGCGCCATCAACCAGTGGACGATAACGGAACATGAGACGAAACGGCCAGATGTGGCGGTTTTTGTCAACGGCTTGCCTCTTGTGGTAGTGGAATTAAAAACCTGTATGCGCGAAGATACCGATTTTTCCGACGGCTACCGGCAGATCAAAAACTATATGAAAGAGATCCCGGTACTGTTTCAATATAACGCTTTCTGTATCATAAGCGACCTGATCGATTCCAAAGTGGGAACGATCACCTCGGAGTTTGACCGGTTTGTGGACTGGAAAACGGTGAACGGCGATTATGAAGAAACACAATTCGCCCGTTATGACGTGCTCTTTCGCGGAATGCTGGAGCCAAGGCGTTTTCTGGACATCCTGCGGTACTTTATTCTCTTTTCACAGGATATACCGGAAGATCACAAAATACTGGCAGGCTACCACCAGTATTTTGCAGTACGTAAAGCCATTGAATCAACTCGCCATGCGGTGGAGACTGACGGTAAGGGCGGCGTGTTCTGGCACACTCAGGGTAGCGGTAAAAGCCTTTCGATGGTGTTCTACGCCGCACTGCTCCAGCAGGCGCTGGACAGCCCCACCATTATTGTCATTACTGATCGAAACGATTTGGACGATCAACTCTATGGACAATTTTCTGCCTGCAAAGATTTTTTGCGCCAGACGCCGGAGCACGCTCAAAGCCGCGAACATTTGAAAGAACTGTTGGCCGGGCGGCGAGCCAACGGTATCTTTTTTACCACCATGCAGAAGTTTGAAGAGGCTCACGAACCGCTGAGTGAACGACGCAACATCATTGTGATGGCGGATGAAGCTCATCGCAGCCAATATGGCCTAACAGAGCGCGTGAAAAAGGATGGAACGTTAGTTGTCGGCGCAGCGCGCGTTATCCGCGATAGCTTGCCGGATGCAACGTTCATTGGGTTCACAGGTACGCCGATTTCTTCTAAAGATCGCGACACGCGTGCGGTTTTTGGCGATTACATTGATATTTATGATATGACGCAGGCTGTAGAAGATGGCGCGACGCGCCCTGTTTATTATGAAAGCCGCGTGATGAACCTCGGCCTGAAGGAGGATGTCCTTCGTCAAATTGATACGACCTATGAACTGCTGGCACAAAACGCAAACGAGCAGGACATTGAACGCAGTAAAAAAGAGTTGGGTAATCTGGAAGCCATCCTTTCTGCACCTGAAACCATTGATACGCTTTGCCGTGACATCATCGCACACTATGAGCAAAACCGCGAGCACTTGCTTACCGGCAAGGCGATGATCGTCGCCTATTCCCGCTCAATTGCCATTGATATCTATCATAAGCTATTGGAATTACGGCCGGGTTGGCAGAAAAAGGTCAAGGTGGTCATGACATCCGGAAATAACGACCCGGAAGAGTGGCGGAACATTATTGGCAATAAAAGCTATAAAAGAGAGCTGGCGCGCAAGTTTAAGGACAATGACGATTCGCTAAAAATTGCGATTGTGGTGGATATGTGGCTCACCGGATTCGATGTCCCCAGCCTTGCCACAATGTACGTCTACAAACCCATGAGTGGTCATAACCTGATGCAGGCCATTGCGCGTGTCAACCGCGTTTTTCGAGATAAAGAGGGCGGGCTCGTAGTCGATTATATTGGGATTGCCCGTGCACTCAAGCGGGCAATGAATGATTACACCGTGCGCGACCGCAGTAATTACGGCAACTTGGATATTGCCAAAACTGCGCTGCCAAAGTTCGAGGAAAAGCTGCGCGTTTGTGGAGAGCTGCTGTACGGGTTTGATTATTCTGCATTTCTGCTTGAGACGAGCAATGACCGCCAGCGCGCTGATCTGATTGCGGGCTGCATTAATTTTGTTTTGGGTAAGAACGCAGATACGCAAAAGACGTTTGCAACAGAAGCATTGCTACTCAAACAGGCGCGTACACTTTGCCAGAGCCTGCTGAATCGGGAGCAGCGCATGGAATCTGCGTTGTTTGAAGCTGTGCGCGTTGCGTTAAGTCGCATTTCCGGCACCCAAAAGTTGTCGCTGAAAGAGATCAACGACCGCATCAATGAGATGTTGCAACAAAGTGTGCATAGCGAGGGCGTTATCAATCTGTTTGGAGAGCAAAGCGCGGAATTTTCATTGTTTGATCCAGCTTTTTTGGAAGAAATCAGCCGAATGAAGCAGAAAAATTTGGCTGCGGAGCTCTTGCGCAAGCTACTGGCGGAGCAGATCTCCGCATATCAGCATACCAACTTGGTTCAGGCTGAAAAATTCTCTGACCGCATGCAGAAACTCATGAACGCCTATCGCAATGGACAAATTACCAATGCCGAAGTAATTGAAGAGTTACAAAAGATGGCAGCAGACATTGCAAAAGCGCACCAAACCGGCGCATCGCTGGGCCTATCGCCGGAGGAACTGGCATTCTACGACGCCATTACCCGTCCAGAAGCAGTAAAAGATTTTTATACCAACGACCAGTTGCTGCATATGACCAAAGAATTAGCAGATACACTGCGCCGCAGTCGAACCGTTGACTGGCAGAAAAAAGAGAGCGCCCGTGCCCAAATGCGTGTGATGGTTAAGCGTCTGTTACGCAAATATAAATATCCCCCCGATGGGATGCAGGATGCGATTCAGACTGTGCTGGCGCAGTGCGAGCTATGGACAGATGAAGCATAGGGTTCGATCTGAAAATGAATATAGAATATTGTATGCTTAAACTAATTAAGAAATGACGGAGAAGATACGTTTATGGCCGTTCCAAAATATAATGAATTTATGAAGCCGTTGTTAGTCTGCTTGTCAGATGGAGAAACACATAAAAGCAAAGAAATTCAGCAGAATCTTGCTGAATACTTTCATCTTACTGATGAGGATCGGCAGGAGTTGTTGCCGGGAAGCGGCCAGTTAGTATATAAAAACAGGATTGGCTGGGCTTCTACCTATCTGAAAAAGGCAGGACTAATTTCCAGCCCCGCCCGTAGTATCATGCAAATAACTGATACGGGGCGGCAGGTTGTTCGTGAAAACCCATTAGCTATTGATGGGCATTACCTTTCCAAGTTTGATTCTTTTCGGGCTTTTTCTTCTCCGAAACCTGCTTCATCTTCACAATCGGACATTGTTTCCAATCCCCCCTGTGATCTTGCTACACCAGAGACGCCGGAAGAGCAGCTAAAGCAAGACTATGAGATGGTACTATCAAAGCTTTCAGATGATCTTTACGAAAAAGTGATGACCCTATCTCCAGAAAAATTCGAACTGCTTGTAATTGATTTAATTCGTGCGGTTGGATACGGATATCCGGATGAAAGCAGTTTTCGTCATACAGGCAAGACGGGGGATGGCGGTGTAGATGGTATCGTTCAGGAAGATAAATTTGGCTTTAACTTGATATACATTCAGTGTAGCTTTTCGCGCTAAATCCGAAAACTTTTCGCGCTAAATTCGAAATATTTTCGCACAAAATGCAAAAACCCAAAAAAATCAAGCCCTAGAAATTCCCGCAAAGGCGCTTCTAGGGCTGTTTTAAAGGCTTTTTCAGTCGCGCAACTGGTTCCGCGATGCCACATAGCGGTATAAAGTGCTCTTGGAAAGCCCTGTGGCACTGCAAATTTCGGGGATTGTGTATTCCTGGCTATCGTACATTTTGAGCGCAGTATCCGCTTTTGGATTTCTTTTTGAGGGTCGGCCACCATGCCGGCCACGAGATGCAGCAGCCGCAATTCCTTCTCTCGTCCGTTGAGAAATAAGATCACGCTCAAATTGCGAAATTCCCGCAAAAATAGTAAAAAGCAGTTTTCCCTGCGGCGTGGTTGTATCGATCCATGATTCCTTTAAACTTTTGATATCGGCGCCCGCCAATTGGATACGATCCACGATAGAAAACAGATCTTTGGTACTCCGGCTCAATCGTGTAAGATCAGAAACTACGATTACATCTCCTGACCGTAAATGATTCAAGAGTTCATTTAATTTTGGCCGGTCGACCTTTGCACCAGTGACTTTCTCATGATAAATTTTTTCAACACCGGCCAATTCTAACGCGTCAATTTGCCGATCCAGCAGCTGTTCGCCCGTACTCACCCGAGCATATCCCAACAACATATACCCATCCCCCTTCTGATACTTCAATCGTACCATAAAAGGGTTAAATCTGCAATGTGTGGGAATCGTTTTGGGGAATATTTTATGGGACTTTAAAAATGGCTTTAAACTGTTTTTACCAGCCTTTTAAAAATCATCCCATTAAACGGTCGTTTATTGGGATGATACAACGCAGCCTATGGCATGTTTTTAAGAAAACCATGCCGTTTTGTCAACCGAAAATATTGAAGCACTAAAATCAGCCCTCATGCTGCATTGCATGAAGGCTGTTTTTAATGTTTCAGGTGAAAATGCTACTGTACGATCACCCACGTATCCATAAGCAGCTGCTCCAGCACCTCATACGACGCCTGGAAATAACCGCTGCCGCCCAGTCCGATGCCGGTGCCCCAACTGTTGCGAATCTTGACATTGCCCGTGGATTTTTTAAAGAAAACATGCTGAATGAACTCTTTGGCCTTGCAACCGCTTGCCGGCTCGTCATGGTGCCCGACGATGACCAGTGCATGACCGCCCAGGAGCGCGCCGCGCGGCGCGGGAATGATACCGGTGCTCAGCGTGGTTTGCGACTCAAAATTTTCGTATATCCGGATGCCGATGAGCGGCGTGTGCCCGGCGGAAAGTGCCTGCCGGATCTGGTCGATGCCGGATACGCGGTAGTAGGTGTAGATTCTGTCGTTGTCGAAATTGGCGTTGTTATAAGCCGCCTGTGGGGGCTTTATGGCAAACTTGGAGATGTCATACGGCCAAATGGTCGCGTCGCACACGCCATTTTTGGCCAGAGCCGCACAGGTGTCGCGCAGGTTGCCGCCGGCGTCCTGATTGACCGTGCCCTCGATGACGCGGACATTATAATACTCGAACAGGTGGGAGGGCGTGAACGCATAACCCTTGATATAGACATCGATGGCGTCGATGGCGTGACTCTGGCAGCTTCCGAGCTGCCCCTGGTCCCAAATGGGAGGAAATTTGGCGGTGTAGTCGGTGTCGTGCAGGATGGAGACCGGCGCAAGTGAAGAGAAGGTAAAATCGCGCGCGTCCTCGGGGTCTTTTTTCAGTGTATATTTATGCGGCATGTTTAGTCCTCCGTGTCTTGTAGGCCTTTGGCGATCCGTGTGGCCCTGATTTGAGCGTCGGCTTTGATCCGGGCCGCGGACTGGATGCCGTTGGAAACGATATAGGCGATGAAAGTGCCGGCTGCGGAGATGATGGCGGTGATCTGCTCGATGCTCCCCTGCGGTACGTTGTAAGCGATCAGGATGGAGGTGACGAGGGAAATGACGGCCGCCCAAAACGACTTGTCCGAAAGCAGGCTCTGAATGGCGTTTTTCATAAACAATCCTCCTTATTTTCCGGGATACCGAACGTATCCGCTTTTGGTTTCGCTCCCGCGGGCGGTGTCGTACAGAAGAAGTGTGCGCCCGTCTGCGCAGCGTTTCAGGATCGTGGCGTGTTCATATGGGCTGAGCGTGCCCATATATTCGCCATCTACAGTATATGCGGGCTCGTCCGACCTGCCATTTTTCCACTGGCGCCAGCCGGTGTTATGCAGGTGTGCCTCGTCATTGACGATATAGCCGTGAAACCAGCCGTCGGCGGCGTAGTTGGGATACAGCACCTCGGTGAGCTGCGTGGCGTAATCCACCGACAGGATGATGAGCGGGTCACCTGCGTCTACCTGGTGGCTGCTGATGCGTGCGCCATCCCGGTCCCGGATGTAGAAATCCGCCCCGGCACGGCTGTTGGGGGCCTGTGGCAGGCTTGGAACCTCGTAGTAGTCCGACGCTTCACAGGACGGCGCAGGCACGGGTCGGTTGGCAATGGCGGCTGCCGGCGCAGCCAGGAAGATTTCCGCCGTGGCATAGTCCAGATCGACTTTGCCGTTGGCAATGGCGTCTATCTGCCCCCGCTCGCTGTACTGCCAGGCATCCCATGCCCCCCAGCCGACCACATCTCCGGCATATCCCCGGTAATCCGCCAGCCACAGCGGACAATCTGTAAACTGCCCGTGCAGGATGTCATTGGCGTAGGCCGTGTAGGTGTAGAGCACTGGTGTGATGCCGGAAACGCGCTGAAACTCCGTGATGAATACCCGGATGATCTGCCGCATGGAGGCGGCACTCTGTTGTCCGTCGTAGCTTTCTACATCTACGGCAGGAACAAGAGAATATCCGGTGCCCCGGATGCGCGCCCAGAAACTGTCTGCCTGTTCCACGGGGTCGCTGTTAAGACGCAGGAAGTGATACGGCCCCCATGCCATGCCGTGAGCGGCTGCTGCGGTGCGGTTGACCGTCCACATTCTGTCCACATACGATATGCCTTCGTCGGTTTTTATGTAGACGAAATTCTGTGTTTGCGCCAGTCTGTTCCAATTGATCTGTCCGTTGTCGCTTGTTCCGTGATAGATATCCACGCCGTGATAGAACACCGCGCCGCCCGGCGGCGTTACGGCCATCACCGTCGCCGAAAGAAGCACCACCATAAGAGCCCCTACAGCGGCGCGTTTGATGATATGTGTCAAAATCGTCCCTCCTTGTTTTTGGGTATAAAAATCCGCCCGAAAGGGCGGCGGTCTGCCTGTATAATGCATGTGAATCACATCCTTGTCACCGCCATCGGGCCGATGGCAAACCAATGCATGAGATGCGCCACGCTGTCCGCCTGAATCACAGTAAATTTGGCCGCTGTCCATACGGCGGTGGACACGGCGGAGGGCGCGCTGTCCTCCATGGTGGCCACGATGGTAAACGGCACGGCGCTAAATGCCTGCGGGAAAGATACATCCGTGTAAGCGGGGAAAGCGCCAAGCGAGAGTGTGCCCCATTGCAGTGCCAGACCGTTCCCCAGCAGCACATAGCCGTTGGACCCCAGCGAAGCGGATGCTACCGCCGCGAAGGGGTTGTCCAGCCCGGCGTAAACGCGCCCGCTGCCGTCGATGTTTCCGGCCACGATGCTGCTTGCCCCGGCGGGCACCGTGACGACCGCCAGCAGAATCTGGTTGGCTGCCTCCGTGGTGGCGCCGGGAACATCGACGACGGTCGTGGTCATGGCGGTGGCGTCGATTTGCAGCACGATGGCGTCGGTGCGTGCGTTTCCGCCGGTGTTGGTGGGAACGGGAACGGCCTGCGTGGTGTCGTCGGTCGTCAGCACACCATTCAGGATGGCGCTGCCCGCCGCGACGTTGACTGTCATGCCGGATGACGGGGCCGTGACCTGATAGCCGCCGATAATGCCGCTGGTGGTGAGCGCGTTCATTGGCGCGATGAAGTCCGACGCGCCGTAGACGGTCGTACCGTCGCTGAAAAATTGGGTGCGGTTTGCCATGAAATAGTCCTCCTTATCCGGCGTAAGCGCGGCGCTGCGGGCCTTGCGGCTTATATACCACGCTGCCCACGGTGATCTCGCGCGTCTGTTTGTCGTCATCCTGCACCATGCGCAGCACCCGCACGCTGGCGGTGTAGTCGAAGTAGGGCGCGAGATGCAGAGTCACGCGGTCGCCGATGGCGAGATCGTCAAACGGGCAGAGCGTGCCGTCGGTGCAGGTGAGGGTGATGCTGTCCGCCGGAGCGCTGTCCAATGCAAGCGCCGCCTGCGTCTGCGTATCCAGCGTGGATTGATCGGTTACGCCGTCATTGGGGCTGAACGTGCCCTCATACAGGCCGTAGGTGGACTGGCTGGATGCGTCCTGCTGTTCGCTGGTGATGGTCGTGCTGTTGTTGCTATCGTCGGTCACGGTGCTTTCGGCGTAGACGTCGTTGGCGAGGTTCAGGATGTCGCGCGCCAGTGTGGGCGCGGCGGTGATGTTGTCCGCCTCGCCGCCGTATTCGAGCACATACTGGGGCTTGTCCGCGCCGCGCCGTAGGGCGAAATGGAACACGCGGGCGGCATCCACCCAGTAGTCGTAGTTGGCATCGGCGCAAAAGTCTTTGATCTTGGCCAGCAGCATGTCCGTCGCCTTGACCTCGCGCGTCGTCTGGATCGCGCCCGGCGCGATGTCGTACCCGGTCAGCCCGATGGGATCATCCGACCGCGCCGCCTGACAGTCCGCAATCATCTGCCGTACAAGGCTGCCGTAATCCATCGTGCCGTACTGCTTGGCGCGCAGGCGGCGGTATTTCAGCAGGGCGTTGTAGTCCACGCAGTTGAGAGTGAGCTTTGCGTCGTTGAAACTGTGCCCGGCAATGTATCCGCCCCAAATCGTTGTGCCATCGTCCGCCGCATACTCGATATGGTTGCCAAGCCGCGTGTTGGCGGGTGTGCATTTGGGATCGGCCAGCGCGATGTCCAGCGTGAGGGTGTCGATGTCGTTGAGCGTCCAGCCGTATTTCGGCGGGCTGAACTGGTACAGCTCGTCGAGCTGTATGTGGCTGCGGTCAAAGAGCTTGACGTACATTACAGATACCTCCCTTGCAGGCTGACGGTGCAGTGGCGCTTGGTGTCGTAGCCGTTGCGGGCGAACGTCAGCACATTGTCACCCGGCGGGCAGTGTATCCACCCAAGTTCCTGCTTGATGCCGAACGCCAGCGTGCCGTTGAGGTAACAGCCGCGCGTGGCGGGGCGGCAGTCGATGACGAGCGTGTCCGTGCTGCCAAGGGCGAGGTTGACGGAGATGCTCTCCCCGGTCGTGTCATTGGTCACGGATGGGTTGGCGCACGCGCCGGTGATGGTGATGACCGGATAGGCGTCCACATTTCCGGTGTTGGTGATGGTGCCGGTTTCACCCTCGGCGGGGTAGAAAATGACGCCCTGTGTACCGGGGGACACCCATCCGGTCGCCGTGCTTCCGGATTCGACCTGCAGACCCACCGCATATTGCGAGCAGGCTGCGCCGGCCGGAATAGAAATCTGCACGGACGGAATGGACTGCCCGGATTGTGCGGTGAACGTGGCGGGGCTACCGACGGATACGGTCGCGAATGGATTGGGTAGTGTAACGGTTTTGGCGCCATCGAAATACGATGGAAACAATGCCGCCATCTGGGCGGAGGTGAGATTGTAAAGCGGGTTGGATGCATCGGTTCCCATGTCAATAGCCATGAAGGATTGGACGGAGATGTTGTCCCATCCGGATGTTCTTCTGTCGACAATAGCCGCATAAAAATTTGAAACCGTTGCTGTTACTATGCATGACAATGGCTCATACTTTCCGTCACCTGGATGAGTAACGGCAGTACCATTTTGGGCGTATAGGACTACGCCCGTAGATGTAGCCTGCACATAACAGCGTATGAAATATTTATGACCTGATAAATATGGATAATTGTACATATCAAGCTGGCCACTCTGTGCAGTCGCTCTAAATGTCTGCGTGTTATTTGTGCAAGATACTGCTACCCCATGTCCTACTGCAAATCCCGTCGCCAGATTATTGCTTGACGTGGCGAAATTACCATTGGTTATGACCTGTGTAGCTTGCGCCGTCTGCGTTATGGCCGCCGTCACCGTTCCGGTCGCATAGCCGTTTTTGACGGTAAGCGAAGCGGTGTAGGCACCCGTGCCGAGTGTGACGGCGTTTGCGGGCAGGGTGAAGGTGGTGTCCGCCGTGGCGGTTCCGGAAAGCGTGACCAGCCCGTTTGCATCCACCTGTGCGGTGACGCCGTTTGCGGACTGCGCGCTGGAAAGCAGCCTGAGCAGGTTTTTGGGGGCTCCGAAGATGACGTCATGCAGCATCAGACCACCGCCCCCGTGCTATCCACCCAGGTTACAGTGCCGTTGACGTTGGATTTTACCCAAATGGGCTTGCCAAGGGTGGTATCAAAATACTGATAGCCTGGTATGACAGGCACGTTATCCATGATTTGCGTTGGGCGGGAGGAGGTGGGGCCGCTCATTGTTGCTAGGGATGATGGCGCGACTGACGCCACTTCTCCATACACGGAAGTGTCTCCGTTGATGGTTGTATTTCCGTTAATTTGGGCACCGCCATTTGACGTGAATTTTTCATTAGAAGTCAGAGGGCCTCCGTTTACATTCAGCCCCGTAGAAGGAAGATTCATGTTTGCCGCCCCGTTAAATTCAAGCATTGTAATCCCGGTGACATTTATTCCGTTTCCATTTTCATCAACCATTCCAAACAGTCCGGAAACATTATCTAAATTTACGCCACCTTGGGCTTGAGCCCCCCCGAGATATCCGACATTAGATAATATCATATGATCATCATCTTCTGCCATGATGGTTGACGCCTTACCTATATAGGTGTACCCATCCTTGTCAATGCTTCCTACGGATACGCCATCTACTCCCTCCACTGTCAGCGGATCATGCACCCCATCTGACTTTAGCGTCAGCTGGGAGAGCGTGGCCGTTCCATCCGTGGATACGACCTGCTGCAAAGCCGCCACGGTCTGTTGCAAGGTAATCACCGACTGCGCCAGCGAAGACATATCGACCTGATACAGTTTCCAGATTTTTAAGTCCTTGACGTGCGTGGTGCCATCGCCCATCAGCAGCCACAGCTCATCAGCCGGGCTGTCGGTGATGACACCCAGCACGCCGTCCGGCAAAATGATGTTGTTGTTCTGCCAGTTTGCCCATGTGTCGCGCCGGTTAAGTAAATCGTATAAAGCGGCCATCAGTTGCTCCCTCCTGCATCCAGTTGCGTGCGTGCGGCGCTGTCTGAGTTGTCGGCATCCAGTATGGTGCGTGCAGCGTTGTCCGAGCCGCCCGCGTCCAATGCGATGCGTACCGGGTCGCCAAATATCACCCCGTTTGCGATGGACGGCTCCAGCGACAGCGTGGAGGGCTGCAGGGCGTACCAGTGCGGGTCTGGCATGGTGAGCTGCATCGATTGCATCAGCGGCGTGTCGTCTGCCCATGCAAAGGTAGTCACCTCGCCATATCCGTACAGCCTCCCGATGTCCGTGTCGATGATAAGCATTTTTAACGCGTTGCCTGCTACCATCTGGTTGAGTGTGGCGAGCCGGGCGAGGTCTTGCGCTGCCGCCGTAATATTAAGCACCAGTTTGCGCTCGGCCACCTTGCTGCGCCCGAAGACCTGCCCGTCCCCGAGGATGTCATCAAGCGTGAGCGCCTTGTCACTGTCGAACACGCCGCGCAGGTCACTGGAGAAAAAGCTGTCATTGAGTGCCACGCCGTTGAAACTGACCGGTGAGATCACAGTATCGCCTCCTTATATGGCCGCCAAAAACTGTAGCTGCTGGAGCGTCTGCCGCTGATTGCCCTGATCGGTCACGTTGACCGGCCCATTGATGTTGATGACCGGCGCTTTCGTCACAGAATTATCGACGGTCTGCGCGCCCGTGCCGGATGTCCCCACGAATACCGCGCTCTGTTGCGCTGCCACACTGGCCTGCATTTTGGCGGTCATCGCGTCCATCTGTGCTTGCATGTCATTGATTGCGTCCGGCATAGACGCCTCAAAACCGATGGCAATCCCCGGTGGCAGCATCTTGCCGATCTCGTCACGGAACAAGCGGGACGGGGAGTGGATGCCGAGTGCGGACTTGAAACCACTCACAAACCCGCTTGTAAGATTCTTCACGCCGTCTGTAATCGTTTTCCACGCTCCGGTAATGCCGTTCCAAAGACCCTGTACGATGTTTTTACCGATGTTTTCAAGGTCTCCGGGCAAGCCGGTGAAAAATCCGACGATCCCATTTACGACACCGGAAGCCGCATTCTTTGCTGTGGAAAGCATCTGACTTCCCCAAGACACAAGGATAGAGACCGCGCTGACGATAGCTTCCCAAATGTGCCCCGGCAGTGAGGAAAAGAAGGTAATTACGTTTGAAACAAGACTGGATGCGGCACTTGCGGCAGTGTTAAGCATCTGCGCACCCCAAGTGGCCAAAAACAATACTGCACCGACAATAGCCGCCCAAATCAGGCCGGGGAGCGATGTGAAGAAGCCGATCACGCTGGAGATGAATTGGGGTACTGCTGTGGTGGCCCACCCAATAAGGTTCATCCCGAAATTCACAATAGCCTGAAAAGCCGCTGTAATCACGCCCCATATTTGTCCAGGCAGTTGGGAAAAGAACGTGACAACATTACTAATAAAGGCAGGAATCGCCGTAGTGGCCCATCCAATCAGGCTGAATCCGAAGTTTACAACAGCTTGAAAAGCGGCTGTAATAATACTCCAAATGCGTCCGGGCAATTGAGCGAAGAAATTCCCCACTGCTGCAATAAAATTTGGGATGGCCGTGGTCGCCCAAGTGACAAGATCAATGCCCCATTTGATTACTGTGCCAATCGCAAAACCCAGTGCAAAGGCGATTTGCATAGGTAATTGCAGAAAAAACTGCCCGACCGCGTTGATTCCGGTCAGCACTGCGTTTCCAACATCTGCGAACAGTTTAGAAAAGAATGCAACGATTTGCCCCCAGTGTTGGGCAATCAAAAGGGGAATCCCCAAAATAGGAAAGATGATAGCAAGGATAAGCGGCCCCCATGTCTTCATAAAGCCGATGAAAGCGTTCCATGCGGCGGGAATCGTCTTAGTGAAGAATCCGACGATGGCGCCGATAACAGTTTGAAAAACGCCCACGATTCCATTCCATATGCCGATCACTGCGTCACGGAAACCCGCGTTGGTGTTCCAAAAATAGATAATGGCCGCAATGGCTACGGCAATCAGCGCGATCACGATAATGATTGGGTTCGCTGCAAGAATGTCAAACAATCCAGAGATCCCACTGGCAAGCCCTTTGACGGCACCCATCAGACCGCCTGCGACCGTCTTGCCGAGTGAGACGAAGCCGCCGCCGATGGTTTTTGCTGTACCGACGATTCCACTGCCAACGGATTTAAAAGAGCCGCTCACGTCGGAAATTGCACCCTTTAAAACACCAATGTTATCACCTGCTTTTTTAAACGGCTCCGCAATTTTAATGGCGATCCCACCTGCGTTTTGTACTCCTTTTACGGCAGATGCAGCCGCATCCAGCCCACTAAACGCTCCTCGCAATCCTTTCACGGCACCTATAAGCGTCAGGAAAATGCCCACAGGAGGATTCTGTTGCATGAGTGCGCTGTAAAACCCGCCCATAAGCTGAACGGCAGCCTGTGCGAGTTGTGGAGCCGCTTTAAGAAGAGCTTGAACTACCGCAACAATTAGTTGTTGCGTAACCGATACGATTTCCGGGGCGTTCGCAGCAAATCCTTGCACCAGTGCTACAATAAGCTGTGCCGCCGCCGCGATAAATTCGGGAGCATCCTGCCCAATATAATCAATGATTTGTGCGATCATAACCCGGATATTCGAGGCGATATTTCCGGCATTTGCAAAAAGCCCTTTTGCAAATGCGGTCATGAGTTGAAATGCCACATCGATGAACTGTGGCAAAAGCATGGTGAAAGCACTTACCAGCTGCGTGGCAATATTCGCGGTGGCAGTGGCTATTTTAGGGGTATTGGATATAATCCCGTTCAGAAAAGACTGAATGAGGAGTGCCGCCAAACTAATGATTTGGGGGGCCTGCTCCGATATCGCAGTAATTGCCTTGGCCAGTACGCCCCCAAAGGCCTGTACAACTCCTTGCACTCCCCCGGAAGCAAAAGCATTTTGCAGTTCGTCCATCCAGCCGTTGACCATCGGCAATGCCGTATCTTTCAGACTGTTTTGCAGCCCAGCGGTCAGTTGGCCAAGGAACTGCATGGCGTTATCCTTGAGGGTGGAGAGCTGACCGTTGAATGTCTTCGATTGGGCCTGCATCGCGTTGAAAAACTGGCCGCCCTGACTGGTGGCTGCTTTGAAAGCGTCTGCTACATCTTGCGCACTGATTTTACCGTTTTCCATTTCGGTGCGCAGGTCTGCCATACTCTTTCCGGATTTCTGTGCCATGACCTGTAAAGGGTTAAATCCGGCATTGACAAATTGCAGCAGATCCTGCCCCTGCATTTTCCCGGCGCTGCTCACCTGCGCAAAGGCCAATGTTAAGGCGTTGAATCGATCCACGTTGCCCTGCGACACATCGCCGAGCATCTGGATTGTTGGCATGACATCTTTTGCAGATACGCCGAAAGAGAGGAGCGTCTGCGTGCCTTTGGCAAGGTCGTTGAACTCGAACGGCGTATCGGCGGCAAACTTTTTGAGATTGACCACCATGGCCGCCGCCTTATCCGCCCCGCCGAGCATTGTGCCAAAACTGGTGATGTACTGCTCCATTTCGGAGTTGTATTTCACTCCGGCCACGGCTGCGCCACCCAATGCGGTGGCCGCCCCACCAAGAAGCCCGGTAAGAGCACCGAGGACGCCCTTTGCAACTCCGTTGATTTTTTCAAGCCCTTTTGTGAAGCCGGATCCGTCTATGCTAGAATCAATATTGATACTGCCGTCGAACGCCAACGCAAAAACCTCCTTTCACGCGGATTGGAAATGTGATAACATGGAAGAAAACAACGGATGGAGAGGATTATAATGGCCGATGATTTGATGGATCAGCTGCCTGATAACGTGGCACGCGAAATTCCGAATACAGAAAAGATTGAGTTGTGCCTAAAAGGCACTAACAAGGAATGGCTGGTTTGCACGACCGCAAAGCTCTATATCATAAAAAAAGGATTTATGACAGGGCACACATTTGGAAGCGGTATCTACCAAATGCCGTACAAAAACATTACGGGCGTTCAAACGGAATATCACGCACTGTCTGGATATTTTCAAGTAAGCACAGGTGGCATGGCAGATAAACCCAAAGATTATTGGGGAAAAGGTGCCGACAGGCCACAGGAATCCCCTAACTGTGTGACGATTACCGGAAAAACACTTCTTGCTAGATTTCGTGCCGGTTGTGATTTCATAAATAACAAGATTGCGGACGCTCATGCTCCGGTAACGGCAGCACAGGTCCCCTCTGCCGCCGACGAACTAAAGAAATTTGCCGATCTCCACGCTCAGGGCATTCTTACCGATGAAGAATTTACCGCAAAAAAGAAGCAATTGCTCGGTATTTAAGCACCACGTTCCCTTGCCCATGTCTCCGCCGCCGCGAACCGGGCGGCCACGCGTTCCTTTGCCGCCTGTTCCTGCGCGGCCACTGTCAGATTTTCCATGCCTAGCGGGCGCAGGCGGTATTGCGCCTGCTTATCGGCGTAAAATTTGCGCTCTTTGCCTTTGAAATCGGATAAATCCATCGTGCGGTATCCCGTGATGCGGCTGAATTTGCAGTCTTCTGGCAACGCAATCATCAGCGACCGAAATTTCCACCAGTGCAACGAGACTTCGTTCAGATCGATGCCGTAGGCCTGCATAAAAGCCGCATAGATGTCCAGTGCGTCCACCTCAAAATCATAGGCCCGTTTGGATTGTTTCCCGCCACCACCCGCGCCGTCCTGCTTTAACGGCGCGCCACAACGATAAAACCACAACAGCCCGTCTATTGCCTGTTTCAGGTCGTGGACGGGCTGCTTGTATAGCAGGTCAAGGGCCAGCGGAAGCCGTGCGTCCTGCGGCACGTCCGGGTCGCCCAACATCAGTTCCAGTTGCACCATGACGCGGAAATCGCTGCGGATAGGAATCCCGTCAATTGCTTCCGGCAACTCGTCCAACAGGATATTCACGACCGTTTCGCCGGGTGCCGGCGTTCGGTGCGGCTGGGCCGGTATTTGGCATAGACAGCCTGCATGCGATCATTCTGCGCGGCAACATTTTTTCCGATGGCCGCCATCGAGCCAAACACAGCGTCACCCAGCGTCACAAACGCGTCGATATGAGGCGTGAACTTCATGCCCTCAAATAGCTTTTCGGCGGTGCCCTCTCCAAAGATGCTGTCAAAGCAATCGTTGACGGCCTCGCACACCTTTCGGGCACCGGTCACATAGTCGGTCGATTCCTGCAACCCGTCCAGTTGCTTTTGGGCATCAGCCACCGCGTCGCGCGCTTTCTGCGCAATATCCAGATCATCCAGATCCAGATCAAGCGTTACGCCGTTGATCTCCATGGGTCAGCCCTCCTTACGATCCGCTGGAATAGGTGTAATTGGTCGGGGTCGAGGTGCTGGTCATATCCACCTTAAAGGTGGCGTTGTCGCCAGCATCGCCGGTCTGCGTGTCGCTCACCACGATGGTCACGGTTCCGCGCTCGCCGACACCTGTCAGCATGTTGAAATAGATATACTTGCGCTCCACCGCCGCACCGACACCGAACACAATAGCATTGGACAGGCAAAAATCCTGAAAAGCATCACCATCGCAGCGGTCGCCCTCAATGGAAAATTTGCGCTGTGTGCCGGTCTTGGTTGTTTTTTTGCCGGTGCGGATGTACTGGTTATCTTTGGTTTCGGCATCGGCGGACGCTTCGGACTTGGTGACACCTGCTTCCACCACGGCATAATCGGCATCCGCCGTGGACGTGGTGCCGTCTCCGGTATCCACCGCCAGCACAAAGTCATCATTGGTAGCAAAACCCGCATAGGTCGCGCTGGGTGTCTTGCCCTGCATTAATTCAGATAATTTCATGGTTATCCCTCCTGGTAGTAGACAATGCGGCACTGTATTTGATACCGCGCCGTTTCAGCGTCGGCCCCAAACAGGTATCCGCTGGTCTGTGCTTCAATTTTTTGCGGTACACAATTGGGCGGCAGCACAGGAAAGTTTTTGGCCTTGTTCTGCTCGTCCAGCCACGCCGCAAAATCCCCATAGAATCCGCTGTTGGAAAGGTTTTGGAGCACATCTGGCCCGTAAAAATCCCGGCTGCCGAACGCATACAGATATTGCCGGAGTGTTGCCCCGCGCGCATAGCGTTTGATGATGGGATCACCCGTAATGGTATCAATGGTATATTCCCGCGCGGTCTCCGGCAGATAGTCCACATTGATTTTGTTATCCCCGAGCAGCGGGCAGCTTTTAAAATACTCGTAAAGGCTGTTTATAATACTCATTACCTGCCTCCCGCAATCTTTTTCACCCCGGCGATCCACGCAGGCTTGTTGGTTGCCTTGCTGCGCTCAAACCATTTCCCGCCGCGCTGGGCATCATAGGTGCGCGATAGCGATGTGCTGTAATATTGATAACGGGCGTATGGTGCATTCCACGTCACCTGTCCGCTGCCGATCACAGTGCCGAGTTGGCCGGACTTGATGAGCGCGCCGGTCTTGATCGGCACAAACGGCGTCGTAGTGCGCAGCACCTCCGAATCAAGGAACTTCTGCGCCCTGGAAAAGTCGCCGGTCTTGCGGTCACCAAAATCGGGATTCCATGTCAGCTTGGCGGTCACCTTGCCGCTTTTGGTTGTGGTCTGAATGACCTGCCCGCGAGGTGTTTTGACAATGATTTTCGGATTCCCAGCCACGGCATCACTTCCCGTCTATCCGCCAGTGCTGCAGAGCAGCGGATCCCCGTCGGTTGTCCTTCCAGCCAATCACCGTGCAGCACCGGCTGCCATACTTTGCGGTCAGATCCGATGCCTTTGCTATGTCGTCGGCCAAAAGCCCGTTTATCAGGATATCTCCCGGCTGTATCGTCCACAATGCGCCCAGGTCGTCGCTTTCAGTGGGTGCCCAATCCTCCGGGCACGCAAATGTGCGCCCGGCAGGCGCCGCATCCAAAGGGATCCTCACGATATAGGCATTCGCCGCCTGCAGGCCGTGGTCGGTCACCGTGGTCACAACACCCCCGCGCCAGCTCACACCAGGGATCTGCACGCGCTTCCACTCGGTCAGCCGCGTCTGGCGGTTGTACCACTGGTTGAACAGGGTGATGTCGGCATTCGTTGTCATGTCACACTCCTATCCATCAGCCCGGTGTACAGCAAGTAGGTAGCCGCTGCATCCGCAAAGCTGGCTTGAAACTGGGCGCGGATATCGCTCAGCGTGTTGAATGTCTGGCTGAATCCGTCGTTGTTTTCCGACCTGACGGCGGCATTTACCTCCATTGCGCCGGACTGTTTTGCCGCCTGCATGCGGTCGATCACCGCGCAGGTGGCCATGCGCACCTCGTCCGTCACCGGCGCGCCGGTCTTCAGGCGGCCGAAGGTGACCCGGTCGATGAAGTTAGAGGCATCCCGCGCTAGGGCGGGAAAATCGCTCTCCGAAACGGCAGCACCTGCGTAGGCGCCGCTGTAAAAGGCATAGTCCGCATACATATGCGCCCTCCCTTATGACGCGGCCTGCAGCGTGATGGCCACCGGAACCGGCGCGTTGGTCACGGTCACGGTTGCGGTCTGCGGCACGTACCCGTCCGCCTTGATGGTGGCAGGATAGGTCCCAGCACGCAGGTTGAACACCGCCGTGCCGTCCGCCGCCGTTTTCTTGTTCGCGCCGTTTACATTGACACGCACGCCCGCGATCGGATCCGTGGCATTGTCTTTGACGGTAAAGGTCACGGAGTAGTCGGTATACGGCGTCGCGGCCTCAATGTACGCAAACGGCACATTTGTGCGGTCGCTGTTCACGGCGGTAGCCGGGTTCGGCAGCGCCCAGCCCAGCCGCATCACCACCCGCAGGGCAATCATGTCCTGCTGCGCGAGGTTGTAGATGATCTCTTTGGTGTTCGGGTCCTGGATGACGCCCTGGTCGAGGATTTTCACGGTCACGTCTTGACGCATGGCATAAACGGCCTGCGACCATGCGCCCGCAATCATCTGCGCCACAGTCGCGTTGAACGCCCCGTTCTGCTGGAACGTGATCGGCGTGCCGTCCAGCGTATAGGTGGTGCCGCTCTGCATGTCCGGTACAAAAATCGGGCGGTTGTTGCTGTCCTTGATGCCGCGCAGGCCCGCGCGGGTTTTAATGGAGGCGAGGATACCGTCCACCATATAGCCGGATTCCTCCACTTTGGAGATCAGTCCGTCCTGCCCCATGATGTTGTCGTAGGTGATGCCGCCGCTGGCGGATACGTTGTTCCCGGCCTGCCTAGCCAGCGTGATGATATCGTTCTGCCATTCGGACGGGCGGCCCACGCCGAATGCGATCGCGCCGTCGATGACGGCCCCCATTGCTTCGTTTACCCGCGGCTGCACCTCGCCCATGATGTCATAGCTGGAATCGTCCAGCACGGCTTCGGGAATCGGCACAATGGCAGCCATTTCGGCAGCGGTCAGCCACACATTTTCCCACGCCTGCCGGGTGGTCTGTTTATATCCGGTGTCTCCGTTCACCCAATAGGCAAGCGGCAACGTGTCCAACACGGGGATGCGCGTCTGCTTGCTGGTCATGTTCGGCAGTTTCCGCATCAGCGACAGCGTGGAGGACTGCTTGGGCACGTCCTCAAAAATGGTGTTTACGATCTGGTCCTGAATCAGGGCCTGTGCGGCCTGTCTGTCAATCGGCATAGTTGCACTCCTTTACTGGCTGACCCTGCCGAATGCTTCGCGCAGGGCGGCGTTTGCCTTGTCGTTTCCGGTCAGCGTGTCTGCGGCCGGGCCGGGCGTGGAGCCGCCGAAGTGCGGCGCGGGGGCGTCGGATACAAACGCACCGGGGTCGGTTTCCTTATACGATTTTGTGAAATCGTCGTACCCCAGCAGCTTTCCATCCTGCAGGGGCAGCTTTTTCGCCACCAAATCGGCCAGGAACGCTTTTTTGGCGCTCTCGCTGGTAAACTTCATGCCATTCACGGCGGTGGCCGCCGCAAATTCATACTGCAGAGCGGCCACCTTGCCGTCCGCTTCCTGCTGGGCCGTGGCCGCCTTGGTCTTCCATTCAGGGTCATATCCGGCCAGCTTGCCGTTGGCCTCGCCCAGCTGGGTCTTCAGGCCGTCGCGCTCGGCGGTCAGGGTAGTGATGGTATTTTTCTGCTTCTCAAGATCGGCCCCGTGGAGATCCATGATCTTGTTCACGGTTGCCTCGTCGCCGATGCCCAGCGCGGTAATGTCCTCGCGTTTCATACACAGGCTCCTTTCGGTTGCGGTTTATGCGTGCGCCGCTACGCTTTTTTACGCCGGTTGCCTCGGCTGCGGCCCCGTAGTTTTACGACTTCGGGCCGGTCAACAGGTAAAAATGCGCATAAAAATGCACCCTCCAAAGAGGGCGCATACACGCGCGGACAATTATTTTTGTGTGTTCAGGTAATAGACGCTGTCGTATACCCGCTGGGCCTTGCGTCCGAAATCATTGTAATCGTAATAGTGCGGGGGCGCATATCCCTTTTCTTCAATCAGGTCAAACAGGGCATCCAGCACATTGCCGAGGGAGGATCCACTGAGCAGCGCATCCGCATTTTCAAGATTTCGGCGGATAAAGGTTTTGTCGCTTTCTTCAAATTGCAGCATGCTCATTTCCTCCTTGGATTTGTCTGAATGATTCGCTTATCCCGGACACTTACGGACACTGTGGCGTTTTTCCCGTAAAAAGTCTGGCGGATATCGCCGTCCGCCATCGTACGGGTTTTGCCCACGCGAAGCGGGTTCAGCAGCGCGTCTTTTGCATCCGACACCGGCACCCCCATGCGCATATCCGGGTGCGATGTGGATGTTTGCCCAATCAGGCGGTCGATGAAATGCGTGGCGTAGGATTCGATTTTCACGCCGCTTGCCGTGGTAACCCCGACGATTTCTTTGTCCACTGCCTGCGCTGTATGCGTGTATTGTTCAAATCCCACCAGCGGCGAGATGTCGCCCTTCTTCACCGCCCGGTTGTAACCCGTCAGCAGCTCGTGGTCAGGAGAGTTATTATACTTCTTCTGGTAGTATTTTGCAAGTGTTTTCGGTGCTGCACCGTCCGCTCCGATGCCGTGTGTCCACTGCCTGTAATGCTTTTCGGCGGCCTGGCGCGCCGTTTGTGCCTGACTGCGGCCAAAACCGAGGCTCTGCTCGCGTTCCCGCTGCCGATTCAGCCCGGTTTTTTCAGTGAAGTCCTTCAGCCTGGCTTCCTGACGCTTCAGCGTCACGGATGCCCTGTTGTATTCTTCCCGCATGGCATTCCGCACGCCCTCATCCTCCGCCTGCAGGCCGGTGAAATATCCGGCCAGTTCACGCTTGGTCGCGCGGATCGCGCGTTCCATGGCGCGCTGCTTCTGCGTTGCTTCATAATATGGCACCGTCTCGCCGTTGTATGGAACGGTCTTGTTCTCATACTCGGCCAGCTTGGTACGCGGGTAAGCGCTGGTGGAAAGCCCCTCAAAAAAAGGGAAAAAGCTGTGCCGGCAGTTCCAGCCGCATAAACCGCCTCCGGAGCCGTACCCGGTGGAGGATACAAAATCCGGATACCTCCCACGGTCACCGCACCGGCTGAATACACGGCCCTGCCACACCGCATGCGACGGTCTGGCCCCGGGGTGCGCGGTGGTTTCCACCAGGTCGCATCCCATGTCATCCGCATAGTGCAGGGACACCTGCGCCGCTGTCTGGCTCACGCCGGTCAGCACCGCTCGCCGCACGGCCACGTCCAATGCATCCGTGTGCCCGGAAGGGTACAACACAGTCGTGCCTGCCTGTGCGGCCGTGCGCACCGCGTTCCGGATGGCGGATATGTAGTCAAAAGCTCCCGATTCCACCTGCATTTCCGCCAGACGGGCGGCATCTTTGTATGCCTGCTCGGTGCTCGCCGCCGTGGTCATGGTCAGGTTGCGCAGGTGTCCGGCGGTTTTTTGCAGTCCGGACCGCAACACCTGTGCGGCGGCGGCCGACTGTCGCAGCGGCACGGGGGATAGCCCTGCGGCTTCATAGATGGAAAAATCAACTTTCAGCGCCTCCACCCCGCCGTCTTCAAACAGCGCCCGCATCTGCGCGGTGCTGGAATCCGTCATGGCCGACACCGCCCGGATAACGTCCTCATACAGCATACCGCTCGCCTGCAGGGCGTTTGCCTGCCAGCGTGCTGTCTGCGTGATATCTCCGGATTTCAGAATGCGCCTCACAAAGTCCCGCATAATAGACTGGTCAAGCTGGCTGTACAGATCAAGGATGTCGTCGGCCGCGGTGTCGAACCAGTCCGGCGCCAGCATCAGGCGTCACCGGAGCCGGAGGCCGGCGGTGTCTGGGCGAACCCAAAGGGGTTATTGAAATCGGCCTGCGTTTCGTCGGCGATGGTCTTGGCCTCGTCCTCAGTGTATCCCTCAAACTCCACCAGGTACCGCCACATGGGGAATTTGCCCGCGGTGACATAGCTCCAGAACATCTGCTTGCGCTGGTTTGGGTCGTTGACGATACTGTCGTCCCAGTCGTAGGCCGCCGTGTAATTTCCGGCAGGTGTCAAATTATATAGGGTAGCCAGCGTGTCCATGGAATACAGCAGATCGTCCAGCGCGTGCTGCAGCGCTTTCTGGATGTCGCGGACGGTGCTGTAGCTGCGCTGCTTGCTGGCGGTGATCTCCGTGGCGGTGCGGTCCACTTCCTGCGGGTCGGATAACGTGCCGTAAGCCAGACCAGACTGATATTCAATGCGCTTCAGAATGGTGTTCAGCCCGCGCGAGTAGGCTTCATCCCGCAGCGCCGGGGCAAATATCTGGTAAAAGTTGCTGCCTTCCGCCATATCTCCGGCGCGCCGGCGGTATAGCCGCTGTTCCAGCCGCGGGAATGACACACTGCCGTCCGGATCATGCTTCATCATGGACTCGTCCATTTCCACGGCCAGCTGTCCGCCTTCATATTCCCACAGCATCCGGCCATATTGCTCATCCGCGTCCCGGATGGTTTCCGCTGCATCTGCGTAGACGGATACCCCCAGCGGCGACTGCCGGTCTTGCTTGTTGGCCCGCGGGATCCGAAAATAGGCAAACAATGGCCGGTCAACGTCTTCAATCGTCACCAGAGGCTGGATATTTGCCCATTCCGGTACCGCTGTCAAATCCACCGGCGACCCAATGGTGGAACTGGATCGGCTGGCAAAGGCTTTGCTTTCGATGGTGTAAGTGCCGCTGTTGAACTCATGGTGATCAGCGCGGGTGTAGATCATGTCCCGGCGCTTGATCTGCGCACAGAAAATTGCGCCCATCATCTGCCCTGAGGTGTCTACCGTGGTGGGAAAAAAAGCATCCGCCTGCACCGCGTCAATGCAGATGCGGCCGCCGTCCACATAGGGCTTGAATACCGCGCCGCCAAGCGCGCCGCCCAACTCCACATGTCTGCGCATGCTATCCAGAAATGGACCCAGTTGCGCCTGCAGAAAATCGGCCCGCGCGCTGCCCGTCACCGAAACGCCCATCTCGATGGTGACCAGCCGGGCAATTTCCGATGCGATGGCCGCCGGCAGCCGCAGGCTGTGAATGCCGGATTTCCCACCGCACCAAGGGCCGCCGTCTTCATACATCCGCGCCCACAGTGCCAGAGCGGACGTCATCCTGTCGGACAGAATAATATCTGCGCCCACGCCCTGATCGAACATCTGCGAAAGCATGGAGCGCAGCCACCGCAGCAGCTTTTCAAACACCGTTCATTCCTCCTTTTCCAACCTTCTTACCGTTGTGCCTGCACGGTTTCGGCCATGCCGGTCGTGGCGTCCGGCGCGTCATCGTGCGCGTTTTTTCCTTCCCTCTGGTAGTCCATCATGGCATTATAATATGCCGGCCACCGGTCCCGCCAGTTCACGGGATAATAGGTGTGCTCCATGATCCACGGCGCGGCCGTCAGGATGCGCGCCACTTTGTTCCGGGTCTGGGCGAACCACCGCACGTTGGTGGAGTACCAGTGCAGTCGGTCGTCCAGTATCTGCTTGATGGCGCGGGCAAAGCCTTTGCCGCCGTTGTTGCTCTCAATGCGTGCCACAGTCACACCGTAAGCCTGCTGGCGCTTGGCGACCTCCGGCTCCGTAATCTCCATCGGCTCCTTAGTGTAGTAGACGTCGAGCACATAGGCTTCGTGTCTGTACACGCCGAAAATAATGCTGCAAAGATAGTCGCTGCCCTCGTCGGCGGTGTCGGTGTAGCTGTAGATGCCGTCGAACAGCGGATGGCCGCTGATAGCGGGAATCTCCGCGTAGGTCTTGAACCCGCTGTACAGCCGCCCTTTCACGTCGATCGGTTCCTGCTGGTAGTTCGCGGCGGCGATCTCGGGCGCCATGGTGCGCGTTTTGTTTTCATAGCTCTGCAGGCTGAGCACTTCGGGACATAGCATGGTGCCGTCGTCCTGAAAGGCTTTCATAGACAGGATGCGAACGGGTCGCCCCTGTTCGGCAAAGGTCTTCACCGCGCGCCCGGCCAGATCGCCGGTTGCCCAGCGCGTCATAATAATGATGATCTTGCCACCCTCTTCCACGCGCGAGAGCATCGTGTCCGTAAACCAATGCCACTGGTTATCCAGCAGCGGCGCGTTGTTGGCTTCATACGCATTTTTGATAACATCATCAATAATGAGAAGCCCGCAGCCAAAACCGGTTGCCGTGCCCGTCGGGCTGGTGGCCAAATAGCTGGCATATTGCCCCTCCAACGCCCAGAGGTTGGCCGACGCGTCTCCCCGCTGGATGTGCACCCCCGGGAAGATGTCGCTGTAGACCAGCATCCCCGGGTCGGTCTTCTGCTCGGCGATTCCGTTTCGGACGGATTTGGCAAACTGGGTGGAAAGGCGCTCGTTGTAACTGCCCGTCATAATTTTTTCAGCAGGATTGCATCCAAACACCCACTGAGCGAATAATCCGGCCGTCCGGCTCTTTCCATGCCGCGGCGGCAGGTTGATCACCAACAGCTCGTCGCCGCTGCGGTAAAAATCTTGCAGTTCCGCACATAGCTGCACCAGGTAGGCCCGGTCGGGCTTGTAAAATTCCGGCGCACAAGCTCGGCAAAACGCGAAAAAGTCCGTGCGCGCCCGCCGCATCACGGAGGTGCTCACGGCTCCACGTTTCCGCTTTGGCCCTTTTCCCAGTTTTACCATTTCGTTTAACATCCGGATGCTTCTGTCCTGTTTGGTCTCCATCTCCATCACCTTCTCAAAATCACGCGCTGAAAGCCCCTGTGCGCCACGCTGGGGAACAGGGACAAAATGGGGCGGCAAACTCATTCAAAGCCGCGTTAAAAGCTGTTAAAAGCCTTATAAAAGGCCTGCGCATGCTCCGCCATCCCGTGACGGTAAGCCCGCCCGGTTTTTTGTTCCGTTTAACCTCCGGCTCCCGGTTTGGGACGAATCAACCGCCCCGGGCGTCGGATTATTTGATCAGCGTGAACGACATGCGTAAGCAACGGTTGTGCATCATGGAAAGCGGTTCAAATACAAATGCCCGCCGCTGGCGCCGGTTGTACAGGATGCGCACGCCCGCGTCCGCATATTCCTTCAGCGGGCCGTCCACCGGTTCAAACGTGTCGCCTGCCAGCTGCCGCACATGCGATTCAAAAGTCTGGCTGCCGATGCGCCGGATCAATGCTTCTTCATCCGGTAACAGTGCGGTGGCGTCCCCGGCATGCAGCTCCAACCAACGCAGCACCCCCGGCACGCGCCGGATCCGGTAATACATCGCGCAAACGTTGCCCACCACCACAAACACATAGCCGCCAAACAGCAGATAAGGCCGCGTCTGCCAGATGCCGCCGGAGCGGATCTGCCGGTTTTCTTCCGGGGCATAGGCGGGAATACCCTGGTCAAGCAGCGCGGCCCGCACGTCCTTCTCGGCCCCCGAAAGCACCTGCAGCACATACATGCTCATGGCGATTTCTCCTTTTTGGGCCGCAGGCTGCCGTCCCTTTTCTTTTCCGAAAGGAAGGAGGCTACTTGCTTATACAGTTCCGGCCGTTCTTTGGACATTGCCTGGAACACGATGGATTTCACTGCGTCGAGGCCGACGTCGGCCTCGGCCCGCACGGCGGCGTCCGTCCGCTTTTTATAGGATGCCGCGCGCGCCAGCCCCAGTGCGCTGTCCAGCAATTTGTCCTTGTCCAGATTGTTCCACTGGTCTTCATTCGTGTTGGCCAGGGCGGCGAACACGTTTTGGCTGGCCAGCCGGATGATCGCCTCGGTCGTGTCGAGATCCGGATACTTGTCCATTTCCTGCATCATGCGGCTGAAATTTTCCTGCGCCACATTCAAGAGGGCGGCGTTGGCGTTATACCGCTGCGCGTACCGGCAGACACTGGCCGCGCTGATGGCTACATCATGCCGTGCCAGATAGTCGATGACGTCCGCATAGGTACTTTTACCAGAGAGCAGCATCTGCTCCACTGTACTGCGCAGCGCGGGATTCAGCCCGTCGATGATGCCATGCGCGCGGTTCGCCATTCCGATTCCCTCCCATCTGTCTCAGATCGATACCGCCGGGTCGGCCGCATAGCCTTTCAGCAGCTGAATGCCTTTGGCCGTCAGCCGCACCTCGGTATCGTCCTGATCGGCCTCGGCCACGTCCACGTCCGCGCCGTAGGCGGCGTGCCGCGCATGCAGATATCCGGCCTCCTGCAGATAATACAGGGATTCGGCCAGCTCGCCTTTGGACACATCCGGCAGTGCATACTGTAGGCTGCGCATCTTGATATCCCGCCCGGACAGGATGTTGATGGTACGCAGCAGCCGGCCGTTGTTGGCTGCAAACGCACCGCCCTCGATGCGGCGTTCCAGTTCTTTTTTATCCACGGTTCTTATCTCCCTTCATTTCCAGCAGCACGTCGAAAATGCGATCCTGCCGTCGGTTGACATCGGCAATCGCGCGCACAAAGTCGTCCTTGCGCATGTAATTGTCTTTCAGGGCGTCGATGCCTTCCGACAGTTTTCCAAGGCCGGATTTCAGGTCGTCCTGCAGGCAGTCCATTTCTTCTTTCGTCACGTATTGGTCTTTGATAGCGCTGATTTCGGTTTCGTGCCGGTCGACCAGACCGATTGTTCGTTTCAAAAAAAAACCGATGATGCCGACAAGAACCGAGAGTATAAGCGGAGGGATTGCGTTCAGCCAGTTGGATGCATTCATATATGTACCGCCCCTTCGGCGTGGATTTACAATGCGCCGCCGTGGTGCGGGCACGGCGGCAAGAACAAGAGGCAAGAAATGGAGGTTGTGGCGGGCGGCAAACAAAAAAGGCAGGCTACCGGCCACACCGATAGTCTACCTTACAAGGCATATATATTGTAGATACAGGATTAAAACATTTTTTTATCAAACAGGTTGATTTGCCCGGAAATGGGGCCATACCGCATCCGTCTGGCGTCATCCTCTACGATCAAGCGAACGGTGCTTTCCGAAATTTGATACTCCAGCGCCAGCTCTTTATAGTTTTTTTCCGTCGAATTTCCGGCGGATCTGCTCGTTGCGGTCTTTGCGAAGCAGGCTGTTCGGGGCCTGCACATACACATAGGTTCCGCCGTGGTGTGTGGCCAGTGCCCGATAGGCTTCCATGCCGATCAGCTCCGCGAGTTCGCGCTGGTCGCCGTCCAGATCCTCCAGTGTAACACGTTCCAGATTCATCCACCGCCCACCTCCCGGATGTGCCGCTTCTCCGCATTATAGCAGTAATTTTTCAGAAACTCAATCAGTTCGCCGCCCGCGGCCTGGTCCAGAAACTGCATCGGCTTTTTTGCGGTGCAGTCCATGCCGAATTGCCGCCGGATGATCCCGCACAGCCGGTCTCCAAGGGCAGCGTCCACCGGCTTGACGTCGAATTTTTTTCAGCTCGTACATCAGCGCCCACACCTTGCGCTGCTGGTCGGCGGTGATACCGCCGGGCGCTTCTTCGTAATGCCTGGGCTTTTTTCGGGCCGGAGGCACCGGCGGTGTGCCGCGCATCCGCCGCATCAGTTCCGCAATCACGCGCTGGGCTTCGTCCCGATCAAGCGCCGTAATGGATTCTTTGCCCGTCAGGCCATCCACCAACGCGTGCAGCTCATCGTCGTGGCCGCGCCCCACGATATGCAGCCCCGCGCCCAGGGCATAGATGGATTTGATCTGCTGCTTTGTAATGTTCACCGCCGGTTCCTCCTTCTCAGTTTCTACCCGCTATTTTGAAGCCTCCACGGTCACTTTGGTGCCTTCCTCGACGACCACGGCTGCTTTCACGATATCGCGCGCGGCCTCAAATGTCCCTGTGTATCCGGCCGCCTGCAATAGCTGCCGAAAGCGCGTATAGGCCACGATCTCCGCCGCCATGTAGGCGTATTCCTCGGCGTCCGTTTTCGAAAGCCCGGCCACATCAATCAGGGCCTTTTTGTCGCGTTTGAAGTTGCCGCACAGCTTTTTGCGCAGGGTTTTGTTCGTTTTATCGTCATCGGCCACCCGCGCAACGATATCGTCCAGCGACCCCTCCAGATAGTTTCCCGCGGCGATGGCGGCCAGCAGCTGCTTGCAGGCGGCGGTGGGCTGATAGGTCACGGGCTGCTCCTTGAACAAATCCCCGAAAACGCCCTGTAAAAGTGTTTTAAGAGCCGTTTCCGAAAGAATGTCCACCTTTTCGCTTGTGCCCACCTCCACGCGTCCGGCTGCGCTCCACCACGCCACGGTCTTTTCCTTGGTGTTCTCCAGGGCGTCGATGCCCAGGCGTTCAAAATAACCTTGCAGGTCGCCGATCTCGGCCTTGATTTTGCTTTCCTGCGCTTTCAGGGCAACCAGTCTGCCCACCCGCAGCACCGTTTCCTCCGTGGAGAAAAGAGGTTCATTCTCCATCATGCACAAAAGTCCTCCAGCTTTTCCGCCGCCAGCGCGGCCAATTCACGCGCGCATGCCAGGCAGATTTCTTTGCCAGCCACGGTGACGACTTCCGTGGTGCCTCCACAGAAGATGCAGCTGGGCACATGCTTCCGGATGAGGATACCGTCTCCTGCGTCTTCGATGTCGATCGGCGCGCCGGGTGCCAGCCCTGCGGCATGCCGCACCGCCTGCGGGATCGTCAGGCCGCCCTTTCCGCCCAGTCTTTTGCTTACGGTCATGTCAGTCCGCCTCCTTCTGGATTGTGTTCAGGTTCGCTTCCGCTTCCGCCAGCTTGCACAGCGCATCCGCAAGATACGATGCGCAGCGCCCGTCACTTTCCAGATCGACGCCCCGGGCGGTCATCTCGCAAATGGCTCTGCACACCGATTCACGTGCATCCTGCATGGTGCAGGGACCCCGTTCCTCCGGCTTTGCGGGGGCCAGCGGCGCGCCTGCAACCTTTGCGGCGGGCACCGGCGTCCAGTCCGTGCCGTTAAAATCGTCAATGTCCGGTTCCCAGGGCACCAGCGGTGATAAGCCGCCGAGCGGGCCGTACGATTCCGTGCGCAGCAGTTTGCCGCCTGTCAGCAGGACATACCGCGCTTTCATGACCCCGATCTGGCGCGCGATGCATCCGCTTCCGTCGGTCATGGCTTGCCTGATCGCGTCTTTCAGTTCCATATCCATCCTCCTTTGTTTTGGTTGGTGCTGCCTCCCTCTGCGTTTTCCGGGCTGGGGACCGGCTCTGGCCGCATTAAGGCGGGGCTTGCGCCCCCATATGTTCAATTCCAGTTGGATATCCGTCCGGGTCTTTCTTCACAATACAGTGCAAAGCTGTGCCTGCAACTCGGGTGATCCGGCGGCGCGTTTTTTCCGGCTTCAAACCCGCGTCTGTATCCACGGGCATATGCCTTGTGCCGCCCAAATTCGTACCCGAGCAGGATACCGAGCGCCAGCACCAGCACCAGCACCGCCAGTTCCGCCGCCCAGCCGGGCGCAGACATTCCGCCCACCGATGCCGCCAGCACGCCGCCGGCGCTGAAAACCGCACCAAAAAGGATTCCTGCCCAAAACCATGCCAGTTTACGCATGTGCCTGTCCTCTCTTTCTCTCCCGGTGCCGGATTTCCTCCAGCACAACCCGCAGCCTTGTTTTTTCGCGTTGTCCCTGCGCCACGCGCTCCGCATATACGTCCGCGGCCGTATACAATTCCTCATCGCTCAGCCTACGCACTGCGGCTTCCACGGCCGTCACATTTTTGGCGGCGGCCAGTGTCTCCGGCAGCTTCAGTTCTTCTTTAGGGGACGGTTCAACCGGCGCGATGGCAAACTCCGCCGGATCAAACACTTCCCAATCTTTCGCCAGTATCTCGTTCAATGTCAGGCTGGCACTCCGGTACGCCACGGAAAGGCGCGTTTCCGGTCCAAACGTAGCTTTTGCCATCATTTGGGGATACGACTGCGGCCGGATTACCATCTTGCGGCCCTGCCCAATGGGCAAACATACACAGGTTGCGCCGCAAGCCCACATTGACTTCACAGCCGATACAAAATCCATGCTGTTTCATCTCCTCCCGTATGCCATGCGCTTGTTCAGCTCTTTTTTTACCGCCTGATACCGGTCTGCCACATGGTATCCCTGCGCCTTGTAAGAACCCAGCGCGGCTTTGGCAATACGCAAGTCGCGCGTGTCCGCCTGGTGAAGCTGCTCCAGAAACACGGCGCTTTCGACCGCCGACAAATACCACAACCCCAAAGTTTCATCTCCTTTTCGTTTTCCAATTTGCAGCAGGCACATCACCGTCACGCCGGCGGACGCGCCGAAAAAACTGCCGAGAATAAATAATCCCATGTTTATTCCCTCATATGATACCGATGCCCATTTCCCGGGCCTGCAGCGTCAGCATGTCGATTCCAATGTTTTCCGCGTCAACCGCATTGTTGTACACATTTACGCCGCCGCGGATTCCGTAACGGCCCTGGCAGATGCCGCGCAAAAAGTTCAACTCTCGTTTTTTCCCTTCCAGCGCGGGAAACAACAGCGCGATATCTTCCGGTGTTACCTGTTTGGTGGTGTATTTTCGGGTGAGCCGCTTGCGGGAATAGAGCTGCGCAAAGCACGATTGCCTGCGTCCTTCCATCCGGTCGTAGATTTCGGAGTTTCCGATCAGCACGATGCCGATGCCTTTTTTCCCATCAATGTGCGGCTCGGAAAGGGGCCGAATCTCGTCCAGCGCCCGCACCTGCAAATGCTGGGCTTCGTCGATGATGAGGACTTTGTCCGTATTGTACAGGCGTTCCTTCAGGTCGATGATCATATCCAGCTTGCTGCGCCCCTCGGGGATATGCAGCGCCCGGCAGATCAGCTTCATCACGTTTCCTACGGTGCCGGTGAGAGGGGTCACGGTGATCAGCACGGCGGTGTTGGGGTTGTCCCGCAAATATTTTTCGGCCGCCATCGTCTTCCCGATGCCCGCGTCACCGTGCAGGATGGTGATGCCTTTTTTCAACTGCCCAAAGCGGATTGCCTTGCGGATGTCCTCGCTGACGCTGATCGGTATGTAGGTGTCCAGCACGGGCTGAAATGGTTCAGCGCGTTGCGCCTGGGCGGCCGCCTCGTCCTGCAGCCGGAAATACTCCCTCAGGCTGGCTTCCACCTCATCCACACGTCCGCGCTCATAATCGCTGCGACGGTATTGGCTGATGACGCCGTCGCTCCATCCAAGGATACGGGATGCTTTGGCTTGGCTACCGCACTGCTTGATCAGTTCCTCTACGCGAGCCTGTAATTTTACATCGTATGTTTGTGCCATTTCCTGTTCCTCCTGTCAGATGTCCTTATGTTGAGACGCCCTTTGGGCGTTTTCGGCATTTTTCAGCATGGTGTCCAGCGGCAATGCGCCGTTCACCACACGCGGCGGCATCAGCGGTTCCTCGCTCACGCGGTGGATCTGCAGTACCGAGCGGTCAGGTTCCCCATTTTCCATTCGGGCGGCAATATTCCGCTGCGCGTCACCCAGCACCAGATCCAGCGCGTCCACCTGATCCATAGAGGCCAGTACGCGGGACTTGATCTCCTGCCGGGCCAGCTTCTTGGCGGACTTGATTTTGCTGATGGATTCTTTCGCAACTTCCTTGCTGGTAACATAGCCGGATATGATGTTGCTGTTCGCCTGAAGGACGGCGATAAACCGGTCCTGCTCATCGTAGACGCGCACGGAACTGATGTTTTCCGGGTCGTAGCGCACATAAACCTGCTCGCCTTGGTAACGCAGGCAAAACGCGTCGTCCCGGTAGTCAATGCGGAACCCGCCAATCGTCAGATGCACGCCCATTCGGCCAACCTTTTGCAAGCGCGTGCTGCGCATCAGCATCAGCGTCAAGTCGTCGGCGGAGGCCACGCGTTTTTCTTCCAGATGGTCGTAGTAAACGTCCTTCCGGTTTTGTCCTTTGTCCGCCGCGACGGAGCCGTTGTAAGGCTGCTCGTTGAAGTATCCTTCCAGCAGTTGCCCCACAACCTCGCGCAGCCGGTGATCCGCAGGCACATGCCCGGCTTTCAGCACATGTTTCAGATTTGCGGGCTTTTCAAGCACGTTCCCGCCCGTGAACGTCATAAATAGTCGGCTGATTTGGTTCTTGAAATCAAGGAACCGGCGTTCGATGATCTTCGCCCGCGCATTCCGCACCTGCGCGTTGATCATCGTAATGCCAAGCCTGGCGAAAATCGGCGGCGGCGAAAAAGTATCCGCGCTTTTCTTTTTCCGGCGGTGCCCGAGGCCCCCAACGTCGTATGTAAGGAACTCGCGGCCGTTATCTACATAGATATACTTTGGAATGCCATATTGCAGGATGCCCGCGCGCAGCGCGTAAATTGTGGCTTCGCTGGATGGGTTATCCGTGATATGGAACCCTGTGATGATGCCGGAGCGCGCGTCCATGAATGCTGTGAGGTACAGGCGATGCCTTGTCCCGTTTTCCCCCTCGCTGATGATGTCGAAGGTGTGGTTGTCCGCAATCCAGAAATCATTGGATGCCATGTCGTCGTAGATGCGGGGTAGATACGGCCCGCATCGGTCGTCAAATACCTTGTCGCCCTCGCGACCCAGCACATTGAGCGCCTCCGGTATCTCGGCCTTCCAGCGCCGGTAAAAAGCGCTGTAGGATGGGATCCCGGCCAGCAATTCCGGGTGTTCCTGCTCACACCAGAGCTGTGTGTAGTGGATGCATTGCTTCATTGGGTACTTGCGCAGGTCGAACCAGTAGGACAGGAAGCATTCCCACACCGTTTCATCCATCGCGTACCGTCCTTTGCGCCACTTTCCGCGCCGGTCGATCAGTCCGTCATAATGCTGGTCGCGCCATGCCTTCCAGCGGCGGTACAGCACGTCCGTCGAGATAGACAGTTCCGGTTTCCGCTGCCGCATCTGCGCCACAAAGGCTCCGTCAGCTACTTTTCGGTCGCGACCGATGCGGTAGGTCTTCCATTCCTGTACGATCCCGATCCACAGCTCGATTTCCCGGCGCTCCTCGTCGCTGTAAGCATCCAGCGGCTTGGGCGGCTCCTGCGGCGCGGTAATGGCCTCGGTTTTTGGCGGCGCCGCCCGGCCGTAGTATTTGGCCTGCAGTTTTTCCGGTAGCGCCGTCACCGGCACCAGATACTGCCTGATGTGGTTGCGCGGGTCGCCGTCCAGCACATGCTCCAGCTTGCCTTTGGCAATTAGTGCGCGCACATACTGCGGTGTGCACCCTTTAACCTGCGCCACCTGCGCCACTGTCAGCATTTCCGTGTTGCATCACCTCTTTTCGGTTGGCCTGCCATCATCAGCGCGAGGAGGCCATCCCCAGCGGACAGGGCTTTCACCCCGTTTCGGCTTTTCACTGCGAGCGGTAATCCTTCCCGCTCATTGGCACATCATACGCCATCCCGTGCAGCCGACTGACGATGCCGGTGGCCGTTTCCCGGTCGCTTTGCAGGGCCAGCCGCCGGATCAGCGCGTCGTCCACATAATTGGTGGTCACGATGGTGGGCCGCATCTGGCGGTACCGGCCGTCGAGAATGCCAAAAAACTGTGCCAGGCTCCAGTCGGTCACATGCTCCTTGCCCAGGTCATCCACCACCAGCAGATCGGCGCTCACATAAGCGCGCATCGCTGTATACTCGGTTTCATTCAGCGCCCCGTCCATCACGGCCCGAAAATCCAGCAGGATGTCCACCGCCGCCTTGCAGATCACCGCATGCTCCTTTTCACACAGCGCGCGGGCAATGGCGTATGCCAAATGTGTTTTTCCCAGCCCGTTGGCGCCGTGCAGATATAGTCCCATGCCTTTTTTTCGCTGCGCGCCGAATCGTTCAACATACGCCGAAACCATCTCCAACGCCCTTTGATCGCCCGGCGGGACGCTATAGTTTTGCAGGGTGCAGTGCGTATACCGCGCCGGAATATCCATGGCTTTAAGCAGTTTGTCCACTTTCCCCTGATGTAACTGCTCCACACGGTATTGCTCTTGCTTGGCCTTGGCAGCTGCCGTTTGTTCGCGTCTCCGCACAGCGCCCTCACAATCGCATATTTCATAGATTCCCAGCAGATACGTTTGTCCAGATGCCACCGTGTGCGTCAGTTGATGCAGTATCCTCCCACAGTAGGGGCATTTCTGGTCCGGAAGCGGCTGAAACCAGCTTTCCAGCCCGTTCTTCATCGCCTGTTCCATATCAGTCCTCCAGTAAGTCGGAGGCCGACCGAAACCGCCCGGTAGCCGCCGGAGCGGCTTTCTTCTTTTGCCTGCGGCGTGCTTCTTGCAAATAGCTTTCGGTCTTTCCCTGCGAACGAAAGAGCGTCTCTGGCCGAAGATATCGCGCGAAGTCGGAATCCGCCCATGCGGCCGACATACCGTCGATCACGTCCAGCAGATCCTGCTCGCTAAAACCGTCTGCCAGACGTGCCAGCACATGGCGTCTGTTCGCCGCTGCTTCTGCCCGGTAACGCGCGCCTGTTTTTTCATTCAGGTACGCAATCACCCGCCCGATCACGGTCTGTTCTTCCTGTTTATCCATGTCTCCCTCCTGATGATTACGATGCTTGGCGGCTGGCCCGTTTGAGGCCCTTGATGACCAGGCTTTCCGTCGCCAGCGCGATGGACATGCTGTTCTCGTCCGCATATTTTTTGATGGAATCGTATACCCCCAGCTCGTACCGCACGGTAACGGGCTTCGTCGGCGTGCCACGCGCTCGGGTCTTCGCAATTTGCATTTTGCACCTCCTTTGTGGTTGCAACGCGGTTGCATGTTGTGTTCCTGCGTGATACACTTGCTTTATGGTGGTTGCATAATCACATTATATTTCTACAAAGTGAAATAGTCAATAGAATTATATCTCTTTATAGAAATATTTATAAAGGGGATTATATATGGAATTTAAAGATATATTGATTTCGTTGTTAAACCAACAGAATAAAACCGTTTATCGCTTGTCTAAAGACATCGGTGTATCACCCAGCCTTGTAGGTTACTGGAAAAAAGGTGAGAAGACACCTTCTATTGTCAATATGCAAAAATTAGCCGACTATTTTGGTGTATCTGTAGACTACCTCCTTACCGGCGAAAAATCACCTGAAACAGATCCGCCACGCGATCCCGAGGAGGCCGAGATCGACAGCCAGATCACAGGCATAAAATACGCCCTTTCTTCGCTGGATCGGGACGCGATCGGCGACCTCACCATAGGCGAAAAAAAGGACGTTTTAAAATTCATCAACTTCTTGAAGTCGCAGCGGCCAGGCGCGAAAAAGAAAGAAGGGAACAGTGGTGACAACCCTTGAATATCTTCTTCAAAAAGCAGCCGATAATGGAATTTCTGTTTATGAATTATCTCTTGAGAACATCCAGTCCATGATTGCGGATTTAAAAGACATGGACCCTGCTATTTGTCTGAGTTCTTCTGGCATTTCCTCATCCCGGGAAGCTGCCGAACTGATGGCGCATGAACTGGGTCACTTCTTTACGGGTACATATTATGATTCACCCTATTGTGCCAATAATCGTGGAAAAATGGAGCATAAGGCCAATACTTGGATGGTGAAAGAATTGCTTCCGTTCGCCTCCCTTCGGGAAGCTCTAAAAGATAGTTGCCACGAATATTGGGAGATTGCGGAATACTGCAATTGCACTGAGCATCTGGTGGAAACGGCCATTCAAATTTATCAGCAAAAAGGATTATTATAATTCATTTTTCAATAAGTAATTTTAGTTTTCGCCAGGGTCGCGCAACCAGTTGCGCGACAAGAAAATTTTAGTTGCGCGAGTTGCGGGTGAATTTTGTAAAATTTGCAATTTTTACACAGATTCACCCGGAATGCCGACATAATCGTAAAAAGCCTGTAAAACCAGCGTTAAAGCGGTTTTACAGGCTTTCTTTTAATTTTTAAAAGGTTTTAAAAGCACATTTTTCAAAAGCAGGGGAGCAGCATGTTCCCCCTTTATCTCGTGCGAAAACGCCCCGTTTTCGTTTTCGCACTATTTGCAAATTTTTTATTTTTTCACGGCTCATTTTCACGATTTTTTGGCTTATCTACGCCGTTTTTCGCATTTTTCCGGTTTTTTTCATCAACTCAGCCTTTTTTGCATTCTTCCCGAAAACTCACATTCAGGCCAAGCACTGGAATGAAAACCATGCGGTTGGTAGCAAAGAAATACGTGATTTTTATGGTGCAATGGGCGCGGGAGACAAAAGCAAACGGGGTATTTTCGTTACCACCTCTTTTTTTACAGACGATGCCAAAGAAACATCCAAACTGTTTTTTGATCGTAAGATGATTCTGATTGACCGGGATAGATTATTACGTCTCATGATTGAAAACAATGTGGGTGTTGTGCCTAAACACTCTTATGTGCTCAAAAGTGTAGATGAAAATTTGTTCGACGAAGAAGAAGGATAGCCCCATTGGATATTTTGAGTTTGAGAATACAAAAGTATTTTTAGCCCTAACAGGAAATAGTTGCATACATATCGGGGTTGCGCATGATGCCAGCAATGTTCAATCCGTGTTCAACTTTTGTTCAAGTGACCTACGAAAAATGGCCAAAGAAGAGTGCCAAATACTAAACGTCAATTTTGAGTAAATGGCTTATTTACGCGGATTGATCGAAAATACGAGCGTTTGCCGCAAAAACTGTTTAGCTCTCATAACCCGAAGGTCGTCAGTTCAAATCTGGCTCCCGCAACCAAAACAAACCGCCTAGGCAAGCCACTCGTGGCAAGCCTGGGCGGTTTTCTTTTTGCTCAATATAGCGATTTAACGCATTTTTTACGCATTACTGCCTCAAAAGTTCAGCCCTCCTGCTTTGCCTTTGGCCTCAATACCACATCGGCTATGCACTTGCTCGCGGCCTCGTCGGCCTGCTTGATGATATGGGAGTGTCAACGCCGATTTGAATTTGCAGGTTTTCGCCAGTTAAAAAATGCATGAAAACAGCGGTAAGGAAATGTTGAAAAATTAGTTTTGGCCCTGCTCGAAAAGGGTGTTGACGATGCGCTGCTTCTGCTTCATGTACTCCTTTCGCTCTTTAAGGCGATAGCTCTCACCCTTGATATTGACAACGGTGCAGTGGTGCAAAACACGGTCTAGGATTGCAGAGGCGATAGTGACGTCGGCGAAGATCTCATTCCATTGGGAAAAGGTCTTATTGGAGGTAAAGATCGTGGAGACTCTCTCATAACGTCTTGCAATCAGTTGAAAAAACAGATTCGCCCCCTGAATATCCATCGGGAGATAGCCAATTTCGTCAATGATGAGCATTTTGTACTTGCCCAGAGTTTTGAGCTTGTCCGGTAGTCTATTCTCAAAATGAGCCTTTTTGAGCTGCTCAATTAGGGTGTGGCAGTTGATGTAATAGGTGGAGAATCGATGCTTGGCGGCAACCAGCCCCAGTGCTGAGGCCAGATGGGTCTTGCCCACACCGGGCGGGCCGAGGAAGACGATATTCTCTCCGTTTTCAAGGAAACGCATGGTAGCCAGTTCTTCAATCTGGCGCTTGTCAATGGAGGGCTGGAAACTGAAATCAAAATCCTCCAACGTTTTTTTGATGGGAAATCCGGACATTTGCACCTGCTTTTCATAGGCGCGTCGCCGTTTTGACAATGCTTCCTCGGCAAAGATATGGTCGAGCACATCTACAACGTTAAGTTCGTCCTTTACAGCTCTTTCAAGATAATTGTCCAATATCTCCAGCGTGTTTTTCATCTTAAGGCTTTCGAGGTTTTCCCTGAGACGTTCCATCGTCAGTTCCGTCATAGCAGCACCTCGTCATACCGGTTCAAATCGTGTTGTTGGATAGGAAAGTCGATGACACTGTCGCCGTCCAGCAGGGTGTTTTCTGTATCAAAGGATTGCTTGACGGTCAGCCTGCGATAATGATGGGCATTGACGACCATGTCTTTTTTCTGGTAGGATATTCGGTGCAGGGCAATTTGCTTTCCTTCATAGTAGACAGCAAGCACGTTGTCCAATGCTACGACTGCCACATCTTCGCCGGCGTATTCCGATGGCACGGAATACTGATTACCGCCGTACGAGATGAGGCAGTCTTTTTGTACCCGGCGCAGATTGATTTTGTCGATGATATATTCACGTTTAAGAGGGTTAAGGCCCTCTTTTTTTAGTCTCTCGAAGGGAATTTCATTTGTTGTGGCGTGGACTTTCCCATTGACCTTATTACACCATGCGAGGGCCTGGCCATTGAGGTCGTCAAGTGAAGAGTACTTGATGCCAATCATGAAATTATCCCGTACGAACTGTACCGTGCGCTCTATTTTACCCTTTGTCTGGCCTCGGTATGGCCGGCACAGCACATGGCTTGAACCCATAGAATCCGGCGAAATCCTCAAACTGCCGGTTGAGGGTACTGTCTTCCTGCTTCAGCAGCCGTTTGATGACGACCTGCTTCATGTTGTCATACAGAATTTCCTCCGGGTAACCGCCTAAATACCGGAACGCGTTGGCATGGCAGCGGATCAGAGTGTTGGTACTCATGTTGGTCACAAACTCTATGTACCGTGTCCGCGAGTACCCCAAAATGAACAGAAAACAGTACAGCTTTTTCAGCTTCCCATCCTCCGGCACGGTGTGATCCTCAAAAAACGCCCAGTCCATCTGCCCTTGAAGTCCCGGCATCGTTTCAAACCGCACCGTTGCTTTCTCGTCCAACTGTTCCTTCTTGTTTCGCACGTATTCCCGCACGATGCTGTGCCCACCCTCGAAGCCCTGCTCCTGAATTTTCTCCAGTATCCGCTCCGCTGAGTACGGCGCTTCCTCCAGCCATACCGTTATCTGCTCCTTGTAGGGGTCCAGCTTCGACGGCTTCGTTGCGCTCAGGCTGTATACCGGTCGCGCCTCGCTCTCGGCGTATTTCTTCGCCGTCCTCGGGTCAATGTTGTACTTGCGCGCTATCTCTGTGTAGCTCAGTCCTTTTTGCCGGTCGCTTCGGATATCCATCCGGTTTGCTCCTTCCATTTTGACACCCTTTCCGCCTGCTGCTTAACAGACAGATTTGAGTGTACCATATTGCATCCCTTTCCGCTGCAAACCTACATTTTTTGACCGGCGTTTTTCTTCATTTTATCACTGGCGCTGACAGCGAAAAAAGCTAGAATCGAGGCTAGAAAAACGACTTTGCGCACTGAGGATATAGAAAAGGGTGTGTTTATCCCTGCCGACAGTTTGCCGAATGCGAAGTATAAGAAAATTGCTCCAAAAAATATGGGATCTGCTACCATAAGCGCTCATAGCCAATAGGAAAGCAATAATAGGTCAGCCGATAGACAATCGTTGTACAGTCTGTCTTATTGTAATAAAATGGAGATCGGCAGATATGCGGATGGCAGCCATGCTAAATTCCGAAGCATGTAAAAAAATTATCGTTGGTTAAAACCTTTTGGAAAGTTATTCTGTTATATATAGTGAAGGGCGGTGATGATTTGCCCACAGATTCCGAATTGATCAAGGAAATACTTGATGGAAGTCAGTCTGCGATGGAAGTGCTGATACGACGCCATTATAAGACGGTTTTTGCTTTTATCTATCGGCATCTTGGCGACTATCATACTTCTTATGATCTCACCCAAGAAGTGTTTATCAAAGTAATGAAATCGTTGAAGTATTATAGAGAAAGTAATCAATTTGAACATTGGATTATAAAAATTGCCGTAAACTGCTGTCGAAACTACTATAGCAGCCGTGAATACGCCGACAAAAACTCATTGGTTCCCTATGATGAGATAACAGGAGACACCAACATCACCAATCTTTTTGACCAGTCATCAAATCAGCAGGAAATCAAAAAAGCAATATTGTCACTTTCCAAGGATCAAAGGGACGCCGTAATTCTTTTTTACTATTCAGGGTACAAAATAAGAGAAATCTCAAAAATGACCGGAAGCAATGATGCCACAGTAAAATCACGATTGCATCAGGCACTAAAAAAACTCAAGAAGATATTTGTGGGAGGTGGCTATTTTGCAGAACGATGACGTTAAGAAGCCTTTTGGTCAAATCGAACAATATTTAGCGTCATATCAGGTTCCTTATCCATCAGAAGATGAAATTTCGGATACTATTGAGACCTTGCGGCAATATGTCCCTTCAAAGCGAAAACTGCTTGTTACCCGATATAAGACCTTTAGACGCATATTTGTGGATATGCTTATAACAATTAATTTTATGAGTGTATCATATTGGATAATTACAATATTGCTGTTCACAATAGGATATCTTTCTGCCGTCCAATTCTCGCAGAATCCATATAAGCTATCTTTTGTCTTTGCTCCAATTCCTATGACATTTGGCTTGATTGAAGTGTTTAGGGGACGCGAAGAAGGAGTAACCGAACTTGAACTGTCATGCAAAATATCTCCACAGGAAATGCTTATAACAAGAATAATCGTCATTGGCATCTATACAGCTGTTCTTAATGCATCCTTATGTGGATTTGTGTTTCTACATGGACAAGCGAATGTTATACTGTGGCGAATAACGCTTTTATGGTTGACTCCAATGGATTTAATTGGAAGCATTACCTTGTGGTTTTGCTCAAGAATCAAGGGTACGTATTCTGTCATGCTTTCGTTGTTTTGCTGGTCTGGAGCCTCTTACGTATTTGTGACGAATGAGGGCCTATTCAGAAATTTTCTTTACTTGAACCCACTGTGTTACCTTATTCCGCTTTTCATAGGTATTGGTATTTTTGTTAAGGAGATTATAAAACTTAAAGATCGCTATATTTTTGAAGGGAGGAATTCCTCATGGAATTAAAAATTGAAAATCTTTCGAAGCAATACAAAAAAAGGTGGGCGGTAAATAATTTCTCCATTTCTATCGGAGAGGGCGTTTATGGACTTTTAGGTCCAAATGGTGCAGGAAAATCGACATTAATGCGAATGCTGGTGGATATTCTTAAGCCAACATCCGGTCGCGTTCTGTTAGATAATCAGGACATTCATCAAATGGGAGACAGTTACCGGGATGTAATTGGCTATCTGCCTCAAAATTTTGGAGTGTACAAAAATTTTACTGCACACCGGTTTCTCCTTTACCTCGCATCATTAAAGGGAATTTCACGCAGAGAGGCTGAGCCCAAAATTGATCATCTTCTCAAGTTTGTAAACCTTGAAGAAATGAAATCTAAGAAAATACACACATTTTCCGGCGGTATGAAACAACGACTTGGAATTGCCCAAGCCCTGCTAAACGATCCCGCAATTTTGATTCTAGACGAACCAACAACGGGACTTGATCCCAATGAACGTATTCGCTTTCGGAACTTACTGTCCGAGTTATCGTCAAATAAAATTGTCCTTCTCTCGACACATATTGTATCAGATGTCGAATATATAGCCAAGGACGTCATTGTAATGAAAAAAGGGCAGCTTTTACGACAAGCGCCTTCAGCAGAATTGATCGACGAGATGCAAGGAAAAGTGTGGAAAGTAAAGGTGACCGAATCTCGCTTAATGGAGCTGAAACAGCAGTACGTCATTGGTAATATCTTACGGCACAAACACGATGTCGAAGTAAAAATAATTGCCGATGAAGCCCCAGAGCCTGGAGCCATTTCAACGGAGCCTGATCTCGAAGACTATTATCTTTATCATTTTGGAGAGGAGGCTATTCAGGATGGAACTTTTTCGGCATGAGTTATACAAGGTATTCACCAGAAAAATGGTGTGGATCGGACTTATATTTGCAACTGTCTTGGTTTTGTTTTCCTCATTTGCAACTTCATCTCAGTTGACACAAATGTACGGGAACATGAACGGTTTCTATAAGAATTTCTACAGCGGTAATGAGGGTCCCATTACCGATCAACTGAGGCAGAAGGCCAGCGAGTGGATTAAAACTGATGGGAAAGCTTTGAACTTGAAAATAGCTACTGGTCAGGCAACCGTGCAAGATAAGCAGACATTAGCTTTTTATTCTCAAATAGCTCAGCCCGATACTTTGACCTCCAATAGAGCGGATAAAATTTCCGGTCTGAAGAGTGATGAACAAAAGGCCAATGACGGATATGACCAAAAGAAAGCGAATTTGAATATTGCAATGCTGAATGGCATACAAACATCCAGCCTGTATTTTACCCTTCCTTTGGGCAACGATATAGAATTTCCTATAGGATTAGGGTTTGTTGTTATGGGAATTCTAATTCTGCTTGGGGTTTCCCCAATATTCACAGATGAGTATTCAACAAATATGGATTTGCTGATACTCAGTTCCAAAAGAGGCAGACGAAGTGTTGTCACATCCAAAATCCTATCAACGGTTGTTTATTGCATGGCCGTTTCCCTATTTGTATTACTCCTCAATTTTTTGATTCAAGTGGCTTCCTTGGGAATACACGGATTAAACGCTCCTATTCAGCTAAATTCAGTTTTTACTGATTCTCCTTATGCGATAACATATGGGAATTATCTTATAATTCAATTTGGACTTTCCACATTAGCATGCGTATTTTTTGGACTTCTGGTTCTTTTCGTTTCCTCCGTTTCAGTAAATGTTTTGTTGCCATTTTTTATATGCGGAGCGCTTTTCGCATCAACAGCCTTTATTAATTCATTGGGATCTGCTGTGCCAACTGCTTTGGCAGAATTTTCAAATCTAAGTTATACTGAACTGATGCGCGTGGATGAGCTCTTTAAATCCTTCAAAACCTACAATTTGTTTGGGCAACCTGTGCTATATCTAAATCTGACGATCGGCCTATATATTATTATTACCGCTCTTGCTATCTGTCTTACATATATTATTTTCAAGCGGCGTGAAGCGAAATAGAAAGTAGACAAAGCGATACCTACCAAACAAAAAAACACGAGTTTGGCAGGATAGTTTCTATGCCTTGTTATGAATAAGAGATCCTCCAAATCCGTGGGTTTGGGGGATTTTTTTATGCTTGTTCTTGCCACAAAAGCCATCCGACCGCATTTTTGCGGCCGGGCGTGACCAGCGGAATTTTCCATTTACCTTGACGCTCAATGGGATACCTTCCCATCGGGCGTTTTTCTGTCTTCTGGTAATTCTCTACCTCGTTGTCGTTCGCCTCCAGCGTCTTTTCCGAAAGTTTAACCGATTCGGAAAGGGCGGGAAAATCATGGAAGTACATATCAATATCAACGGGCAAAGTGTGGCTGTTGACGTATCTGTCGAGGTCTTTGCCTACATGGATCGTGCAAATCATAAAGACGAAAACCTTTCCCATGAAAAGCGCCGTCATTGGGACAGACGCGAGTTTGACGAATACATTGTTTCCCATGAGTGCAGCCGGAGCTATTACGAAACGCCGGAAGAGTGGCTTTGCCGAAAAGAAACCGTGCATGAGATCACGGCGGCGTTGGAAACGTGTACGGCAAAACAGCGGTATCGTTTCCTGCTTTTCGCTTTGGAGGGGTTCAGTTGTTCCCAGATTGGTAACATCTGCGGCTGCTCAAAATCCGGCATCCAGAGAAGTATTGAGGAAGTCAGGAAAAAAGTAAAATGCGCTTTACAAGCGGAGTGATCGAAAACGCATTTTCAGGCTAACCCGTATGGAGGGCTTTTGCCCTATCATGCAAGCACGAGGGACAGGCAGTTTCAAGCTGCTTGCCTCTTTTGCTGTCCGGAGGTCAGCCGTATGCCCAAGCTCAACTTGCGCAAATATTACCCGTTTCTCAGTGAAGACTGCTTTATCGAGGTCAGCGATGAAATTGCCGAAGCGTTTTTGTTGTCGAAGCGACAAGAAGACAACTATCACCACCGGACTTGGTATCACAAAGCCTATTATTCTCTGGATTGCAACGACGGCATCGAAAACAGCATTCTTCATACAGAACCGTCGCCCGAAGAAATCCTTGTGCAAAAGGTTTCAATGCAGCAGCTTTATGAAGCACTTGACCATCTGCCGCCGATTCAGGCATGGCGCGTGTATGCGCATTACATTCTTGGTATGAAGAAAATAGACATTGCCCGCGCCGAAGGCGTAAACAGCAGCGGCGTATGCGATTCCGTGAAGAAGGGCGTGAAAAATCTCCGGCGTTACTTTGAAAAGAAAAAATGGATGGAGTGATAGAAAACGAAAAATGTTCCATCATCACAGGAGCCGGAAGCCGTACGGGAGAAAATTCGCCAGCTTGAAAACCGACAGAAAATTTTGCTAAACCGGAAAGCCGACGCCGAACGAAAAGCACGGACGCACCGTCTGATTGAGAGCGGGGCCATTTTGGAAAGCGTATTTCCCGAAATCATCCCCATGTCGGGCGAACAGGTCAGGGCGTTTCTGCTAACATTACGATGCTCCAACGGAGGCACGGGATAACCGGCAGTCCCGGAGGGCGCACTTATACACCCTTACGGGTGCCGTGCGCTCTGCGAGGCCGTTGCGCCCTGCGGGCGCGATGAAGGGCTACGCCCTCCAAACCTCTTGTGTAACCTCATGTCGCATCGAATTCTCTGCGGAGAATCCAATGCGGCATGAGGTTTTTTGTACCCGCCAGCGGGAGGATTTTGCCTATGGCCATCTATCATTGCAGCATCAAAGTTATCAAACGCAGTCAAGGCCGGAGCGCCGTTGCTGCCGCCGCTTACCGCAGCGGCTAAAGGCTCACAAACGAGTGGGATGGCATCACGCACGATTATACGAAAAAGGGCGGTGTGGTACATTCGGAAATTTTTCTTCCAGTCCATGCCCCGCCGGAATTTTCCGACCGTTCCACGCTCTGGAACAGCGTGGAGGAAAGCGAAAGAAGCCGCAATGCCCAGCTTGCCCGCGAAATCGAAATTGCACTTCCGGCGGAGATCGACCGGCGCTCTCAAATCCAGCTTGTGAGCAAATATGTACAGGATATTTTCGTCTCCGTTGGGATGTGCGCGGATTACTCCATTCACGATAAAGGGGATGGAAATCCGCACGCGCATATCATGCTCACCCTGCGCCCAATTCTGGAAAACGGTGAGTGGGGAGCAAAATGCCGGAAGGAATACGATCTCGACACGCGCGGCCAGCGCATCCGGCTCCCCGGCGGCGGGTACAAGAGCCACCGGGTCAACATCGCCGACTGGAACAATCCGGGCAAGGCAGAGGAATGGCGCGCGCAGTGGGCGCGATACGCCAACGCCATGCTGGAAGTTCGCAACCTGCCCCAGCGCGTCGATCACCGCAGCTATGCCCGGCAGGGTATCCAGCAGGTGCCCACCGTCCATATGGGCGTTGCGGCCTCGCAGATGGAGGGCCGGGGGCTTGCCACCGAAAAAGGCCCCATCAACCGCGAAATCGCCGCACAGAATCGCCTTTTGAAAGAGATCAAAGCCCGGATCACCCGGCTCTACAACTGGACAAAGCAGCAGGCAGCCGTCCAGTTGGAACCGAAGCAAAGCATTTGGGAGCAGCTTCAGCAGGCGCAGGCGGCAATCCAGCCTATCACCCGATACGGCAAGGTCAAGTCGCTCAAAGAAAGCGCCGCCCTGTTCAACTTCTTACAGGAGAACGGCGTTTCCTCCATGCAGGAGCTTTATGCCAGAGTTACCGCCATGCAGACGGAGTATTACGGCCTGCGCAGCGAGATTGCGGCCACAGACCGCCAGATCGACGGGTTGAAAAAGCACCTCTCCATGTGGAAGCAGTATGCCGACAACAAGCCGTACCGCCAACGGCTCGCCTCTTTGAAACCACGGGCGCGGGCCGCGTATCAGGATGAGCACTATACCGAATTGGCCCTGTATGACGCCGCCGTGCGGTATCTGGACGGATTGAAAGACCGTAGTGAAAAGATTACACCCAAGGCATGGCAGGCCGAGGCGGAGCGACTTACCACCCATCACAATGCCCTGTACCAGAGGATGAAAGCCATGCGCCCAGATGTGCAGGCCGTGGAAAAAATCCGCCAAGCCGCTGACAGGTTGGCCCGGTTGGAGAAAAGCAGAGATCAAGGGCAAGAATACGACCGATAGCGAAGGGGGGATGACAGATCGTCACCCCCCCTCGTCAATATTGGCCGCTCACTCTCCAAACAAATCACTGTGCGAGCCTGTACGGGACAGCGTTAAAACCAGAACGCCATTCTCAATTCGATACACAAGCAGCCAATCGCTTTGAATATGGCATTCCCGGTATCCCACCCAATTTCCGGTCAGAAGATGATCGCGGTTCTTCTCTGGTAAAAGCTGACCTTTGGAAAGCTGACGGATGATATTGTCCAGCAAATCCATTTTCAGCCCGCGCTTCATCGCCAGCTTGTAGTCCTTCTTAAATTGTGTAGTCCAAACGATGTCCAGTTTTACTTTTTCAGTTCCCTCAACGCTTCCTCCACATCGCTGAAGCGTTTTGCGTTGGGGTCTTTAGCAAGCCGCTCCGCTTCCTGCATGGCGGCGAGGGTAACGGCGTTCGGCGTGTTGAGCGTCACGTCGAACGGGAAACCGCCAGATCGAAGCGATTGCCGCAAAAACACGTTGATAGCCGTCGTGAGATTCACACCGAGTTCACTGTAAAGCGCCTCGCACTGTTTTTTAATATCGCTGTCCATGCGGACGCTGAAATTTGTCGTATTGGCCATAGCAAGCAGCTCCTTTGCAATCCATTGTGCTTATATTATATGCCTATTGCATTGCAATATCAATCTTAAAGCTCAAAATATTTAGAATCGAGGTGGTAAATATATGGCTTCCATAATATGTCCCAAAACGATACCGAAGCACAACACTTTCTGTCCGCCTGTCCTATCCTTACCCGGACTCCTCATATGCACAGACGGGGCTTACAGGGCCGATTTCCTCGAGAAGCGGCACCGGAAACCTACAGAAAATCCGTCTACCTCTCTAAGACAGCGAAAGGAGCCTGTTTTATGCCGAAAATGAGCAAAAAGCGCAAGCTGGAATGGCAGTTCTTCTTAACCCCCCGAAACCGTATGACATACAATCCGCTTTGCCGGAAATGTGCTCACAGTTGCAAACAGAGTTTCCGGGCCGACGTGGCGGACTGCCCGCGCTATCTGTCCAAGCGGGCAAAAAGGAGCTATTGATGAATGGTGAAAAGATTGTCAATATAAACGCTGCCGACAGCGTGGTTCCTCTGTCTACGCAGGAGGACGAGCGTCCTGCACTGGTGAAGAAAATCGGCAAGACCACCTACCGGGTTAAAATCCATTTCAGCACCACCAGCCGGGAAACCATGAACGACAAAATCAAGCGGATGCTCCGCAATGAAGCACAACGAATATGACTCTTGACTTTTTAGCAAAATTTCAAAATTGTTGATACGTATAGCGTGACATTATGACTATCGACAAGCTGACAAGGGAAATCTTGATTGAACTGGTTGACCATATCAAGGTATACGAGGGCGGCGACATTAGCATAAGGTTTAAGTTTGCCGACGAGTTACGCCGCATTATCGAGTATATCGAAGTCAACTCGCATTTACAGGTGGGATAAGCCTCCCCGCTCGAACGGTTTGTTGGTTTTCCTAATATATAACGCTCATAATATCCATGCTTGTGGAAATTCCGCCAAACATTACGGTATCCAGTTTTATGGGGTATCTAAAAGGAAAGAGCGGCTTAATGATAGACGAAAAATTTCCGAAACTGAAACATTAATATCAAAATCGGGAATTTTGGTGCTGTGAGCAGGTGGTCCGATCACACCTTGAGCTATACCCGATTTGTTGGGGAATCTAGCGTAGCGTAAAATAAAAAGCACGACGATGGGGTATCCATAAAATCGGGTATCGCACAATCGTTAATGTTTTTTTAATTTGCTTATTGTATATTAAAACAGTAGACTTCAACATGTGGCATACTAATAACAAACAGGGCGGTGATTAGTAATGATAAAAAGAATTTTTTCCCTCGCGGCATATTTTTTGGCGCCCGTTCTGCTGGTGGCTGTGATCTTTTCCTCAAACCCCGGTTACTATGGATCGGTTGGTTTTGTTCCTATGGTGCTTGGCGCGGTGGCCTATACGTTGCTAAACGCCCAACTGATTTTAAGTGCAAGACCAAAATGGATTGAATCCGCCTTCGGACTGGACCGGTTTTACCGCTTCCACAGCCTGATGGCGGTCATTGCCATCATTCTCGCATTTGCCCACAAACTGCTGGAGGGAAAGGCTTTCCCGGAAAGTTTTCAGACAAAGCTCGGCGATATGGCCCTCGTCCTTTTCATCGGAGTTTCCGCGCTAGCACTGGTTTTCATGGCCGATACACTGATCCGCCTGTTCCGGCCGCTACGGTGGGTACGCTCCCTTTTCGTCCGGCTGAAAGTCGGAAAATATAATGTCCAGCGTATTCTTCACAACGCAAGCGTTGCGGCGGTGGTGCTGGTTTTCGTCCACGTCATACTCACCTATTCCGCGCATGACCCGCTCGTGAAAGCCTTTTATATCCTCTATTTCGGGGGAGCGATGGGATTCTATCTCTATCACAAAATTTTCAGAAAGCTACTGGCCGGAAAATGGTTTACGGTCGAAACGGTCGTTCCCGAGTCCGGCTCCATGACGACACTCCTGCTCAAGCCGCAAAACGGCGCGGTCTTCCCCTATCTGCCGGGGCAGTTTGGTTTTCTGCGGGTGTTTCAGCACGGTATTTCGTCGGAAGAACACCCATTTTCCATTTCTTCACAGCCACTGGAAAAAGAGCATCTGCGCATGACCATTAAGAATCTGGGAGATTGGACCTCCGGTGTGCAGAAAATCGAGCCGGGCAGTAAGGTGCTGCTCGATGCACCGTACGGCCGGTTCAGTCCACCTCTTTACGATTGCCGGGAAGGCATCGTTCTGATTGCAGGCGGTGTGGGTATCACGCCCATGCTGAGCATCCTGCGCTACTATGCGCAGGCAGACCGCAGGCAAAAAATCATGTTGCTCTGGGGCGTCAACCGGCAGGAAGAACTGATTTGCCAAAGCGAACTGCGGGCGATGGAAAATGAAATGGAACACTTTATGTTTCTGCCGGTCGCAAACGACCCCGGTTTTGCAGGGAAAAAAGGCTATATCACACGCGAACTGGTTGAGCGTACCCTGCGTGAGCAAAATGCCGACATACAAAAACAACACTATTTCTTCTGCGGCCCGGCGCCCATGTGGGCCAGCATCCGGAAAAACCTGAAAACCATGGGCATCCGGGAGCGGATGATCCATGCGGAACGTTTTTCTTTGTGAACCATTCATCTGATTTTAGAAATGGGGAACCTATATGAAAAAACATACGTTTTTGCTGCCGGCTGCGACGCTGGCTGTCGTGGTCTTTTTGGCCGGATGTGCTGCAAACCAATCCGCGGCGTCCCCGAGCGCGGCGGGCACCACGTCCGTCTCGGCTGCATCTTCTGCCGTTTCTTCTTCCTCCTCCGCCCAGAAAGTATTTACGCTCAGCGAATTGAAGCAATATAACGGAAAAAACGGGAACCCCGCATATATCACCGTAAACGGGGTCGTGTATGACGTGACGAATGCAAAAGACTGGAGCGGCGGCTCACACCACGGTTACTCGGCCGGGCAGGATCTCACGCAGGCCATCCAGCAATCCCCGCACGGCACGTCCGTCCTGAAAAGCCTGCCGATCATCGGAAAACTGCAGTAACGAAAAAGGCGGGCGACCATCATATTTCTGCCACAGTTCTGCCGTACTCTTGGGTTATCGACAGAAAGGAGACATCATTATGATGTATTTTGGAAGAGGGTTCGGCGGCTGCTTGGGGTATGGCAGTCCTTTTGGGGGCATTGGCGGCATCCTGATGGGTGTGGTGTGTGTGTTGCTGATTGCCGCAATGATCGTCTTTGTGGTGCGCGCACTGAAAAAAGCGGAGCATTCCCGCCCATCCACCGGAGCGATGGAGGCCCTGAGGCTCCGGTATGCGAAGGGCGAGATCACTGAGGAGGAATACCTGCGGATCAAAAAAACACTGGAGCAATGATGCGGCATAGACACATTCCCCGCCGATGTGTTACGATGGGGGGCGGGGGTGATGGCATGCAATACACAGTCATGATTGTGGAGGACAACGCTGAAATACGCGGAATCGTCACAAAATACCTGGATGCGGAAGGGTATATCCCTCTTTTTGCAAAGGATGGTTTCGAGGCGCTGGCGCTTTTTGCCCAGCGCCTCGTCCATCTTGTCCTGCTTGATGTCATGATGCCTGGGATCGATGGATTCGAAGTGCTGCGCGAGCTGCGGAAAATTTCGGATGTGCCGGTGATCCTGCTGACGGCCAGGCAGGAGGAAACAGACCGCCTGAATGGATTCGACTGCGGCGCGGACGACTATGTGGTCAAGCCGTTCAGTCTGAAAGAACTGATGAAGCGTGTCAACGCGCTTATCCGGCGGGTCTACCATGACGCCGATGGAATCGTTTATCGGTATCGGGATCTGAGCCTGCACACCAGAGCAATGAAACTGTATAAAGGCGACGCGGAAATCTCCATCACAGCGGCGGAATATGCGCTGCTGGACGCGATGTTCCGTCATCCAGGGCAGGTGCTCAGCCGGGAGCAGTTGATCGAGCTGGCATTCGGCAGCAGATACGAGGGGTATGACCGCAATATCGACAGTTATATCAAGCGTATCCGGCAAAAAATAGAGGACGATCCCAAGAATCCGCAGATACTCATCACGAAATACGGTGCAGGATACCGGTTTGGAGGTGCGGAAAAATGACGCTGCGGCGGCAATGGCTCATTTTGCTGACCCTCACGGCCGTTTTGGCTGTCGGCATCCATTCGGTCGTGCTGGGTTCGCTCATCAACCGTTATTTTCAGGCGTATACGACCGCTAATTACCAGAAAAATCTTGCCCAAATCAAACAGTTTTCACAGAAAACTCTTATGGAAAAAAGCTATACGATCGAACAGCTCGATACACAGCTGTCGTCCTATCTCAGCGACCCCATTCTTCGTATCCGGCTGTACGACGCAAAAGGCGGTCTGCTGGCCGACATAGGCGGCGCGGAAGCGGCAGAAGGCATGATGAGCGGGATGATGGAGCAGATGATGAGCGGCAGCGGTGCCCGCCAAGTCGATTCCACACCGGTTGTGGTTTCCGGAACCGTTCTTGGCCGGCTTCTCATCACGCGCTATGAAACCGTCGGCGATTCTCTTGTGAACGCAAAGTTTCGGGACGCGCTCATTCGAGACAGCCTGTGTTCCTTCGGCATCGTTCTGGTGGCACTTGTGTTTGTCGGCCTGTTTGTGAGCCGGAGAATGAGCCGTGACCTGACACGGACAGCCTCTATGGCGCTGGATATTGACATGGACAAACAGGCAAACGGCCCTTTGTCCAATATCCGTGAGGTCCGTGTGATTCAACAAAGCCTATTGGAGCTGCAGTCCAGACTGCGGCTTCGGCAGATTGGGCGAAAACATTTGGTAGATGAACTGGTACATCAGACAAGAACTCCGCTGACCATTTTGAAAACGCACCTGGAAGCCATGCAGGACGGCATGCTGCAGATAACGCCGGACGTGATGCAGACCTGTGAAGCACAAATTGAGCACCTTTCCTCCATTATCACGAACATGCGACGGATGCTGGATGCCGAGCGTGAAAACAGGCCGCTCCACATCGAAACCTTTGACTTTTCCCCGTTTATCCGGCAGATTCTCTCCGGCCTGAAGCTGCAGTTTGGCCGCAAACAGGTTGAATTGCGGCTGCTAAACCAAAATAAAGCGGTTTTGACAACCGACCCGTATCTGTTGAGCCAGTGCATTTACAATCTGCTGACCAACGCGTATAAATTTACGGAACCGGGCGGCAGAGTGCGTGTATCCTACGAGCGTTCCGGAGAAAGCTTTTCCGTCTGCATTAAAGATTCAGGCGTGGGCATCAGTCCAGAGGAACAGGGGCACCTGTTCGACGCCTACTTTAAAGGCAGCAATGTCGGTAGCGATTCGGGCGATGGCCTGGGTCTATATGTAGTAAAGCAGAACCTCGATCGCCTAAACGGAAGTATCCAGGTCGAATCCGCTCCCGGACAGGGAAGCAGCTTCCTTATCCGCATAACGGACGGGCGTCGCAAGTATTGGCCAAGCCGCTGCAAAACAAGCACTGGCACGGGGTGCCGTCACCATAAGCCGTCTGCAGCCCATCACCGTTGAACCCGTATGTATATGTTTGACTCCCTGACGAAGTGGGTTCTGCCAGGCCAAAGGAAAAAATATTGGTATGTAGATATTCATCGTTCCTGGTACTCTGTGGATCATCTATGCCGGTACTTGAAATCTCCCGGAGCAGATATTACGCGTAAAAAAACCGAAGACCGGGGAATGCGCCTTGAAACGGTTTGAAAAGCCCGTTCAAGACGCATCCCTTATACACTGTTTTCTGAAAAGGCTGTTTTACAACAGCCTTTTCCCAATCTATATCCGATTTATAGTAGATGCGGTTGACCGGTAGAAGCACTAGTGCCGCCGTCGATGGGAAGCACAACGCCCGTGATGTAAGCGGCGTCCGGCGAAGCCAAGAACAGCACGACCGGGGCGATATCTTCCGGGGTTCCAGGCCGCTCCAAGGGAATACGGTCGATAAACGGAACAAGCTGTTCGGGTGATCCCGCCACGTCAGCGGTCATATCGGTGATGGTAAACGCCGGGGCAACGGCGTTCACACGAACGCCTTCCCCGCCCCAATCCAACGCGAGAGAGCGGACAAAGCCGCTGACCGCATGTTTGGTGGCATTGTAAGCGGCCTGTTTCCAGTCTCCGTTCAGCCCGGAAACCGATGAGGTCGCAACCAATGTGCCGCTGACTTTCCGCAATGCCGGAAAAGCAGCTTGGGCAAGATAGAAAAGCGCATCAATATTGACTGAACACAGATGTTCCCATGTTTTTTTGTCCAAATCCACCAAGTCTCCGCTCGCATAAGCGCCGGCGTTGCTCACCACTACGTCCAGATGGCCGAAGCGCTTCAGCACCTCCGCCACGATTTGTGCGGCGGCTTGCGGCTCGGAGATATCTCTGGAAATTGCCAGGGTGCGTTCTTTCGGATAAGAGGCGAGCGTCTCCCTCAACGCTTCCATGCGCCGGCCAATGATGACGACGGTAGCGTTATTCTCCAAAAATGCACAGGCTATCGCCCGACCAATCCCACTGCCGCCTCCGGTTATCAAAACGACCTTTTGATGGAACGGATAAGTGTTTTTCGTCATGTGTGCCTTGTTCCTCCTTCCACATGGATCGTTTCTCCGGAAACAAATCCGGCACCGAGCAGCCATATGGCGGCATCTGCGATATCATCAGCCGTACCGGCCCGCCCGACCAGGCTGGACACCGAGGCACTTTCCAGCAGTTCCCTTTTGTTCTGCTTTCCAAGGACGTTCCAAGTGCCGGAGTCGGTGATGCCCGGCGAAATTGCATTGACACGGATAGGCGCAAGTTCCTTTGCTAGTTGCGAAACCAGGAAGGCGACCGCTCCATTGGTCACACCCATCACCGTATATTCGGGGGAGGGTTTCCATGCGGCCACGCCGGAGAACAGAAGGATAGATCCCGCCGGGGAGATAATCGGCGCAAAATGCTTCGCCAACAGCAGAGGGCCGATCACCTTCGCTTCAAACGCGGTGACGATTTTATCATGTTCCAGATCCTGAACCCGCACATTGTGATGAGCAGATGCGGTGATCACCACATGATCGACATGCCCCAGTTGGGATGCCGCGGCGGCAATCGTGCCTTCGTCCGTAATGTCCACGCGGATCGCACTTGCCAGCGGAAGCTGTGCGGCCGCCTGAGAAGCCTGCTCCGGATTGCGCGCTCCAATGACCACTTCCGCTCCGGCTTCACTCGCTTGTTTTGCGATTGCCAAGCCCAAATATTTCGATCCGCCTATTACCAGTACTTTTTGCTTGTTTAATTGTCCGCTCATTTTGTTCTCCTTTTATGTGTCGAAACGTGTTTGCGTACCATGCGAATTTGGAATTCGACTGTGTGCCCCACCTCCAAGATCGCGTCCGGATTCGATTTATTTTCCGCAGCGTAGTCCCCCTTTCAATTCGGCCTGCTTTATGATAAACTGACCTTGCTTATATGATAAACTCTGCTGACGGGCTTGCCTAATTGCTCCTGCACATATTGGGTATAGCCGGAACGCATAGCATATGAAAGGAATACAATGATCAGCCTCGAGCAAATACAATATTTTCTTGCAATCGTCCGTTACGGCAGCTTGAACAAAGCATCCGAGCACCTTTACATTTCGCAGCCGTCGCTTTCGAAACAGCTGCAACATCTTGAAAAGGAGCTTGGCTGCAAACTGTTGATCCGAAACTATGACGGCATTGAAGCGACCTCTCCTGGAAAGCTGTTCTATGAGCAAATGAGCGGCATTTTGGAAGAATTTGATCGGGCAATCGATAAAGTCAGACATTTTGATGAGGTGCGTCAACTGCGCGTCGGCGGACTTGGAAATCTGGTGACCTATTTTCTCCCCCGGTATATAGAACGGCTGAAAGCAGGCGGGCGGAATCAGGTGACCGTTGATACCCGCTTCTCCAACGAGGAACTTGTAAAAGGGGTCGAAAGTGGAAAATTCGACTTGGTACTGCTTTCCAACGCGGAGCCGCAGCAGAATCTTGCCGTGATCCCGCTCATGACGGAGCCGCTCTATGTGGTGTTTCCTGTTGCCCACCCTCTGCGCTGCCAACAGAGCATTAGTTTTATGGAGATCGTCCTGCATGAAAAACTGGTGCTCTATAAGGATCCCTGCACCATCCGCGCCTCGATACGCAGGCAGTGCAACCGCATGAAAGTGACGCCGAATATCGTGCTGGAGCTGGACCTGACAGAGTCGCTCTTGCGCTACGTGAGCCATGGAGACGGCATCACCCTTCTGCCCTCGATCGTGGCAAAAGGGATTCAGGACCCTTCCATCGCCACACGAGAAATCAGCCGCATTCCGATCTACCGGGAAATATCCGTCGCCATGAAAAAGGAAAATGTACCCTCCTATCTGCCCATGTTTTCCGAGAACATTAAGGCATTCTGAGCTTCAAACCAAGGCGTTTCTGCATCCGTGTTGAATTTAAAATACAGGCATTTCTGATTTTAACCGAAAAAGGAACTCCTGCAAATTTCCATCTAAACCAGTTCCCCCAATTTGCAAAATGTTATAGAATGATGAGGCTTTTCATTAATGTTTTATGATGAGCGATGGAGGTGCTTTTTCACAAAAACAATATAAGCCGCGAAAAGATTGGTTTGGTGTAATATTGCTACACAACATCATCATAAGACGATGAAAGCAATTTGATTCCGTTCATATTATAAATCAGAACGAGTCTTCTTTTTTGCAGCTTGCACAAGTGTGCGTTATGTTTATCAAAACGCAATAGAATTTTACAGGATTATCACGTGAGAAAGAACACCGTTTGAGACTGAATTTGAGCCAATAATATCTATTGTAGTACATGAGGAGCTCGTTCCGACGCTTTAAAACCATTGACATATATATAAAAAATCCCTCTGCGGCACTTTGGCAAAGTTGCGGCAGAGGGATTTTTACAATTCGTAAATCTTAAAATTTGTTAAGCGTTCCGGATGTTCCTTTTATCGGCTTTCCTTTTTCCGGCGGCGAAACAGCACCACCACGAAGGCGCAGGCGCCGACCAGACCACCGGCTGCTGCGACCGGCAACGCAGAAGACTGCGCAGCGCCCGTTTTAGGGTTAGACGCATTGGAATGGGAAGACGCATCGTTGGAGGATGTTGTCCCATTTCCGGCCGAAACCGGCACCAGCCCGTTGACCGCATTCTGGAGGCTGCCCGTCAGTTGGTTGACCGCATCCTGCGTGATGTTTTCATCCGTCAGCGCTGTCTTGGCCGCTGTCAGTTCCTGACGGAGTGTCTCCGCGCTCGCAGCCGTGTATTTGGTAAGATCCATTTTCGAGGTGGCATCGACCAGCTTGGCCAAGTCGGTCTTATCCGCTTTGACACGAACTTTTGCAAGGGCGTTGAGCAAGGCGCTGTCTGCGCTGTCCACCGCGCTCTGCGTCGCATCGTTCTGCACCAGCAATGCCTGCGCCTGTGCCACGAGATCAGAAATCCCCTGCAAGGTGGCCGGCGCGTAGCTGCCTGCGTTGGCGAGCACCTGGCCTGCCAGCGAAACGGTGTTGCTCAGCGCCGCCTTGTTGGAAACCGTCACCAGTGCGTTCACCGCGCCCGCCAAATTGCTGTAGGCGGTCTGGATATCGGACGCATTATTATCCAGATCGGCAGCTTCGGCCTGTGCGGCGCTCAACGCCGTCTGCAGGCTTTGCCAACTGGCATTGGTGTATTTGCTGCCATCCAGTTTCTGCACCGTTACAATTAGTGCGTTCAGATCCGTACGGTCCGCGATTTCCTGCAGATTGGTAAGCGCCTGCAGTACCGCGGCTACCGCGTTATCCGCTTCGGTTTGCACGGCGTTCGGGTCGTCCAACACAGCCTGTGCTGCCGCGACCGCATCGGTCAGCGCCTTCACACGCGCAGGTTTGTCATTGGATGTATCCGTGTTTTTCGCCAATGTGACGATCTGTTGCAGCGCAGATTTATCTGCCGCAAACACCAGACTGTTTTGGGCTGTCAGCAGTGCGTTGAACGCCTCATTAATGTCTTCCTGACGCGGGTGACCGGCCAGCACGGTCTGCGCAGCCGTCAATGCATCGCCGAACGGTTTCCAACTGTTCGGCGTATACTTGGTGGAATCCAACTTCTCCGCATTGGACACCAGCGTGTTCAACTGGGTGCGATCAACCGTCACCACCGCGCTCTGGAACGTGGCCACTGCCGTGTTCAGCGCAGTTACCGCCGCAGCCACGTCTTCCGGCGTGGCATTGTCGTCGCTGTTTACGGCGTTTGCGGCATTGATCGCAGACTTCATGGAATCCATGGCGCTTTGCGGGTAATTGCCTTCATAGTTGCCGACCACAGCCGCGCCATCCAGCGCCTGCGCACTGGCAATGGCAGACTGCAACGCGGTCTTGTCGGTTTTATGCGCGGTCAGCGTCACGTCGTCGGTCGTCTCGCCGTTTTGGGAATCATGCACGACGAGATGCATCTTGTTCTTGTCCACCGAGCAGGTCAGGTAAACGGCGTCGTCTTTGTTGGCCTCCTGCTGATGGGTGACGAAAGCATCCGGTTGCACTGGGTCAATGTCGTAAGTTTTGTCCCCACTGTGGCCGGCTGCGATATAGACCGTACCGTTGTTGCAGTTGGCCGGATCGGACGTCGCCGGAGTCTTGTCGTAGATGGGGTAGGTGCGACCGTAAGCATGATCGTGGCCGTTGAACACGATGTCCACACCCAGTTCGTCGCACACCTGCGGCAACATATCGTAAAACATCGTGGAACCGTCCGACGGGTTCGTATTGAACGTCGGCTGGTGGGTCGCGATCATCTTCCAGGTCTTATGGGAAGCGTTCATATCCTTGCGCAGCCAATCGAGTTTTTCCTGCATCTGGGTGGTGTCGCCCGTCCAACCCAGAACGGCAATGTGCATGTTGCCGTAATCAACCGAATAAGTACCGGTTTTATCGCAGTCTGGGCCATTGCTGTTTGGCATGCCGAGGATGGCGGCGGATTTGGTGCCGTCGTCTCCCTGTAGCTCATGGTTGCCCATGACATGGATAAAGTCCATTGAATCAAAGATCGAATGCGAGCTGAGCATGTTGGCAGTAATATCCATTTCGTTGAAAATGGACTGATCGTCGGTGAAGTCACCCACATGAAGGGCAAAATCGGATTTGACCGGCGCGTTCTCAATGTCGGTGATGAAGCCGTCGAGTGCGCTGAGTCCCGCCGTATCACTGACCTGCGTATCACCGAAGACATTGAATGTCAGGTTGGAATCATCGGGCTTCAGGGTGGTGAACGTGCGCACGTCCGACCAGTTCGTGCCGTCGCCTACACGATAGGCGTAAGTCGTGCCGGCAGTGAGGCCGGTCGCGGTGACTGAATTGAGCGTGACGGCGCTGCTGTCGGCGGTGTAGGTGATGAGCTTGCATGTACCGGTATAATCGGCAAAGGCGCTGTCGCCGTTCTTCGCGTAGTCATCCTGCCCGGCCACCTGCATGATGGCTTTTCCCCCGCCCTGCAACGGATTGGTCATCCATGTAAAGGTTTTTTCAGTCGTCGGGTCCTGCGTGGAACCGGCCAGCAGATTACTGGGCGCGGCGCCCTTCTGCGGATTGAACGACTGCCCGGCGGTCGGGAAACTGTACGCCGTATCCAACTGCGCCGAAAGCGTGAATTTCTGCGCCGTCTGGGTCGGCACGGCGCTTGAAAGATTGCCGTCCGCGTCGGTTTTGCCGAGATCCTGCGCGGTGCCGCCCGCAGGCGTGAACGTCACATCCGCACCGGCAGCCGGTTTACCGTCCGCCGTGGTAACGGTGAGCTGCCCATCCGCCCCCACGACCATCTGCCCGAGAGAGACATTCAAGCTGGACGAAACCGGTATGGCTCCCGCGGTGCAGGAAAACGTGGCGTTAAAAGTGCCGCCCTGTGCAGCGGTGAAAGTAGCCGCGCCGCTGGTAACGCTGTAGGGGATGGTGCCGCCCTGTGCGGTGCCGGCCGGCACGGCAACATGGATGGTCGCCAGCGTGCCGGAGCCCTTGGCCGCGCCGCTGTTTTTGATGTTCAGTGTCACGTTGCCGGTGGAGACATCGTATTGGTAGGTGCTGCCCGCGGCGCTACCGGCAAAGTCCACGCCCGTCACCGGAAATGCCTCGCTGATATTGACGGTAGCCGTGGCGCCGGTCACATTGGACAGATCGTCCGCATTCAGCGTAAACAAATAGGTCCCGCCCAGAGGTGCGCTCGCGCCCTGTGGATTCAGCGAAATACCGGTGCCGTTGCTTGTTTTTACCGTGAAATAGACATCCTTGTCCGTTTCATTCCCGAAGTTATCCTGAATGGAAAGGTGCACATGGTGCACACCGTCCGCCCATTGATAACCGGACAAACTGAAAGTACCGTCTTTATCATAGGAATAATGGTCCTGGGCATTGGTATATTCCACACCGTCCACCCAAATGCGGTTGCGGTCCCAGTTGATACCGGATTCATTGGGCTCGCTCACGTCGTGGATCGCTGTCGTAATGTTGACGGAAGACGTATTGTACGTTTTCCCATCCACATTTACCGAGTCGATCACCGGCGCAGTCAAGTCATCTACATTCGCGCCGTAGACCGCGCGGATGTTATCGACATAGATGCTTCCTTTGGTCATGGGGCCGACAATACCGGACTTGAGGGACATGATGCGGATCATCTGTTTGGGAAATGTCGTAAACGGACCTTGATACGTGCTTGGAATCGCTGCTTCACAGTATTTCCAGCCGGTCCAGTTGACACCGGACTGCGGCGTGATATCCAAAGGCTTGACGCTTCCGTTTTTATCGTAAACATACATGCGCAACCAATACCCCTGCGCTTCGGGAGTCGCATAGACCCACATGCCGATTGCCGTCGGTGTGCCCGGAACAGGCACGCTGGTTGCCGGGCCGGCATAATCCCCGAGCGTGGTGGATTTCTGTGCGTTCGTATTGTCAAAGTCAATGCGCAGGGACTGCTGACCAAAGCGGACCGGATCATTCGGATATTTTGCAAGGGATATGCTGCACTGCTCGCCCCTGCCGGCGGTAGAAGTGCTCCAGTCGTCAAGATTCCCTTCAAAATCATACAGGACGACCGGGAGCTGGCCCACCTTGAGATTGATAGAAGCCGTAAGATTTGTGCCGCTGAACTGTGCCGTGACCGTGCCGGAAGCGGACTGTCCGCCTGCGTGGAAGATATTGGAATCATCTATGGTACCCATCGCCGTGTTATAGGTCCACTGGATATCACCACTGTGCAGTGTAACCGTACGTCCCTTGTAGGTGGCGGTCAACCCCAAATCCTGCTGGGCATTGAACTTCAGGCTTAGCTCCGACTGCAAAAACTGCAAGCTGTCCGGAACGGCGACCTCTGCCCATGCGCTGCCTACTACTTTCCCATTCGAGGAAAGCTGAACCTGGAACTGCCCCGTTTTTCCGCCGGATACAAATTTGCCCGTCTGGTCGATACTTCCGTAACTGGGGTCGGAAAGCGACCAAGACAAACCACCCGGCAACTGTGCCGGCGCACCGGAGGCATCCACACCTTTGGCGGCAAACTGCACGGTTGCACCAGGCGTATAGGTCTGATCGCCAGGTGTGATAGCTGCTGAAGCAAACTGTCCATCTGACACAGCGTTGGAAACAATCAGCCAGGAATTGGCCACGGTGCGTTCGTTGCCATCCGACGGGCTGTTTTTCACCGTCAGATCAGTATCTCCCGGTGTGCGGCTGGCAAAGGTGGAGGAACCACCGCCATCCAAATTGGCGGCCTGCACGGCACCGTCATCCAGCATTAGTTGGGATAGATCCGTCAGCGTAATACCTTCGGAATAAGGGCTTTGCCGGCCGTCAATTACAATGAAGAACACGCTGCCGTCCGCGCGGATGCCTACGGCAGTACGTGGTTCGAGATCTGTGCTGCTGCCGACGGTTTTTCCGTTTACCACCAAAAGCTGGTTGCTGCTCATTGCTTCTTGAAGGTCGCCTTTGATCTGATTATACGTACTAGCATCTCCGATAACGGCCATACCGTCCTTTTTTATGCCAAAAAAGCCACTGGAATTGTTGCTGGCGTGCAGTTCAACGCCATCTTTTACAATGAGACTGACCGGTTCGCCGGTGGACATATCATAAAAATCCCCGTTGACGGCGGCCACAATGTTTTTCCCGTTTTTTTCTGCGGCAGAAGCTTGGTCGCGCACGGTCTGCATCCCGTAAGATGTGCCGTCGTTTGGCATGCCCACGACCAGCGACGCATTTTTGTTTGACAAATCAACATCTGCTTCATAGCAGGCAACGCGGTTGTTGTCCCCTTTATTTATATATGTAAATGTTTTCTGTCCAACATCGGGGGATATTGTTGTCTTTGTTTCATCAATAATCGACTTAAATACAGATGACTGAATATCAACCGGGCCCAGTGCATATACGTCTACCGATGATAGAATCTGCGCAGCGCATATGCTAATTGCGACCGCCGCTGCGGCCAATTTTCTCTTTACTCTTTTTTTCATTCCAATGTTTTCCTTCTTCCCCAAATCAAAGATTTTTGTTTGCTCTACGTCCTTAAACAGAGCTTTTTCAGACGTAAAATAGATTATTGAAACACTTTTATTTTTACACCAATCCAAACCGATTGCTACCCAATGTATGTAAAATTTACGTATCCGCAAACAGGCTGAGGGATGCACAGGCAAAAGGCAGTAAAGCGGTCAAACTATAATGAGGATGGCTGGCAGATTATTGCATGGATGCGAGATCCAATGAGAAGCACTCCAGATCATGCTCCCCCTTATTACAAAGAATAAGCACAGACACCGCCATTCTTCGGCAAGTGCCTGTGCTTATATAATGCCAATAAGATACTGCTTTCTTCGCAGCGTGTAAACATGATGAAAAAATCAACAGAAGTATGGATTAAGCATTACGCATTCAACATCAAAGAGGAATTTGTTTGCGGAATTATCTGATTATATAATAACATCTTTTAATTGTTATGAGATAATCCAAATATCGTTCACCTGTTTGGTATGATTTATCTAATTGCATATAATCCATTCCGTTGCTAAAAGCGTAGACACATACAAAAAACATTATCTATAATAAATGTGAGCAAACGGAAATAATGGGAATGTCATGTCAAACAATGGATAATGAGGGGATATACCTATCCTTCTTTCCCTGGCTTTTGATTCGTAAATTTTTTGAGAACAAAATACGCCAATGAAATTAATATTGTAATGACTGTGGCTGAATAGAAACCGATTCTAAAATCTTTTACCCAAAGACTGACGACGGAAAGGATACAGATCAGAAATATTGTTACATAACAACCAATACTGCCAAAAATGAGCGGTGAGGAAAAGCGCTCCTCCCCGTGCCGATGCTTTAACCAAAGAAGATAGACGATAAGGTTGATCGTCCAATTAAAGAAAGAGAAATAGGAGCAGGATGAGATTGGGTAATTAAACAGTTTGAAACTTAAAAAGAAAGATATTTCCACAATAATCAATGAAAATACACCTGTTGCAAACCAAGCATTTTGATAAAATCGGTTCTTAGTTTTTCGCCTGAAAGCAGCAGGTGCCTCCTTGGTATTCGAAAGAGATGTCAACAGCAGGTTGCTTCCAAAATATGCCCCGAGCATAACAGAAAAGGCGGATTGTTGCGCTGCCATACTCCAAAAAGAAGTTGCGGACGCTATACATATTGACGAGTTCCAGTCAGCCACGCTTGTAACCGTCCTCAATCATGAGGATAATAAGAGCTGTCAGCAGTGTTCGGGCACTGTTTGGCCAAACCGGATCGGGCTGCGGATTATCCGTAAGAATCTGTGCCAGCTCTTTAATCAACTCGATTGAACCGAAATAATCCTCGTCGCCGACTTTTGCTTCCTCCAGACATCTTTTCTTGATTGTGGGAGAAGGTTTCGCTTAGAGCTGCGTTTCGGATTATCCAAACAGCCACAACATAGCCTTTATCTTTCAAAATGTATACCAACTTTCAAAGTCTTCACCTTTTAAGTCGAACACCAGAAAGGATTCCCGATTGCGGCCTTGACCGGCCAAGCGGATGGTGTTTAAGATGATGCGCATATCTTTGCCGCTTCGGGTCGTACCAATAACCAGTGCACGGATCGCCTGCTTGTTCACAAAATCGAAAGAATCACTCTCGCCCACGAGCTTGGGCATGTAAGCCAACCCGGACGCTATTGTGATAGGGAATGCCGTTCCTGGATTATTGACAAGGCGATACGGGAAAGAGTGCAGAAACGTCTTATGGAAAACGAAAAAAACGGTGCAAAAAACCGTGTAAACCGGAAACATCTTCTCTCTGGGCTGATTCGCTGCCGGAAATGCGGTGCGCGTGGGGCGGCGTCACCATCAGTTCAAAAGGCTATGGACACAGCTACTTATACTTGCCTGAACAAAAGAAGGCTCCACACCTACGCGCCAAAAACATGGCCGTCGCAGACATAGAACCTTTGTTTGTAAACTGCCTAAAAAACGAAATTCTAAACGGCAAACTCATTAAAAACACGGCGGACGCGATCCTACAGGCCTGCAAAGATGACGGTGTGGGCAAGGCCAACGCTATCAGGCCGGAAATCTCCGCAACTGGGAAAAAGATTGAAAACCTGATGCATACGCTGGAAGACGGATTGGATAATGACATGGTACGCAACCGGATCATCGGGCACCAGGCACACCTGAAGATTCTGCGAGATCGTCCGGTCGCGGCACAACCGGCTCCAACCGTTACATGCGAGAAACTGATTGAGAAGCTTTCCCGCGACCGTAACCTTCTGCTGTCCGATCCGCTTATATCCGGCAGGCGCTTCGGAAATGTATTGTAAATATTCTGATCAATGATGAAGCGGTTGAAATCAATACCGTCAGCAACCACCTTGCGAATAGAGCAATCCCCGGCAGACTTTAGTCTGCCGGGGATTTGAACCCGTAAATACGGCTGGTTTCGGGAGTGCGCGACATATTTTACCTAAAATACTTTTCAAATTTCATAACAAAGCTTAATAATGGATTGCGATATGCTTGTTGTCAGCGTCTTTTTGCTTTTTTCTTAATAAGCACTGAGAATGCGGTAATGCCAATCGCCGTTCCGGCCAGAATCAAGCTTAATATCACCATATACCAATTCATTCTCTCATCACCAGTTTGGGGATTCACAATAGCTGCTTGGGAATTTGAAGAGCTCATCTGATTGCTTTCAGGAGTAGAAGTCGAAATACCCCCATAAGTCCCTGTACTGGAATTGGAGCTGCTGGAATCTGCGGAAAACAATGCCGTAACCCTGATGTCGCCTGTCACTTTTTTGTCTTGCCTTGTAGCAGAGATAAATCCATCGCTCCATTTCACGAAATGATAACCGGCATTGGCAATGGCCGCAACCGATGTCCCGTCGGCTCCCTGAGAAACGGTCTGCTTCGCGCTTCCCGAAACGGTGCCTCCGGCTCCGGCCGCATAAACAAGGCTATACGTCGTGGATGACGGAGGAATGTTGGTCGTACCAAGCAGTTGATCATAATTTCCATCATTTTTGCTTGAAACAAATACCTGGACTGCTCCGGTACTGTCTCCCGTTTTGTCTTTAATCAAAATGCTTGTTTTATCGGTGGAAACGGTTTGCGTGGTATTTTCTCCATCTGGTTCACGAACGGTTCCCACTGTTAAATTTTGAAGATGGGGAGAACTGACGATTACCCCCTGCGCATTTTGTGAAATGCTGACGTTCGCGCCACTGTTTGAGCTGACTTGAATATTTCCATCCGATGTTGGATCGGGGACCGAAGCCGTGTATGAGAACGAACTGCCGTTGATGTCCACCGCATTATTCGATTTAAATACCATGTCGGCCGCGCCCGTTTCATTTACGGAAGCAAAACTGTTATGGTCTAGCGCCGAAACTTTCATGGCCTTCCCCTCGGGTGTGACCGTATACGTGCCTGCCGTCGAAAAATGATACCGCATTTCTCCGCCAACACCATCACTGAGCGGTACTTCCGAATCTGGAACCAGACTGCCCGATTGGGCAAAGCTCTGTGCGCGGGTAAATGTGCTGCCAGACGCATCGGATATGCTGAATCCATCAGCAGCACCTAAGTCAAAATATGTACCGGTCAATGTTTCCGTTTCTCCTGCGCTCGAATTTGTATCTGGGCCGGATACAATATAAGGATTATTGTTATCTTGACCGTCGATGTCAATAAAACGTAGCGCGTCTGTGTCCATATATCCAATTTCATTCCAATTAGATGCATTAATAGTTAGCGGATCATCGGAAAACTGGTAGGACATAAAATCATCGGCAATTTTCAACGTTTCAAATTTGGTTGTGTCATTTGGGTCAATAATTTCCAATTCGTGGTATCCATCGGAGTCTTTCAAATATCCATTACAAATAATGGCATGATTGTCAGGTTGTCCATTGCTAATTTGACCAACCTGCAGCACAAAAGGCATTCCACCCGAGGCGACGGCTTTAGCTTTTTGAACAATGCTTCCCATCACGGACTGACTTATCTGTTCTGTATCTCCCGTCAGTTTAGGATTGACTGCATTCACTATTTTATCAGAAATTGCTGGAATGTATTGAGAAAGATGATAATAATTTATAAGATCTCGAACATGGGAATCATTTTTTGGTTTATTCAAATCGGAAAAATTTGACACATTCGGATTGTAGCTATCAAAGTTTTGTATGTTAATATTGCCCAACTTTGAAAGAATCATCGCAGAACTCATTCCAAAGCAGGATCCTCCCCATGCCGAATTTCTCTCATTAAGTAGATCATTTACCACAGAAGAATAATCGTTGTCATTTGTATATTTATCTTCTACACACTCAACCAGTTTATTAAATAAATGATCACTTATCGTATAGTTTGAAACATCTGAAGTGTTAAAGAAATCATTATAATTATTTGTAAACGTACTAGTATCGGTTCCTAAGATAAGAGCCTTAGATACAAAGGATTCAATTTTAACTGTATATGTGGCCGCTTTTCCTACATATATGACGGTGAGAGTTTCGGAATCCTTTGGTGCGGAGCTGTCAAACCCAGAAATATTTGCAGATGTGATCGGCTCGACTTTCGTGCTGCCGTCGCTATAGGTACCCGTTACCACCAGACCGGTGATATCAAGGGATTCTCCCACCACATAGCTGGTTTTTCCCGGCGGTGTTGTAATAGCGATGCTTTCCAGCGTTACCGGAGCTTCCGCAATTGGTTTAAATGTTCTTCCGTATTCCGCGGCGTAATCTTTTGCGGTCGAAGGATCATACCCGTAAATGACCGCACTGGCAGGGAGCGTGACACCAACATTGTCCTTATATCCGGATTGCCCTTCGCCGATTGTCGTCGTTGCGGATTCAAACGTAATGGAAGTCAGGCCGCTGCCATCAAATGCCTCATAATCGACATCTGTAACACTGGACGGGATGATTACGCTTGTAAGTGATTGGCAATCAGCAAATGCCTGCATGCCAATATACGTTAAATGAGACGAGAATCCAACGCTGGTCAGGCTGGTGCAACCCGAAAAAGACTCTCCTTCAATGCTGGTAACACCCGGAAGATCGATACTTTTCAGATTGGAACAATTTTCAAATGAGCCTTCAATAGTGTTTACGCTTGAAGGAATTATAATGTTTGCAAAAGGACACCCTGCAAATGCTAAATTTCCGATGCTGGTCACAGTATCTGGAATTGTGACACTTTTTAAACCCGCACAGTAATTGAACTCATAGTCTCCAATCTGAGTAGTACCGGGAGCAAGCGTCACGCTGGTCAAATCATCACAGCCTTCAAAGGCGGAAACGCTTTTGGTAACGCTGGAGGGAACGGTCAGGCTGGCCAAAGTACTCCCTACAAATGCAAAGGCTCCAATGCTGGTTACACTGGAGGGAATCGTCACGCTGGTAAAACGGCAGCTTGCAAAAGCATAGTCTCCGATACTGGTTACACTGGAAGGAATCGTCACGCTGGTCAGGTTGCAACGGTCAAACGCATTGTCTCCAATGCCCGTGACATTGGACGGGATGGCCAGTGACAAATCGCTTGGTACAGTTAATATATTGTAGATAGGTTTCAGTGTATACCCGGTTACAATGCCATCCTCAATATTTAAATCATAATAGGTAAGAAAATCTGCGGATGCGCCCGTATCAGCAGATACATTTAGTCCAAACAGATTCAGAGACGATAGGAGGACAGCAAATGATACGGCGATCGCTCCCGCCCGTAACGCCGTCTGTTTCCATACCCTTGATGAAAACAGTGATTGACTTCTCTTTTTAAGCATTTTCATCCGTCTTCTCCCTTTTGTCTTATAACTCCTCGACTCAATGCCTCTCAGAACAGGCAAACATACCAATCTGAATGAAGTATACCACCTTATATGCTTCTTTACAATATGTTCACAATTACAAGCAGTCATCCACACGAAATTTTTGAATTGTTTATAAAAAACAGTAAAAAGGCCTAAAATCAAAAAGCCTTGCAAAATTGCAGGTTACACTGCCTGTTGCTGATAACGGCACATCTTAAAGCCTGTAATATGCCATTTTCGATGGAGGTGGCACGTTACTTACAATTATAACGGGATTTGGATATGTCCCTGTTATTTCATTACTCTAGACCCTTCATCAAATCGGGTATAGCCCAGTCTAGGACATCCTCAATCTTATGGGGGACGCAATATGGTTTTAAATCGTTGAAACATTATCAAGCCGAGCAATTCAAACAAAATCAAAGCATCATAATTTTCCCATTTAATGAAATATATATTTACGCAAAACCCTGTACCGTTACTCAAACTTCTTTGACCACGCTTACATTACGAAATCATTACGGAATCATTACACAAACATTGCAAATAAATGATGTAATTTTTTAATGTTGGATATAATATATCTAATGTGGCGAAATTTTATATTATGTCAACTCGGAACGGTTTTATTAAAGTGATTTTTCATTAAATGGGATAGCGTGTGTATGCAATAAATAAAGGGTTTATTTATTTTGCTTTTTCGGAATTGGTATAAAAACAGTTGACATGGCAGGTATATATACTCCCAATAATTCCGACAGATTGCGTACACTGCACAATGGAGTATGTATGAATACAGGAGGAAAGATATGAAAAAAAGCTATCTTAGGCGTCAATATGCAATTCTCAAAAAGACTGCGGCTATTGTATTATGCTTTGTGGTTGTCGCATCTTCGGTTATTTACAAGGGCCCGCGTGCTTTGGCAGATGACAGTGACAGCACAGGTATCGGAACAATCCAGTCTGCTGAAATCAAAGAATTGACTCCGGGACTAAATTACCAAGTGACCGAAAGTTCCAATACAGATGGATTGCAAAAAAGCCATACACTTACCTACAATCCGAAAACAGCCTCCGTGAAACCGGAGGTTACGTCAGGGCAATACATATGGGGAGCCGAAACTGTTGCACAGATGGCTGCAGAGCAGAGCGGTACAGTAGTCGCTGCCGTAAACGGCTCTTTTTTTGATATTAACAATGGAACCCCGCGTGGAGAGGTTATAGAAAACGGTGAATTAACTTCCTGCGTAGAAGGCTATGATCGCACGGGTACAACAACATATCCCAGTACCGGCACAAAGAAAAATGGATACGCACTGGTAGGTTTTCGAAAAGATGGAACGTTTGCTTGCGGTGTAGGAAACTACAGCATTAAATACACTGTTAAAGGGGCAGACGGCACAATTAAAACAAACAACTGGGATATTGACTATTTCAATAAATATTATTCTCCGATGACAAGCTGGAAGTATCTGTTTTCCAGTAAATACGGCACAAGCACCCATACAGACGCGCCTGGAACAGAAATCGTTATGGATGTTCAAAGTGGAACAATGCAGCTTGGTGGCATTGTAACGGCTAAAGTTGTAGAAAAAAAGCTAAATTCCACCGATACCCCCATCGGCGCAAATCAGTTGGTTCTCTATGCGGCAAATCAAAGCAATAAATTTTCCGACCTTTCGGACAGTCACATTAATGTTGGTGACACAGTCACCATTAGCGTAAGTGATTTAAATGAATCCACCAACCATTTTGCAGATTCAAACAATCCCGTGGTTAATGCCGTTACGGGGTTGGCTGTTCCCATTGTGGAAAATGGGCAAGTAACACAAGACGCATCACAATATGCAGACGAGCAAACACTGAATCCGCGTACGGCGATTGGCGTTAAAGCAGATGGAAGCGTTGTTTTGTTTCAAGTGGATGGCCGGCAGGACGGATGGTCTGAGGGAATGAATGGAGTGGGAATAGGCGAATATATGGTGCAGCAGGGCTGCGAACGGGCTTGTTTTTTGGATGGCGGTGGATCTTCTACGACGTTGGTGCGACAACCAGGGGATGATTCACTTTCTCTTGCCAATCGTCCAAGTGACGGTTCGGAACGCGCGGACAGCGACTGTATTCTTTTGGTGTCTACAGCAACGGTTACGCACCAGTTTGCAAGCGCATATGTCACACCCAGCCAAGAAACAGTGCCACCCCAGTCCACAGTGCAATTTTCTGCAAAGGGACGAGACAGTTCTGGGGCTTCTGCTGATTTGCCGTCATCGGGCCTACAATGGAGCTTATATGACAATTCTTATGGGACAATAGATGCGACCACCGGCGCCTTTGTTTCCAACGGAAAGTTGGGAAAAGTCAACATTATTTTGAAATATAATGGGAATGAGGTTGGTTCCGCCTCTCTGGAAATCGAAAATCCAGATTCATTTACATCTTCAGCTAACAACGTGACCATGCAGCCCGGAGATACGAAATCATTGGGGCTGACGGCCACATATCAAGGTCACACCGTCAAGTTTACCAAATCAGACGTGACCTGGAGTATTCCAGACAATTTAGGTACAGTGGATAATGATAATAATTTCGTTGCCGGGACTACTTGCGGCAGTGGGAATATCACTGCCAAATTCAATAATACGAATTTAAGCGTTACCATACATATACAGGTTGGACAAGATCCGGTTGTAGTAGAGAACTGCGAAAGTTTAACAGATGATACAACCGCGCAGTCCTTATGGACCAGTTTTCCTGGCAAGCGTGGTGAGCAAGTAAGCGTTGGTGCCAGCACTTATCCAGATTCGCCTGTGCGTTTTGGAAATCATTCTGTCAGAGTGGATTTTGACTTTACACAAGCGCAGAAAAATACAACATTAACTGCGCATGCAGGCCCAAAAACTGTGACGGAAAGTGCACAAGGCACACCCACCAGCTTTGGCGTCTGGGTATATGGAACACCAGAAACGCAGGGAATGAGCCTTTGGTTTGGGTTTGTGGATGGAAATGGAAATGATTTTGGCATGTATATGCCGCCGGAAACGGGAGAGCCTTACATTGCAAATTTAGGCCAAATTTATTGGGAAGGCTGGAAATATATCAGTATTCCGATTGACACATCTGCACATCCCGGGCCAATTAAGCTGCAGGACAATGGGTATGCCATTGATCTTATTTCATTGAAATCAGGTACAACCGGCGGCGGCCCAATGACCAAAGGCAGCATTTATTTTGATAATTTCCGATTTGTTTATGGCACAGCTAATGATGATTTGTATGCACCTATCATTGATTCAGTGAACGTGGATGGTAAAGCATACAACTCTTCTTCTGTCAATATTTCTGCGAACATCCACGACGACACATCAGACAAATACATGAGTGGAATTAACTGGGACAGAGTACGTGTTTTGGTTGATGGAAAAGACTATACCTCTGATAAACAACACTTCTCATATGACAAAGATGGTATTGTGTATCTTTCCGGCTACCAGTGGTCGGACGGCACGCACAAAGTCACGGTAGATATCCAGGATAATTTCGGGAATGAAACAACCAAGGATGTCTATTTCACCGTGAATACAGGCAATGGCTCAAAACTCAGCTTGGAGCCGCAGGCGAACAGCGTGCAGCTGGGCGGCACCGGCGGTCTGGTTTTGAAGGCGGACGATATGTCCACGGTGACCGGTGCCACGGCAACGGTCACTATCGGAAAGGGTTATCCCGTCACCAGCGTAGATTTTGCGCAGAGCGCCGCACAGAGCACCTATCAGTACGATGCTTCAACCGGCAATCTGACATTGAATATCCAGAACCGTGGCGCGGCCCAGAGTGCGGGCACACTGGCAACCATTCATGTTTCCGCGCCGAATACGGTTGCTCAGGGCAGCAGCATCGCATACAGCGCGTCCGGTGCATTCACACTGACATCGCAGACATCAACCAGCTTTATTTCCTCGTTCTCCGCATCCGGCTCGCTGTCCGTAGCCGCGGGGCTGAATATCACTGTCGGCCAGATGGTGGTCGGCTCACCGGGCACAATGACCGTAACGACAGCGGACGGCAAGGCTGCCGCAGGCGCGGATGTTACGTTTCTTTCCGCCGACGGAACAAAAACGGATCTTGGCACGACGGGTGCCGACGGAACGCTGCAATCGACTGTGCCGACGCAGACGGCACAAAAATTCACCCTTTGGGCTTCGCTCGGTGACGCATACAGCTTTGATACATCGGGCCAGTCATACAATCCTCAGTTGAGTGCGACACCGCAAAACCTGCTTGCCGGCTCGACGCAGGACGCTTCCACGGAAAAGACCTTTACCTGGATGACCAACCCGCTGCAAGGTGAAAACAAAGCCGTCATGCAGATTGCGCTCCAATCTGATTACGAGAAAAACGGAGAAAGCGCATTCAAGCATTATACCGGTACACGGCAGCTGATCACCTACTCCTCGGACAGCAGCGCGGTGGAGCTCAGCTCCGTGACGGCAACGGGGCTTTCGGCCGGAACTACTTATTCATACCGGGTGGGCGACGGAACCAACTGGTCGGATGTGCGCAGCTTTACAACGCTGAAAGCCGACGACGACCGGCTAACATTCAATGTGTTCGGCGACACACAGGTGACCAATACAAGCGGGCTGAGCGATTTCAGCACATTTCTTTCGCAGATTGAAAGCGCCGCTACAAAACCCGCGTTTTCCATCCATGTCGGCGACTTTACCGACGACCAGACAAACTTCAGTGAGATGAACATGACCGCCAACATGTTCAGCCAGCACGCGGCATTCGATTCGCTTGATGCCATCCATGTATTGGGCAACCACGAATATATGGGAGACGACGGGACAAAATCCGCAGCCATTTTGGGGCTGGCCGACAGCAATGGGCCGGATTGTGACAAAACCGGAACCTACTCGGTGGATTACGGAAACATGCACATTGCCGTGCTGGGCTGGACAGACAACGCAAGCGACATGGCAAAAAAGATGGACTGGCTGCGTCAGGACATGAAATCCACCAACAAGACATGGAAAATCATCGCCACGCACCAGCCGACCTATAATAAGAACCCGGATGACAGCAGTACGCTTTTTTACGACACGCTGCCTCAGGTTTGCGACGAATTAGGCATCGACATCGTTTTCAGCGGGCATGACCATTCTTACGGCCGCACCTATCCGATTTACAACAAAACGGCCGTGACCACCGACCCGACAAATTGCAACAGCGGCACGGTTTACATTTCCGCCGGCCACACGGGCGATAAAACCTATGATATCAATCCGGTGTACCCGGATGCGTTCGCCAAGGTGCAGGCGGAAGCCAATAAAGACGACAAGGTTTATCTGACCTGCACCGTCAACAGCAATAAAATGAACATAAAAGTAACGGATTCGGAGAACGGTGCCACCAGTGATGATGTAACGCTGACAGCACACAAAGCGGATAAGACCGCCCTTCAAAGTGGAATCACCACCGCCAAAGCCCTGCTTGCCGGCGCGCAAACAGGAGACGGAAAAAACGAATATCCGCAAAGCGCGGTGAATGGCCTTTCTTCCGCCATCATCGCCGCCCAAACCGTAAACACCGACGACGACGCAACGCCGGAAGAAGTGTGCGCTGCCATTTCATCGCTGGGCGCGGCAGTCAATACGTTTAAGAGCAACGTGGTCACGGTGGATGAGACGGCGCTGGACACACTGGTTGATACCGCGGGGCAGATTTCAGACAGCAATTCGTATACAGTTGCAAGCTGGGATACATTCCAATCCGCACTGCAGGCCGCAAAGGGTGTGCAACAGGAACTTAACCCAACACAACAGGAAATCGACAGCGCGTATAATGTGCTTGACGCGGCCCAAAAGGGGCTGGCTTCGAGCGGTGATCCCACATCTTTAAATGTGGAGATTGCATTGACAGGTGCTTATCAGCAAAGCGATTACACGGCGGATTCATGGTCCGGGTTGCAAAAGGCGCTGGAATCGGCTCAAAGCGCGATTTCCGCCCGCAGTGGCCAAACGACACTGGACGCTGCGCTGGTTGCGCTCAAAAAGGCGGTGAACACTTTGGCGGAAACCGGCACCAAACGGGATACGGGCACCGGCGTGACACTCACCGTACCGGAAGGCACGCTGCCCGTGGGTTCCAGCATGCATGTCAGTCAGATTCAGAGCGGCAAGGATTACCATACCGCCGCGTATGCAGTGCGGGATGTTAGCAGCAAATTTGTGCTCTATGATATCTCTGTTCTGCTGCAAAACGGCACGGTATGGGAACCGTCCTCCAATATATCCATACAGATTTCGCTGCCCATCCCCGCGGGATATGACACAAGCCGCCTGGCTGTGTATTACATTGACGACAATGGCAACAAGGAGATGCAGAAGGGGCATGTCGAGAACGGATATTATGTTTTTATGGCGCAGCATTTGAGCCGGTATTTGTTGGCGGAGGTAAATAACACATCGTCCGAGGAAACATCTTCCGATAATAATTCCACCGGTTCCACAAGCAGTTCGTCCACTTCCACAAGCAGCGCGTCCACGTCTTCGGCGGCAAGCGCGTCAAACCCGGATACCGGAAGCAGCTCGGTTCCGACTGCGGTTGGCGTGTTGGCTTTGGTACTGGGCACCGGCGTGTTCCTGCTCAAGACGGGCAAAAAGAAAAAATAATACGAGCCAGATACGGTTGTCTTTTCGGCAATAGGAACCCCCCGGCAAAACCGGGGGGTTCTTCATAGACGGGTAACCCTATATTACTAGCCACGCGTCACGTCGCAAATGGGGGTGTAGTTTATTTCGGCTGATGAGGGATGTTTTTTCTTCTGAACATGTATGACAAGTGCTATCGTTGAGAAAATATAGAGGAAAGGCGGTGAGATATGATGGAAGCACCCTCTATGAAAGTGAAATGTGGAGTAGAGAATTGTCATTATAACCGGCAGAATATGTGCCATGCGAATAATCTGGAAGTCAACACAATGAGCGACAAAGTTTCGGCCAGCACCAGCGATGAAACCTGTTGCAGCACTTTTGTGGATCATTCGACAAAATAACAGCCTAAACCCAAAAGGTTATGCCGGGGCATATCACCTTTAACACGCCCTGTCTATCGGTTTCCGCCGGTTGGCAGGGCGTATTCGTTTGCGTATTTACAAATTTGTAACAGTTGTGCCGCCCGATCATGTTATGCTGATGATAACTGGAGGCGAGCATATGGTTTTGCTTGGAATATTTGTCTATTTCATCTTTGCGATTTTGGGTATACTGCTGTACTTCAATGGGAAAGACGTACCTTCGGATTTGCCTAAATCCGATACACCAGATATAGCAGCCACGGAGAAAATCAACCGTTGACCGATGCCTTGACCATACGTATTCCCCAAAGATCCACTAATGGCGTTCTAATCTTGGCGGATTATAATTGTGCTGAAAACGGAACCGGTAGGATGTGGCTTTTACAGCGGAAACAAGCCTTTTGTTTTGTCGGGAAAGGAGCTATTATGAAAAAGGGACATATTGCCATCTTGTCAGCGGCAGCAATTCTTGCGGGCGCCATGCTTATTCCGCCTGTCCAGGCGGCAACGATATCGGCGCTATCCGTCTTCCGGGTTTCCGACACGAAAACCATTACGATATCCATGACGGATATTCAGGCACTTTCGGCAAAGATAAAGCAACCGGGAGAAAATAAAACCAAATCGGCTGCGCAATCGGATGCAATTTCACAGCAGTTGGACGCTTATGCGAAATCGGAAGTACAACCGCTTGGCAGCACAAAAGAATTTCATGCGTTCTCTATATATCTGCCTGAGGGTGAGGCTTTGGGAACCCCGAAGCTCTACTCGATCAGCTCCCAGACCAAAACGGTCACGCTGGATACTCAAAAGCTGAATGCCGAGCTGGCAAAGGCCGGCGCCTCGCCGCTGAGCGAAACATATAACGGAACAAAAATCAGCATCGTTACACCACCTGCGGCGATCGCGGCCTATGCCGACGCAACCCTGTTGGAAACACAGGGAGCCTATATCGACGCACCCGCCAAAGAGGTAGACGCCCTGTGGAGCAGCCTGACGAGCGCTACCGCCATCCCGGCTGATCTGCGCTCTCAGCTTGCAGCGATTGACCCCACCTCCCGCGATGTGTATCTGCCGGTGATTGAAGGGCTGGGCCGTCAGACGGATATCGGTGTCACGACCGGCTATCTCTATTCCGCAAAGGATCTGGCGCAGCTTTCCTCCGCAATTCCGAATTTCCCGGCTGCGGAGACGTTATCCAAACTGCAAAGCGACAACACAACGGTTCTGATCTGGACGAAAAACGGTATCCTGTATGCTTTGGCTGGCAAAAAATCGGACAGCGCGTTGACACAGATCGCAAGGAGCATCCATTCATGATCATTGAGGCGGTAAATCTGTCCAAAAAATATCAAAACAAGCTTGTGGTCGACTCTGTCAGTTTTTCCGTTGAAAAAGGGCAGGTCTACGGTTTTTTGGGCCCGAATGGAGCCGGGAAAAGCACGTGCATCAAGATGCTGATGGGACTGGTTTTTCCTACTTCCGGGAAAGGACAGGTGCTCGGCAAACCCCTCGGTGATGTATCGGCTCGCATGAAACTCGGGTATTTGCCGGAGCTGTTTCGATACCAGGAATGGATGACCGGCGAGGATCTGCTTGATTTTCATTCCAGCTTGTTCCGGCTCAAGCCAGACCGGCAGCGCAACGCCGGCGTGCTCAGGCGCGTCGGCCTGTTGGGGCAGGAAAAGTATAAAGTGGGTAGCTACTCAAAAGGTATGCAGCAGCGTATCGGGCTTGCCTGCGCGCTGCTGCCCAACCCAGAACTTCTCTTTCTGGACGAGCCCACCTCCGCGCTGGATCCAATCGGGCGAAAAGAGGTTCGCAATATCATTCTGGATCTGCAAAAAGAAGGCACAACCGTTTTTTTAAATAGTCACCTGCTTAGCGAGGTGGAGGCGGTCAGCGATTATATCACCATCATCAACAAAGGTTCCGTTGTGAGATCCGGAGCGATCCATGACCTTCTGATGAAACAAATCAACTTGAAAGTGACGTGCTCCCCCATCGCCGAGGAGCTGTTTTCAAACTTGAAACAGCACTTTGATGCGGAACTGAAGCCCCAAGGTCCAGATGGCACCCTTTATTTCAGGCTTACCAACACCGATTCTGTCCATGAAATCGCTTCCTTTCTGATTTCACAGGGGCTGGAGTTGTATGAGCTTACTCCCCAGCACGAAACCCTGGAAAGTCTGTTTTTAAATGCGGTTGGGGAGGGAAGCGCAACATGAAATCGATCATGACCGTTACGCTGAAAGAGGCTATCCGCAAGAAAACCTTTCTGGTCATGGGCATCATCACGGTTTTATATCTGATTTTCTGGGTCGCAATCCTGAACTATTTTCAGAATGCGCATTTAAGTAGCCGGAGCGTGGATTTTAAACCGCTCGCCTCCATCATGCTGACACAAACGGTTTTGCAGTTTTCCTCCATGATTATGTGCTTGCTCACGATTGTTCTGGGAGCCGGTGCCGTTTCATCCGAGTTGGAAACAGGAATGATCCATGCCATGTTATCCAGGCCGTTGGGGCGTGCGGAATATATCCTGGGGAAATTTTTCGGGCTGGCTATTCTCATATCTGCCTATGCGACTGGACTGATGGCGGCAATTCTGATTATTGGTCGGGCGTATTCGCTGGACACCATCATTGCGCTTTCGTTTCCGCAGATCGTACAAAGTTGGTTGATTTATATTTGCGTTCCACTGGCGGTATTATGCGTAACACTTTATGGCTCTATTTCGCTAAAAACCGTGCCGAACGGGTTGCTCATGATTTTCGTTTATATTCTCGGGAATATTGGCGGCATAGTGGAAATGATCGGGAATTACATCAATAGCAAAGTAATCAACAGCGTCGGGATTCTGATCAGTTTGATTTCTCCGTTTCACACATTATATGCGTCAGCAGAACGGGTTTTGCTGCCCTCATCGGGAATTGCCGGTGAACTGGTGCGCGGCGCAGGCGGACTGACCGGCAGCGGGCAACCTGCCTCGGTTGTTATGTACCTTTATATTGCATTCTACGCCATTGGCTTTTTACTCATTTCGATTAGGAAGTTTAGAAAACTTGACATTACTTGAATGGTTCTGACCCAAAGCGGACGTATACTACGATCTACCGTGAAATGGATGCTCACAGAAAATGAAAACCCACACGGAAAGACCCGTCAGCAGCCGAAATGTCCATATGGTCGGGGTTGATCGAGGGGGTGTGGAAAGCACCGCTCACGGCGCCAACCAGGCAGACTGTGGGCGGTGTTTTGTCATAATGAGATGCAAACGTTCCTAATTGTTATGTCGTTTTAGAAGCGGGCGTCTGTCAAAACAAACGCGCGAAACCCCATGTTATCCTTTGCTGATAAAAAATATCCGTTGCTGATAGGATGTGAAGAGCAAAACATCTCCCCCCTGATATCTCTTGAAGGGAATGGTGGTTTGGAAGGCCATAGAACAGTATACATTTATTGCATGCACATAAAAAAAGAAGCAGCCATTGAAGTCGCAGGATTTGAATATAGAACCGATTGCTTTCTTGCAGGTTTTGCTATATGCAACGAGCAAAATTGCCGCAATGAGAGCTGCAACTTATGGCATTTCCGCACGTCGACTAAGAAAGGTACGCACAATTCTCTTGATCCCGAATTAAAATTGAAATGAATATAACAGAACATCCAATCAGGCCGGAATTGCATTCCCGCGCGGATCGTACCAATCACCCACTGTACCTAAAAAACATAGTACGGGATCGTTGCGATTTGCCGGATTACGGACCCGTTCTCCGGATTCGGGAAATACTCCAAACAGAACCACGATGCAATATGCCCTCTACCGGCAATCAAGCCGGTAGAGGGCATACAATTTTGCGGCGTATGTCGATTACGCTAAAATAGAGAAAGCTGCGGAAGCGCTTGTGGCGCTGGGTGTTGTATCATTCGTGCCAGTAGAAGTCGTGCTGACTGCGGAAGATGCCAGGCTATCGGTTAAGGCATCGGAAAAAGAAGTGGATGTGGCTCCCTGCGTGGGATCTGTGCTTTGGGTGGAACTCGTGTAGTGGTGATGGTGGCCGCCGTGTCTATGGACAGCCTGCGTGGATGAGGTCGTGCTGCTGGTGGCTTGCGTTGAAGCATATGGATTGTTGGAAACCCCACTGATTGCGCTCATGATAGTTCCTTTCTGCTGCGTTTGTACGTCTACCGCTATTTTATTGCATTGGCAGAGAGAAGTCTTACAATGCGTGGGAAGATTCTGTAAAAAATCAATGAATAAACCATGAACGGAAAAGTCGGTTCATCTGCGGGACCCGGTTACAGAAAGCAACCGGATCCCGTTTCTCATCTTGTGGGTATCGAAGGGAACCCTATCGACACCAAACGGATTGGAAGCACCCGTCAAACTATTGCCTGTTCGGAATCAATCTCATTGGCAACGGATACCTGGCGGTGTACTTTAAAGTGAAAGGCGATATTTTTTGTAAGTGCATGGTTTGCCCGGCATCCCGAACCGGCGTGGAAGCTGGCGATGGCCGGTCCATATATGGGACTTGTCGGTGAAGTATTTTCATAACCGCATGTAGGTGTGATTGGTTGCATTTTTTTTTGATAAATGTTTTAATGGGAGCAGAACTTCTATCAATCCTATAAAAACACGGGCCATATCGGTCAATATATAGGGGGATAGCAGGAATGTGCGGTAGGAGATGGGGAAAATGGTGCAAGAACGTTTAGAAAAAATCAAAGCATTGCTTTCTGCCAACGGTATGGTAAAAGCCAATGAGCTGACGCGCCAACTGGGTGTTTCCATCGAAACGGTGCGCAGGGATCTGGAGTTTTTAGAAAAATGCGGATTGCTCAAGCGGGTCTACGGCGGCGGAATTGCCAACAATACCCGTGGAATTGAGCGCAATTATAGCAGCAGGGAATGTCTGCATATGGACGAAAAGCGCGCAATTGCAAAAAAAACCGCCTCGCTGGTGAACGATGGCGACGCATTGGTCATGGATCTTGGCACCACCACGCTGGAAGTGGCCAAATGCCTGGCGGATAAAAATGAGCTGACCATCCTGACGAATTCCCTGCCGGTGGGTATGGAGATGGTGAAAAACAGGAGCTGCCATGTCTATATGCTGGGCGGGGAGCTACGTGACGGCGATTTTTCCACTTCCGGCCTGCTTGCGACCAGCGGCCTTTCCAATTTTCGTGTGGATAAAGCCATCTTTGGGGCCAGCGGCGTTTCACCGAAAAACGGCGTGACCGATTATCATGTGGAGGAGGCCAATGTCCGCCGCAGGATGATGGAGATTGCAGATAAAGTGATTCTTTGTACCGATTCCAGCAAATTTGCGATCAGCGCTTTTGTGCATGTGTGTGATGTGACCGATATCGACGTGATTGTAACGGATTCCGGTGTTTCGCAGCAGATGGTCGATGCGTTTGACGGACTTGCGGTGGAACTCAGCATCGCGCAGGTGACGGATTTGTGATGTTTTGCAGGCATGTTGACTGGTTGTGTGGATTTTTGGCAATGTAATTACATGATTATTACAATATCTTTACAATATCTTGATGGTTCCGCTGTCGAAAAAAGAGCTATAATGCAGTTGTGCAAAAGGGAATAAACCACAAAACGACAGACGGAGGAATCGCATCCATGAAAATGAAAAAGCAAAAGGCTGCGGCTCTGCTGATGGCGCTTGTGCTTGCCAGCGGTGCGCTGGCCGGCTGCAAAACCAGCACTACAGGCGCCGCCTCCACAGCCAGCGGCAGCACAAACGATCTCAACAGCATGAGTTTGGCGCAGATCACGGCCGAAGCCAAAAAGGAAGGCTCCCTGCAGTCGGTGGGTATGCCGGACGACTGGGCCAACTGGGGCGACACGTGGACGCAGTATACCGCCAAATACGGCATCAAGCATCAGGATACCGACATGTCTTCCGCTGAGGAACTGGCTATTTTCCAATCGGAGAAAAACAATCCCACCAAGGATATTGGTGACGTGGGGCAGTCATTTGGCCCGCTCGCGGTACAGAAAGATCTTGTGCAGGCTTATAAGACACCGTATTGGAACGATATCCCCAGCTGGGCGAAGGACAAAGACGGCAAATGGATCGTGGGCTATTACGGCACCATTTCGTTCATGACCAACACCGATTCTGTTAAGAACCCGCCGAAATCTTGGAGCGATATCCTCAATGGCAACTACAAAGTCTGTGTCGGCGACGTGACCAAAGCCAATCAGTCACAGAACGCCGTGCTGGCGGCAGCCATTGCCATGGGCGGCAGCGAGAAGAATATCCAGCCGGGCATCGATTTCTTCGCGAAACTGGCTGCGCAGGGTCGGCTTGATATGGGTGACAGCTCCATGACCCGCCTGGAAAAGGGCGACGTGCAGGTCGTGATCCTCTGGGATTACCTGAGCCTGGGCTACCGCGACAAGGTCAAGCAGAGCGGCAGCACGGTCAATTACGACGTGACCGTTCCGACCGACGGTTCCGTGGAAGGCGGTTATGCGGAGGTCATCAACAAATACGCACCGCATCCGGCGGCCGCGGCACTGGCCAGGGACTACATCCTTTCCGATCAGGGCCAGATCAACCTCGCCAAAGGCTATGCCCGCCCCATCCGCAGCGATGTGAAGCTGCCCGCCGATGTCAAAGCCAAGCTGCTGCCCGATTCCGAATACAAGAAGGCGCGGCCGGTCAAAGATTTTGATGCGTGGGACAAGACGGCTGAGCAACTGCCCGAGATGTGGCAGGAACAGGTTCTCTCCAAGCAGAAAAGCTGAAATTTAAAGAATATCTCTTCGGATGCGCATATGGGTTTGCCGCCCATATGCGCGGTTTTTTGAAAGGATTTCGATATGGGGAAAGTGATCTTTGTCGTATTGGACGGCCTGAATCTGGCAGCGAGCCGCCATATGGGATTCATGGAGCATCTGGCCGAAACAGGTGTGGCGCAGAAATGCACGGTCCGGGCGGAGCTGCCCACCCTTTCGCGCCCGCTTTACGAGGTGCTGCTTACCGGAGTGCCTGTTTTTGAACATGAGGTGTTCAGCAACAGTATCTGCCGCCTGTCAAAAGAGCAGCACGTGTTCTCGCTGGCGCGGGCTGCCGGGCGCACTACGGCGGCGGCGGCCTACTATTGGATGAGCGAACTTTATAACCGGGCGCCGTTTGCGCCAGCCGATCGCTTTCAACTGGATGTGGATCGCCCCATTCAGCACGGTATTTTTTATTTTGAAGACAGCTACCCCGACTCGCACCTGTTCTGCGACGCGGAATTTCTCCGCCTGGCATACCGACCGGATTTTTTGCTTGTGCATTCCATGAACGTAGATGACGCCGGGCACAAATACGGCGGTGACAGTGCGGAATATGCCGCCGCCGCTGCAAAAGCGGACGGTATTCTGGCGCATGTGATCAAAGACTGGCTGGCAGACGGGTACGCCGTGGTCGTCACGGCCGACCACGGCATGAATGCTTCCCGTTTCCACAACGGCACAAGTGATGAGGAGCGGCTGGTGCCGCTGTATATCGCGGGCGTACCGGTGGCAGGCGAAGATGCGGCGTGCATGCAGCAACTGGCGGTAGCGCCGCTATTGTGCGAGCTGTTGGGCGTGCCAAAAAGCAGCAAAATGCTGCGGCAAGGTCCGTTCACGATCCGGGAAAGTTGAGTGCTATGAAAAAGATAGGGAAGTGTCTTCTGCCGCTGCTCCCGTTCCTGCTGTTGGTTTTTCTGTTTGAATTGCTCCCCATCGTGATGATGGCTGTTACCAGCTTCCAGTCGCAGACGACGGGCGGGTTCACCCTGTTGAATTACTGGAATATTTTTACCAAGCGGTATTACTGGGAAGCGATTATCAACAGCGTATCCATTTCGGTTTTTTCTTCACTGGTGGGCATCGGGGTCGCGTTTCTCGGGGGAATGGCGCTGCAGAACGTGTCCGGCCGTACAAAGAATGCGTTCAGCACTTTGCTCAACATCACGTCAAATTTTGCCGGGATCCCGCTGGCTATCGCCTATGTGGTGTTGTTGGGCAACACAGGCATTCTGGTGCTGTTGGGCAAAACGTGCGGCTGGCAGTGGCTGGCCGGTTTTAACTTGTACAGCATCAATGGGCTGGGGCTCATCTATATTTATTTTCAGATTCCGGTTTCCACGCTGCTGCTCATGCCGGCTTTTGCGGGCATCCGCGGCGAGTGGATGGAATCTGCCGAACTGCTGCATGCCTCTAGGTGGCGTTTTTGGTTCCACGTGGGGTTGCCGGTGATGCTGCCCAGTCTGGTGGGGACATTCTGCTTCCTGTTTGCCAACTCGATGGCGGCCTACGCGTCGGCTTACGCGCTCATGGGGAGCAACTTCTCCCTGATGACGACGCTGATCTCCAGCATGATTTCCGGCGACGTTTTCCCGCAGTATGGGCTGAGCTCCGCACTGTCGGTCGTCATGATCGTGCTGGTGGGCGCGGCGATCCTCATCAGCCACTGGCTTTCTAACCGCGACGGAAAAGGGGAGGGCGCACATGAGGCGTAAACCGGTCGTTTCCATCATCATCCTGTGTGTCATCGGCGTGTTTCTCGTCGTCCCGCTGATCGCGATGATCGGGTATTCTTTTTTTGATGATCGCGGGTTCACCCTGCAATTTTATCAGAGCTTTCTGGGCATGGCTGATTTTCTGCCCATGCTGGCCAACTCGATCTGGCTGTCCGCCGTTTCGGTGCTGCTTTGCATGGTGATTCTGCTGTTGGCCCTGTTTGCCGTTTTGGTATATGCGCCGGGGCTGGAAAAATACCTGCAAATCCTCTGCATGGTGCCGTATTCCATCCAGGGCGTTATTCTGGCCACCAGCCTGTTGACACTGTATGCCAATGCGGACGGATTTTTCTCCAACCGGGTGCTGCTGTTGGTGCTTGCGTATTGTATTGTGATTCTGCCATATATGTACCAGGGGATGCGCAACAGCCTGCATACCATCGCCGTGCGGCAGATTCTGGAGAGCGCGGAGATACTGGGCGCGGGCAAACTCTATACGTTCTGGTTCATCATTGTGCCGAACATTCTGTCGGGCATCACGGTCTCCATCCTGCTTTCCACTGGCATCGTGTTCGGCGATTTTGCCGTTATCAACCTGTTGGCCAGTAGTTATATTGAGACAATGATGATGTATATGGCCAGGGCGCGCAGCCTTTCCGGCCACCAAACCAGCGCGGTTGTCATCGTTTTCTTTGCAGTGATGGGCCTTCTGGCTGCGGGAATGCTCGCGTTTGCCGGACGCAAACAGGTGAAAAAAGAAAAAGGCTGATACGGAAAACTTCGGGCGGGAGGACGCTATGAGTTATATTGCGCTGGAATCGATCGAAAAACGATTTGGTAAACAGCATGTGCTGAAAAACATCCATCTGGAACTGGGAAAAGGGGAGTTTGCATCGCTGCTGGGGCCGTCGGGCTGCGGCAAAAGCACGTTGCTGCGCTGTATCGCCGGGCTGGAAACAGTTACGTCCGGTAGCATCTGCATCGACGGTATAGACGTGACCGGCCGCTCACCAAAAGAGCGCGCGGTCGGCATGGTGTTCCAGCAATACAGTCTTTTCCCCAATATGACAGTGGAGCAAAACATTGGGTTCGGGCTGAAGATGATGCATGTGCCTAAACAGGAGATACGTGAGCGAGTGCGGGCGATGCTTGATACCGTGGCGCTTACGGGCAGTGAGAAGAAAAAACCGGCGCAGCTGTCGGGCGGTATGCAACAGCGTGTAGCGCTTGCCCGTGCGCTTATCACCAGGCCCAAGGTGCTGCTGCTGGACGAACCGCTCAGTGCCATCGACGCCAAGCTGCGCAAGGATCTGCAGACGGAGATCCGGCGCATCCAGAAAGAAACCAATATCACCACGGTCTTTGTCACACACGACCAAAGTGAAGCGATGCTGATGTCCGACACCATCCACATCATGCACGAGGGTGTGATCGAGCAGTCCGGCTGCCCAAGCGACATTTATGTCGCGCCCAAAACGCCGTTTGCCGCCGGATTTATCGGCAACTACAATCTGCTGAGCGCCGCCGCATTTCAAAAACTGACTGCCGCAGAGATCGAAGGAGAAAACGTGGCCATTCGGCCGGAGGTCATCGGCATCTCGAAAGAAAAGCCGGATTGCGACGAGGATACGATTTGTGCGCAGGGCGTGGTGGTGGAGTCGCTTCTGCATGGGAATATCTTGTCTTATCAAGTGCGGTGCGGCGACTGCATCCTGAAAACGGATGTGCTCTACCGCACGGTGGACCGTTTTGAAAACAACGCACCGGTCTGGCTTTGTTTCAGCGGGAAGGACTTTGTGGCGCTTTGAACGGATTTTTGTTTTTCGGGGTTGTGTGAATGAAAGAAGAAATCAAAGGCGTGCTGTTCGATAAGGATGGCACACTGTTGGACGCGGACAGCTTGTGGGTGCCGGTGGGCGAAGATGTGGCCGATGCGGTCGTGCAGCGTGGAGGGATGGGCAGCGAGGGTCGCGCGGTCGTTCTGGAAAGAATCGGGGTATCCGGCGGCAGGATTATCCCCAACAGCCCGCTGGCCAGCGGCACCACGCGGGATGTCGCGCAGGCGGCCTGCATGGTGCTGCGGGAGCGGCGGATTCCCTGTGCGGTGGACGCACTTTCCCGCGAGCTGCACGCGGTCATCGTGGAATCGGTGCCGCGACACGCGCAGCATATCCGTCCACTTGGCGACCTGCAGCGGCTGTTTTTGTTTTTGAAGCGGCGCGGCATAAAGATCGGACTGGCCACTTCTGATCTGTATGAAACGGCGGTGATCTGCCTGACCAAACTGCATGTGTTGGAGTTTTTTGATTTTGTGGGTGCGGACACGGGTAGCGAACGTCCCAAACCCGCGCCCGATCTGCTCAACCGTTTTTGCAGTACCTGCGGCCTGCGTGCGGAAGAGGTGGCGATGGTCGGTGATTCCCGGGTGGACATGCAGATGGCCAAAGACGGAGGCGCCGGCCTGGCGGTGGTGATCGGCGAGCGGGATATGGAGAACGCCGATTATCGTATCACCACGCTGGACGATCTGGTGGTGGAAAACGAGCGTTTGCTCTGGGCATAGGCCCGGGCCAATGTGCAAAAACCGGCGGTGCCGGATATACTAAATGGCTGCCGTATAATCAGCTCAAAGATAACCAAAGCAAACCGCCTGGGTAAGCCGCTTGTGGCAAGCCCAGGCGGTTTGCTTTATGCAGGCAGTCTTGTTTTGGCGAGGCTGTTCACAAAAAGCCTGCCCGACGGCCGTCTTGAGATAAAGCAAACGATTAACCGACCGCATGATCGTAATGCCGACCATATCGGAATAAAGAATTTGCGGCATCGAAGTCCTATGGATATACCGGAAGCCGAACCGATCCTCACACAGACAGATTTTGCAGAAAATTGCCCGCTATATAACAAAGGGCCGGGCGCGCCGCCTGTGAAAAACGCCGTGGGTGATGTAAGGACCTTATAGCCCGCCATCCTCTCAAGATCAGCGGAAAAGATGGACGGCCGCGCCTGCCGGTGCCGGTATGACCGTCGGCTTTTCCAAATGGGAAAAGCCGATATTCCTCAAATACTTCGAGCGCCGGTGCGTGGTGTGATGAATACCCGTTCCGTATGGCAGAGTGGCGTAGATATACGCCGGAGACAAACTGGGGATGAAAGAACATGTTTCATGGAAAAGAAAAAAGCACTGAAATAAAAGAAAAACATCTGCCAACAAGGTTGAGGCAGATGAAATAAACGGTCCGATTCCAAGCAAAACGGAAGCATCTTATGGATTTGTATTTCAAAACGGGTGATCTGCCGGCGTTGCTCTATGCAGCGACCGGATTGTTTTTTATAAGTGGGTCAGCAACACACGGCCGTTTCCCGTAAGCGTGTATGCACCACTGCCCGCCGGCAGGAACACGGTGTCTCCCGCATGCATTTTCAGCACATGATCCCCGTTTTTCAGAGACAACGCGCCGTCCGGGCAGGTCAGCGCTTGAAACGAGACGTCTGTTACGTCAAGTGCCGCCGTTCTTTCCACGTTAAGCAAATCAACGGTAAAATACGGGCAGGAAGCCAGTGTCTGGCGGGAATATCCGTCCAGATGCTCTGTTTCGGATTTTGTCTCTTCTGCGACCGGGTGCAGAGAAGTAACCGCCAAAGCCTTTTCCACATGCAGTTCACGGGGCTTTCCATCTTTTCCTATGCGCCCGTAATCATAAACACGGTAGGTCAAATTGGAACTCTGCTGAATTTCCGCAACCAGGCAGCCCTTGCCGATGGCATGGATCGTGCCGGAACGGATCATGAACACATCGCCCTTATGTACCGGCACCGTGTTCAGCACGTCCAGTAATGTGTTTTCTGCAATGCGCTTGCGGAATTCCTCGGCGGAAATTTCTTTTTTAAAACCGTAAATGAGGGAAGCGCCCGGCACACAGTCCACCACGTACCACATCTCGGTTTTGCCGAAACCGTGCTCATATTTGAGCGCGTATGCATCATCTGGATGTACCTGAATGGAAAGATTGTCATTCGCATCGATCAGCTTGATAAGAATCGGAAATTCTGAAAAACGCTCGCAGTTCTTGCCGAGCACCTCTTTGCCAAACAGATCGGCATAAGCGACGAATGTCTCGCCTGCATACGGGCCGTCCGCAATGGTGCTTTGCCCTGCGGGATGGCAGGACAATTCCCAGCTTTCCGCCGTCCGCGCATAGGGGGAGTCCTTGTGAAAACGGGTGGTCAGTATGTCTCCGCCCCAAATATAGTCTTTAAACGCCGGCGTCATCTTCATGGGGTAACGAATCAATTCCTGTTTCATCCAAATCCTCCGTTTCATGTCGCAGACAAATTCGTGGAAAGAATGCCGTTTACAGGTTTTCTTTGCAAAAAGCCTCTATGGCGGCGCAATCCGCAGCCTCGCTTTCACCGGTTACCGTGAACGATAACACGTCGTTTTGCTTGGCACCGAGGCCCATCACGGCAAACAGCCGCTTTGCATCGGCCGTTTTGCCGTTCAGTGAGATGTTGACAGTGGAACTGCACTTTTGCGTGCATTTGGCGAGCAGACCTGCCGGTCTTGCATGCATGCCTGCGGGGTCGGTGATTGTATGGGTGAATGACAGCATGTTTATTCTCCTTTGGCCTGAGCTTTAAAATATCTGCTTTTCAGGAAAACGGCCAGCAATGCGGCAATTACGCTTCCTGCGGCAATCGTCAGGAAAAACAGCGCGATGTTGTTCGTGGCGCCAAGGATGCCGATGATCGGTCCGCCGTGCGGCACAACGTCGGTGATGCCAAAAAGCATGCCGACTGCACCGGCGATGCTGCTCCCGATGATGACGCTTGGCAGCGCACGTTTGGGGTCGGCAGACGCAAAGGGGATAGCCCCCTCGGTTATACCGATCAGGCCCATGAGCAGCGCCGGGATGCCTGCGGTTTGTTCGTCCTCATCGAAATATTTTTTCCCGATCAGCGTGGCAAGGCCCATCGAAAGAGGCGGAACGGGAATGGCGCACGCCACAGCCCCCATGATTTGCGGGTTGCCGGATGTGATGGAGGCTACGCCAAACAGAAACGCCACTTTGTTGATAGGACCGCCCATATCCACGCCAACCATCGCGCCAAGCAACAGGCCAAGCACGATGCTTGTGCTGGGATTGAGCGAAAGTAGTTTCAATACATGCTGAAGAGCGGTCATCAGCCAGGAAATAGGAGCGCCCAAAACCAAAATCAGGGCTGCGGAAATGATCCCGATGCCCAAAATGGGAATGACAAAAATGGGCATGATTGGCTGGATGCTTTTGGGCACCTTCCAGGAGTTGAACCATTTTACAAGGTACCCTGCCAGATAACCGACAAGGATGGCGCCTAAAAATCCCATGCCGGCGTTTGTTCCGAGGATGGTTTTATCATTTGCGACCAGGGCGCAAACCATTGCCGGAGCGAGAGCCGCACGTCCGGATATGGCAAAAGCGATAAAGCCGGCCAGGATCGGATACATCAGGTAATTAAATGAAATACCGCCGATCGCGTTGACTTTTTGCCAGAAAGGACTGGATATGACAAGCCCGCTTGACGTCGCATGGCCTCCGAAAGCAAGCGATGTTGCGATGAACAGACCCCCGATTACTACGAACGGAATCATGTGAGAAACACCGTTCATCAGTTGCTTGATTACGGCGCTGCCGCCTGCTGCATTCGATTTCGCTGGGCTGTCTACGCTTTTTTCCGCATAAACTTTCGCTTCGGTTTCCAGGGATTTGAGAATACCCACCGGATCTTTGATAACCGGTTTGATGGGAAGTTCAAGCAGTTTCTTGCCGGCAAAACGTTCTTTCCCATCAATGGTTACATCAGCGGCTATGATGACATAATCCGCCTCCTTGATGTCGGCATCGGTCAGTTTGTTTTCCGTTCCGCTTGCGCCCTGTGTTTCAATTTTTGCATCATAGCTTAGTTCTTTGGCGGCGCGGGCCAGCTTCTCGGCCGCCATATAGGTGTGCGCGATGCCGGTAGGACATTTTGTTACGCCGATAATTTTCATGAGTTACGTCCTTTCAGGTTACAGATTCAAATACACGAAACATGAGTCCATAACGTAGTGTTTCCTTGTCGTGTAAGATTAGCCTTCCAATTCTTTGATCATAAAGTCATACAGATTTTGGGGGGTGGTCTCATTTACAAGTTTTTGCACAAACGTCTCATCCATCAGTTTGCGGGACAATTTCGCCAACACTTCCAGGTGAAGGTTGTTCTTGTCGCCGGAGGGCATCACAAGCGCAATGGCGACTTTGACGGGCTCGTCATCAATCGCGTCCCAATCTACGGGCTCTTTAAACCGGATAATGGCGACGAAGGGGTTTTTCAATCCGCTGATTTTTGCATGAGGAATCGCGATTCCGCCGCCGAAGCCAGTGGAATCCACTTCTTCCCGATCCATAAAAATTTTAAGAAGGGTGTCCTCTTTCACATTCCCATATGTCGAGCAAAGTTTGCTGACGGTTTTTACCGCATCGGTTTTTGAAGTGCTGGGTACCTCCACATCAAAAAATATGGATTCGGGTTTCAGTAAATTTTCAATCATGTTTCATTTACCCTTTCAAATTTATAATCAAAAAGCTCGAATTGCATCTTGCTTTTTGTACACTAATATAACAGTTTTACAAATTCGTGCAAAAATTCCGCAGGGGGGATGTCGCCAACCTCCACGAGGAAATTTTCAAATTTTGTCTGAGTCAGCAGATGGTAAAAGAGTGAAAATGTGCTTTGCGAGCTTTTTAAAAGATCCGTTGAGCAGGCAAGCATAAAGGCATACTTTACTTTTGCGTCGCCCCATTCGACTTCTTTTGTAAGTCTGGCAATACACAGCTTCGTTTTCATTACATAGTGCGGATTGCCGTGAGGAGTGGCAATGGCTTGGTAGTCGGTCGAGGAAATTTCCTCTCTTTCTAAGACACTCTGCTTGTACTGCGAGGTTACAATTTGTTCCTTTTCGAGCCTTTCTGCCATTTTGGAGATGATTTCATATTTTGTCGCAACTTCCGACAGATCCAGAACGATGGCTTCCCGTATAATTTGCTTTAAGAAATCCTTTGATTTCTTATCTTCGATGAATTCCTGAAATTGCTTCAATTCAGATTGCTTCAGCGCTGGGGAAACGTAGATGACTTTTATACCGTTTGCTTCCAGCTTCTCGGTGGTGATGATCAGATCACAGTCGATTTTACCTGCTTGATTAAATTCCTGCAGGGAAAACAGATTGGTCACATCAATTTCAGGATACAGCTTTTCCACTTTTGCGCGGATAAGATTTGCTGCGGCAACGCCATAGTGGCAAATGACGACTGCTCGGATTTTTTCATATCCCATATACATCTGCTCGATCGCGTTCTGGAAATGTATGGTGAGATAGATCAGCTCATTGTCGGTTACGCACTTTCCATATTTGCTCAGGATCATCTGCGCCATAACCGTGGCCGCTTCAAATCCAAGCGGATACTCGCCTTTCATTTCATCCCAGCCGTAGTTGTTGCCGGCATAATGATTGTCGTTGGCCGAAAGGGTTGTGTGTATGTGCAGCGCCAAACCCTCAAGCAGTTTTTCATTGCCCGAAAAGTCAAGGGATAAGTGGTTTTTTATTTGGGCAAAGGAATCCAAAATAAACGGACGCATATCATTGACAATTTCTTGGCTGTTCAGTACATGCTGCTTTTTCAGGTTGATAAGCAAATAACACAGATAGTATTTTTCGTTTTTGGGTAAAGCAAGCTGCATCGCGCGGTCTGTTTCTTCGCTGAGGCTCATATATTGGCTGAAATAGGGAAGCTGTCTCATAATCGGCACGAAATCATCACCGATTTGTGTGTTTTCGGACAAACGTCTGTTTCGCGTCACAATAAGCTGATACAGAAACATCTGCCCGATTGCTTTGTCGGTGAACAGCAGGTTTTTTAATTGTTGAATATATGCCACGATTTTTAGAGCCTTTTCAATGTCGCCGTGCGTAAAATACCGCATGATCGGAAAATGGATATTGTTGAAATTTTCCAGGCTCTCTTCAAAATCCAGTCCCTGTACATACGGGCTTACCAGCATTACAAATATTTCACGCCGCTTAAACTGTGAAGCAATGTATCGAAAACCGTAGTGCCTTAATGACTTCACTTCACTGCTGTATGTTTTTAGCAGGTCTTTCATTTGCTTTTCGACCAGGCTTTTGCTCACATACAGTTCGTCGGCGATATCCTGGAGCGTTAAAAATCCGGTATTCAAAACAAGCATCAATAGAATGCGTTTCTTTAATGGAAACTGAAGCAGCACGCCGGCTGAATTCATCAGCCGGGGTAGACGGGCCGGTTCGTTTATTTGAATTTGATTGTTTTTTTCTAAATCAATTAAAATGTTGTAGTGGGAAAAAAGAGGCTTTAAATTTAATAGTTCTGTTTTGACGGTTTGTGGGGAGACTTTTAGAAATTCAGAGATGTATTTTACTGTAGTGTTTGGTGAACTGTTGAGAATATGCAGAATTTTAAATTGCCTTTCTGTAATATTAAATTTTCCAGTAAAATCCACAAAAATCATCCCCCTTCTCTATTTAACAATATAGCATAGCTTCCTGCTCAATAAAACACATTGTATTTTTAGAGATTGCTAAAGTAATAAGACATATAATAAAATCCTATAGTAATTGTACAATATTTATGTGCATTTTATACAATATTAGACTTGCAGAAACTTTGCGGGAGGCGGATCGGTGCTGCAATCATCCTGTGCGCGCGGCGGTATTGGTGCATAAGACTTGATTTTTGATAATGTCGAGGGGGAATTCTGATGGCTGTCGTGAAATCGAGCAGATTGCCAGTGGATAGCTGCAAATGAGCTGGCCTGTCCTAGCGCGGGTGCTGTCCGGGGTTACATCCTGGCAGTCGGCATCCATGTTTAATATGGCAAAGACATCTTTCGATATGTAATCTTCAATCTGTTTTTTGAGTCGTGCGGATATGGTTTTTGCGGGATCGTTATGGAAAACAAACCCGGTTCATTCTATTTCGCGTAATTTGTCGGATGGCGCGCACCGTCGATTAAGTCTTGCTGGAATATTCAGCCTTGCGTGCTGTATTTATCCACAGAAAGAGAATCCCTGTTTTGTTGAAAGCGGCTGTGACGTGATCTGGACAGGCATGGATGGAATGGAAAGCGGCTTGTTCCAAACGGAGGGAGCAGCGCATCTATGCCCGGCTGAAGAGCAATGCCCGGGGCTCGGCCTATCCGAAGAAAAGCCTGCGGGAAAAGAACGGCTCGCAAAAGGACGGTTCTTTTCCCGCAGGCTTTTCTATTTTACCAAGATCCATTGCGACAAATTTTGAAATAGTTATTGACATATGCCCAAAACCGGGTACAATAGAATGTGTAATGGGTATATGCCCGTAACGAAAGGGGGCCTTGCGATGCCGGCGGGAAATGGAAGAGGACCTGTGGACAGCAGAAGATGCACAGGCAGGCGAATGGGCGCTTGTTCCGGAAATTCTGTGACGACACATGGCGTGCGGTACGGCTGTGGCGCCCGTCTTTCCCAAAGACTGCGGGATGGCTCATGCCGGGTTACCTCAGTCATCGACCGAGATGCGTTGGCGGCCGAAAAGGAAATTTTAGAAAACAGGCTGAGACGGATCAATCAAAGGTTACATGCGGATTTCGGTAAATCCATGGATCGGCCGAACGACTAAAAAGTGGAAAGGCAGGTTGGCGAAATGAAAATAGCAATTCCGTCAGAAGGAAAAGAACTGGGGAGCCCGGTGTGCCGGTTCTTCGGCAGGACCTCATTTTTTATAATTGCGGATACGGATACGCTGGAATTTCAGGTGCTTGATAACGATGCATCGGCCGCACAGGGTGGGGCCGGTGTAAAAGCGGCTCAGACGGTAGCTGACAGCGGTGTGCAAGCCGTTGTTACTTTCCACTGTGGCGAAAATGCAGCCGAGGTGCTAGAGGGCGCAGACATAAAGCTATACAAGGCGGTTGCGGGAACAATAGCGGAATTGATTGAAAAATATAAAAATGGCGTCCTGCAGGAGCTCACAGAGATTCATCCGGGCTATCATGACCACGGCTGACAGATCTCAGACTGTTTTCAGACAGGTCGAAATCTGTTGGGGAAAACCCGTTTGCGTTTGGTGGAAAGTGAACGGGGGAACGGATGGGCTGCTATGCATTTTGAAGCGGCGGAATGGGGGACTATATGAGGATTGCCGTTTTGAGCGGCAAGGGAGGAACGGGAAAGACCTTTGTTTCGAGCAATTTGGCTGCGGCCATACAAGACTTCACCTACCTTGACTGCGATGTTGAAGAACCCAACGGACATCTCTTTTTAAAACCCAAAGTTATGAATGCATGGACGGTATCCGTCCCGGTGCCTGAATTCGATGCTGAAAAATGCAGCGGATGCCGGAAATGTGTCGAGTTTTGCAGGTATCACGCTCTTGCTTTTATAAAAGGTAAGCCACGACTTTTCCCTGAAATCTGTCATTCCTGCGGCGGCTGCAGCCTGCTGTGTCCCTCCGGGGCCATTACAGAGACGGAACGGGCCATTGGCGTTATTGAGAAGGGCAATGCGGAAGGCGTTGCGGTGTTTACCGGTACGCTGCAAAACGGCGAGGCAACCGGCGTGCCAATTATCCGCAAACTGATCCGGTCAGCGCCAACAACAGGCAACGTTATCATTGACTGTCCACCGGGAAGCGCATGCGCCGTAATGGAGAGCATCGTAAACGCGGATTACTGTTTGCTGGTGGCGGAGCCAACGCGGTTTGGGCTGCATAATCTTTCGCTTGTGACGCAGCTCGTGCAGTTGTTTCAAAAGCAGTGCGGAATTGTTGTGAATAAGGCTGTCGGGGCAGAAGACCTGATTGAACAGTTCGCATCCACTCAACACATTCCGGTGTTATGTAAAATTCCCTATGATGCGCATCTCGGTGCTCTGAATGCCGAGGGGATGCTGGCTGTAAAAGAGGAACGCTATAAGAAACTGTTTGTGAATCTTTATCACCGTATTCTTGAAGAAGCAGGGGGCGCAGCATGAGGCAGCTTGTGATCTTGAGCGGCAAAGGCGGAACCGGAAAAACGACGATTGCTTCCTCTTTTGTTCGTCTGGCCGAGCATAAAGTTTTTGCGGACTGCGATGTGGATGCGCCGAATCTCCATCAGATCTTCGGTTTCGGAAAAGTTCCAGAGGAAAAACCGTTTTACGGGCTGAACAAAGCGGTAAAGGACGATACGGTCTGTACAAACTGCGGAAAATGTGAAGCATTATGCCGGTTTGGCGCCATTGAAAACGGGAAGGTGAATCCCTACGCATGCGAGGGCTGCGGTGTTTGCGAAGCAGTTTGTCCCGCCAAAGATCGGGAAGGAAAAGCCGCAATCCGGTTGGAGGAAAGAGAATCCGGAAAAACCATGCTCTATAACGAAAATGGCCAAGTGTTTTCCACGGCCGAACTGTTCATGGGTAATGGCGCTTCCGGGCGGTTGGTCACGGAGGTGCGCAGAAATCTTTTTCAGGCAGCTCGGGGTGAGAAATATGCGATCCTTGACGGGTCACCCGGCATCGGATGCCCGGTTATAGCGTCGGTAACAGGTGTCAGTATGGTTTTGGTCGTTGCCGAGCCGACCGTTTCCGGCATGCATGACATGAAACGAATTGTAGAGACCGCCCGCCGGTTTGGGACAAAGATTGCTGTATGCATCAATAAGTTTGATGTGAGCAACACCAACACCAATGCCATCAAAACATTCTGCGGAGAAGAAGAAATCCCAATGATCGGCCTGATCCCGTATGACCGCGCCGTGATTACAGCGGTTAACTCCGGCAAAGCGGTTGTGGATTATGAAGACAGTATGGCGGGCCGCGCAATCCGAAAAATCTGGGAACGCGCAAAGAAAATGCTTGTAAGTTGAGGAGACCCATATGATTACGGAAACGAAACTGATTGTCCGATATGCCGAGACAGATCAAATGGGTATCGTGCACCACGCGGTCTACCCGATTTGGTTTGAAGCGGCGAGGACGGATTTTTTGAAACAGGCGGGCATGTCGTATTCTAAAATGGAGGCGGACGGTCTGCTTCTGCCCCTTGCTGAAATGCATTGCCGTTTTAAAGCGTCGGCTCATTATGAGGATGAGATCGTCGTCAAGACGGAAATTAAAAAAATGACCTATGCGAAAGTGGTTTTTGAATACAAAGTCTATAGAGAGGCTGATCGCCGGCTTCTGGTGGAAGGCGGTACGGTTCATGCTTGCACGGACAGGTCACTTAAACCAATCAATGTGGCCAAAAGCTTTCCGGAGCTTTATCAGGCAATATATACTTTATCGACGAAGGAGTAGAATAGTATGAAAATTGCAGTAGCGTGTGATGGCAAAAATGTTTCCGGGCATTTTGGACATTGCGAAGGATTCGAACTGTTTACAGAAGATGGAGGTAACATTACCGAATGCAAATTCTATCAGAATCCGGGTCATAAGCCGGGTTTCCTTCCTAATTATTTAAACGATCTCGGCACCAATACCATTATTGCCGGAGGCATCGGTGGGGGCGCCATCGAAATTTTTAACGAAAAAAACATCGAAGTGATTGCGGGTGCCCGGGGCGATGCAGCAGAGGCGGTTGAACAGTATTTGAAAGGCCAGTTGAAATCGACCGGCAGCGTCTGTCACGAGCATGAGTTTGAAAGCACCTGTGAAGAACACGACCAGCATTGATTTCAAATTGGCAGGGCGGGTGTTGCAGCCTGCTCTGCCAATTTGTTTTGCGGTTTTTCGTGTATGCTCATGTACTGAATGTTCCAGGAGGAGTTATGCTCGACTTTCAAATTCTCACGGATAATATCGTGAACCGTCCGCATCTGCTTGCAGAGCACGGTTTGTCCTTGTGGATCAGGGATGATGATAAACAAATTCTTTTTGACACCGGCCAAACGTCGGTTTTTCTGCAAAATGCCTTATCCCTGGGTATACCGATACAGAACGCGGATGCCATTGTATTAAGCCACGGGCATTACGATCATTGCGGTGGAGTGGTCAGCTATCCGTTTGGAGACAGTAAAACAAAACTGTATATCGGGTCCAATGCCTTTGAAACGAAGCTTTCGGTAAAGGGCGGCGCCATCCGAAATATTGGAATACCCTGGGGACGCGCGTTTTTTGACAGAGTGGGAGATCGGATAGTTGAAATAAAAAATGGTGATGAGATATTCACTGGAATCCACGTGCTTGGGGGAATCGCCCGGTATAACGATTATGAAAAGGTGTCCGAATGCTTTTACACGGAGAGGGACGGCCAGAAGAGCAGAGACACGATGGAGGATGAACAACTGCTGGTGATGGAAAGAAAAGACCGCTTGGCGGTCTTTTCGGGTTGCAGCCACAAAGGCGTCATCAACTGTGTGGAGCATGTGCGAACAAAATTTCCTGGAAAAAGAATACATACTCTGGTTGCGGGCATGCATTTGCAAGGCGTCAGTAAAGAAAGATTGGATGCCACCATCGAGTATTTTGTAAATTCTGAAATAGAACGCATAATACCGTTGCATTGCACGGGAATAGAACCGATCTGTGAACTGAAAAGGGCGCTGCAGGATCGGTGCCTGATTTGCGCGGTTGGCGACCGCATCGTCATAGATGAAGGAACAAGATGGGTTTGATCGCAGGCATATCTGTCTGCAATCAAAAGACGGTCATCCACGTGCCTGTGCGCGTGGATGACCGTCTCATGTTTTTTATCCCAATACGGACTTTGCACAGCGCATGGGATCAATTCAAAAAGTCAGGATCATTCAGAACAAATGCCAATGATTTTTATATTTGATTTGCGTCTGTTATCATGTTCTTTCGGGGTACCACCCAATCGGGCCGGGTGCCAGATTGAGGTTGATCTGCTTGATTTCCTGATACTCTTCAAGACCGTGGACGCCCAGTTCACGGCCGATCCCGCTGCGTTTATAGCCTCCCCACGGCGCTTCGTTGAAGGTGGGATTATAGCAGTTGATCCAGGTGATGCCGGCGCGTATTTCCCGAATGACACGCATGGCACGTGTCACATCGCTGGTGAACACCGCTCCCGCAAGGCCGTATTCAGTATCGTTGGCCAGAGCAATCGCTTCCGCCTCGGTTTTGAACGTCTGAACGGTCACAACAGGGCCGAAAATTTCCTCACGCACAATCTTCATATCGGATGTGCAGTCATCGAAGATTGTGGGGCGCACAAAAAAGCCGCTGGCGCATTCGCCTTCCGTATAACGCTCACCCCCGCAGACCAGCATGGCCCCCTGCTCGACCCCGCTGTGGATATACCCCAGGACCTTTTCCATGTCTTTTTCCGTAATCAGCGGGCCGATGTCCGGGTTATCCAGCCCGTTGCCGATGGTCATGGCATTGGCACGCTCGGCCAGCCGTTTTACAAACGCATCCTTGATGGATTCTTCAATGATGATACGGGAACCAGCGGAACAGATCTCCCCTTGGTTGAAGAAAATGGCGATCATGGCCCATTCCACCGCACCGTCCAGATCGGCGTCTGCAAAGATCACGTTCGGGGACTTACCGCCGAGCTCCAGCCCGATCCGTTTGACATTTCCCGCCGCCGCACGCATCAGGCTCTGGCCGACCCGCGTGCTTCCGGTGAAGGCGATCATATCCACATCGGTGTTTTGCCCCAGTTCAGCGCCCACTTCCGCATCGCCCTGCAGCAGGTTGGCGCAGCCCTTCGGCAGGCCGATTTCCTCAAAAATCTCAAAAAGCCGGATGGTGGAAAGCGGCGCCTTTGGGCTGGGCTTGAACACGACGCTGTTCCCGGCCGCCAAAGCGGGCGCAAGTTTCCAGACGGACATTAAAAACGGGTAATTCCACGGGGTGATCTGTGCACACACGCCCACCGGTTCGCGCACCGTGTAGGCGTGCATCGGCCCAAAGTTGCTGTTGACATCATATGCACCGCCGTACGGCGCTTTGATGAGCCCGGCATAATAGCGGAACGTATGGATTCCATCGTCGATATCGCCCTCTGCTTCCCGTAGGGGCTTGCCGTTATCCATGGTGTCGAGCTTCGCCAGCTCGGCTGCGTGTTCTTCGATTTTGTCCGCGATTTTCAACAGGAGATCTCCCCGCTTCTGGGAATCCATATCTCGCCATTCCCGCGTTTCATAGAAAGATCGTTTTGCCGCCGCAATGGCTTGGCGCGTATCGTCCAGGCTACTTTCATAAACCTGGCTGAACACGTTTCCCGTAGCGGGGTTGACGATGTCTATGACTTTGCCGGAGCTTCCTTCCACCCATTTCCCGTCGATATACATTTTTTTGACCGCCATACGGACCACCTTTCTGTCGCATGCTATACGGATTCGGGCCTGTTCGGCCGGATTTTACCTGTGAAACTTGCTTGGGCGTGTGGAAAAATTACCGTTTTGAGATCTGCGGTGCTTTATTCCAGTACCTTTTGCGAAACGAATCCCAATGGATTTCCACATTTCCGGCACCGGGCCGGAAGATCAAGGGCCTTTCATGCTAACGGTTTTCTGGAATGGGTCCCCTTGTTTTTACACAGGATCGCATAAGACCAAAAGAGAAGGGAACCGTTTCCCGATCCTGGGTAAACGGCTCCCTTGCCTTATCATTTATCTTACACACCTAAACGCCAAAAAGCAATGCGCCACGCGTGCGAATCTTTTTCTGTTGCGGGTCATGACATGATGCGAAAGGGCGGCTTTTCTTCTCCTTTCGAATGATTTGAGATTCCGTTTTCGCTCGTTTTGCCCGTAAACGCCGCGATCTTCTGTTTCGTCCGTTCCGCCATATGGATTCGGATGCCTGTTTCCGATACGATCAGGTATGCGCCAAATCATTTCGGACGTGGATCATATGGGAGGGTGCAGCGGGAAAACGGTGCTTATTGACCGGCCAGGCTGGTCTGGATGGCCGATTCCAGAATAGCCAGACCGCTGTTCAGCTGAGCATCCGTTACGACAAGCGGGCACAGGAACCGCAGCACATTGGAATAGATGCCGGCCCCCTCAATGATCAGACCGTTGGCCACGGCATTTTGAATGATATCCGATACCAGCCGGGCATTCGGATGTTTGCTCGTTTTGTCCGTCACAAACTCAATGCCCATCATGCAGCCGATGCCCCGCACATCGCCGACTTCTTCATATTTTTCTTTCCATCCGTTAAACACAGACATACAGGTATGGGAAATCTCCTGCGCGCGCTCACAAAGATGGTCACGCTCCATGATCTCGATAACCTTCAGGGCGGAGGCACAGGCCAGTGCATTGCCGCCGTAAGTGCCGCCGATGATGCCGGGTTTGATTCCATCAAAAATTTCCGCCCGGGCCGTTACGGCGCTGAGCGGGACACCACCCGCAATGGATTTGGCGGTCGCCAGGATATCCGGCGCGCATCCGGCCTCTTCCCAGTAATTGGACACAAACATTTTCCCGGAACGTGCAAACCCGGTTTGCACCTCATCCGCGATGAGCAGGATGCCTTTTTCATCACAGAGTTTCCGAACCGCCTGTACCCACTCGATTGGTGCGGGGATGAATCCACCCTCACCCTGCACCGGCTCGAGAACGATGGCAGCCACATATTCCGCCGGAGAGGCTTCGTCGAATGCCCGCTCAAGCCGTTCCATATAATAGGCGATGGCCTCGTCTTTGCTGTACCCCTTTGGTGCGCGGTACAGATACGGAAAATCCGCACGATACACGCCGTCCGGATAGGGCCCGATGCCGGACGAATAAACTTTCTTTGAGGTCATGGTCAGCGTCAGCAGTGTCCGCCCGTGAAAGGCACCGGAAAAAACGATGATGTTGGGCCGCTTGGTAAAGGACTTTGCGATCCGGACGGCGTTTTCGTCCGCCTCGGCTCCGGAATTGGCAAACATCGTCTTCTTTCGTGCGCCCCGGATCGGGGCGATCTCGTTCATTTTTTCAGCCAGCCGGACATAGCCCTCATGTGTCACGATGTTCATCATGGCATGGAAATATTTGCCTGCCTGCTCCTGCACGGCTTGCACAACTTCCGGCTGGCTGTAGCCGATATTCAGCACGCCGACGCCGCCGACCCAATCCAAAAAGATGTTTCCGTCCACATCTTCGATCATGGCCCCCTCGCCGCGCTCAATGACGCAGGGGTAAACCGTTTTGATGGCATTCGGGACCGCGGCCGAGCGTCTGGCCAAAACGGCGCTGGCTTTCGGTCCCGGCAGTTGTGTGCGGATCTGGGGCAGAGCATCCCGGAGCAGCTGCGGTTTCGCCGCAGATATTGTTTCCTTGGGCAACATAGGAGATTCTCCCTTTCCGTTTTCTTTTGTTCTTGGATTACAAAGCTTTTCGATAGATATTTCGCAGCGCTTCCCTGTCAAAGACAACCGGATGGTTGGCGATACCTGCCGCCGATACTTTCATGCAATTTTCCACCATCCAGTCGATATCACCATTCTGAATGCCCTGTTCGCCCAAATGGGTGCTCAGATGCAGCTGCGCGAGCAGATGGCGAATCTGATCTACGCAGTCGGTTTCGTTTTTTCCGCCCAGGCTTCGCGAAATCAGCGCAAATTTTTCCGGCGCGCCCGAAATCGACTCTTCATAAACGGCCGGTGTCAATGCTGCAAGTCCGCCGCCGTGAACGATGTTGTGCAGACCGCTTGCAGGGTGTTCCATGCCATGCGGCGCGGTCACGCCGGCGGTATGGATGACCATGCCGCCCAGCGTGCTGCCCCAGCTGATATGGTCCCATGCGTCCAGATCGGCCGGGTCCGTATATGCGCGGATGAGATATTTGCCCAACAGCCGGATTCCCTCCGCCGACAGAATATCTGTCATAGGCTGACCGATCCTGGAAATAAAGGCTTCCATGTTATGGCACAGCGCATCAAAGCCGACGCTGGCCAGAATATGCCGCGGCATGGTCGTCATCAATTCCGGGTCGATGATGGAAGCTTTCGGAACGATCGCGTTGCAGCGAAGGGACTTTTTGTCGTGGTTTTCGGGATTGGAGAGCACCGCAAAGCCGTTGCCTTCACTGCCCGTGCCGCAGGTGGTGGGCACCAGCACGATGGGCAGCGCCTGGTCGGAAACTTTTTTGCCGAATATGTAATCGGAGATGTCCCCTTCGTTCTTTGAGAGAAACGCGATTGCCTTTGCGGAATCCATTGCACTGCCGCCGCCGATGCCCACCACCACATCACAACCGGACGCGCGCGAAAGCGCGGCGCCCTGGCAAGCGGTGGATGTCAAAGGGTTTTGCTCGACTTTGTCGAACAAAACCGTTTCAATGCCCGCCTTTTTCAGGGAATCCGTCGCCCGATCCAGAAGCCCGGTTTTTTTTGTGCTGTTTCTTCCAGTCACAATTAAAGCCTTTTTTCCATAGAGGGAGGCTGTTTCCCCTAATCGGTTCACTTTTTCCCGTCCAAAAATCAGATTGACAGGCAGATAGTATTGAAATTCCAATCGTGTCCCTCATTTCCTGGTTTTGTGAGTGCCGCAGTGCATCGTGCCCGGCCTTTCCCGACTGGCGGACAGAAAAAACGGGTTGTGACGGCAAACGGGCATAAAAAAAGACACTCCCCCGTTTGGGTGGAACATCTTTGTTCTTGCGGTATTTTCACAATATAAAGCACGGTCAAACCGGTTCAATCGCTGGATTCATTATATGCGATGTGCAATATATTGTCAATAATAAAATAAAAAGCACACTATATTCACTCATTTCCATGTGAACAGCATATAGAACCGCAATATGCCTTTGCCGGCGTTGTAGTAGCAGTGTTCCTTGTCCGCGTCCATCCGGATCGCGTCTCCTTCGTTCAGAATATACCGTGTGCCTCCCATTTCGACGGTTAGTTGTCCGGAGAAAACAATGTTGTATTCCGTTGTTTTTTCGCCGTGTGAGCTGCAGGGGTAGCTGCCTCCCGGTTCTACCTCCACGCTGTATATTTCAAAATCCCGGTCAGGCTCATAGGGGAAATAGGCGTAATTTCGAAAGGCGTCTTTGGCCGACTTGATGGGGATCAAGGTGTCCTTTCGCATGATGTAGACCTCGTCGTGCGGGGGACCCACCAAGTCCATAAATTCCACGCGCAGCCCGCTGACGATTTTTCCCAATGTTGCGATAGTCGGGTTGGCTTCGCCGCGCTCGATCTGCCCGAGCATGCTCTTGCTGATGCCTGTTTCAGTTGCCAGCGCATCCAGGCTTAGCTTTTTCGCCTTTCGGATTTTTTTCAGATTGATTGCGATATTTTCATTTAAATAATCCACCGCAGTGTACCTCCTTAGTGCACTATATTGATCGACTTGTTTTAAAAACACAGTATATTGCACGATCTTTGCGATCGACGAAGTGAGGGAGACAATGGCCCGCCGGCAGAAAGCGCATGCTTTCTGCGGCTGTTCTGCGACCGGGTGATTGTTTACATCATAACGTAGTTTCTTGAACACGACAAGAAGCAAATTCCAACCGGTACTGCCAACGCTGCGGAGGCCTGTGCCGGTGAAAAAGTGGAAAAACGGTTGCAGGCAGGAGTATAGGGCATTGTAATCCGGGCGCACCGCTTGGCTCAGACAGTCGGGCAGACTGCCGCTTTACAAACCGCCGGAAGCGGTTTTTCGTGGCGGAGTGGCAGACGCTCATTAACACTCACGGAGAGATTTTCTTGCTATCGTAATGCAAAACAATTATAATTATAATAGTTTGTGGCGCTCTATAATCGTAAATTGTGCGCATAAGAGATTAGACTGTATGATTAGTTGAGGTAAAATGCAAATGAAACAACTGGAAACAAACGATTGGCTTGTGTTAAACAGTATCATTTATAAAATTTATACGATGGAAGACTTTGATGGCATGCGGAAGACCTTGCTGGAACAACTGAAAATGGTGCTTGACTTTGACAGCGCCGACTTTTTCCTGGCAAACACGGATGGAAAACCGGGCCTTATCAGGCCGGTGGCCCACAACTGCGATTGCATTTATCCGCAGACGTATGACGAACTGGATTACAGCCGCGGCATCATGTATGGCGGCAAGAGCCTGATTTACCGCGAGACCGATATCATCAGCGATGAAAAACGCATGGAGACAACCTATTATAAAAAAGTTTATATTCCCAACAACTGGCACTTTTCGTTGCAGATGATTCTCGCACGCGAAAAGGATTTTCTGGGTGTCATCACGTTTTACCGCACCATCGGCAAGGACAACTTCCACTACGACGATATTTTCCTGTTGGACATGCTGAAAGACCACCTGGCCTTTCGCCTGTATCAGGAGAGGGAGAGCAAAAGCACGGACAAGCTCACGGTGACACAAGCGGCAGAACAGTATGGGCTGACCAGACGAGAGGAAACCATTCTGGGTCTGCTGGTAGAGGGGGAGGAAAATGGTGCAATCTGTGAGAAGCTGGTTATCAGCATCAACACGCTGAAAAAGCATATGCTGAATATTTATCGGAAGATGGGCATTAAGCATCGTGTTCAGATATTTAAAATCATTCAATAAGATTATGAAAATGGAACTTTAGAATGGATACGGGACCCAAAAGCAGAAGAATTATCGCGCATACGATGCATTGTTTTTTGGCATCTTAGTGTGTAAGATAAGATCAAGCGAAGGAGCTGTTTACCCTTTCAGGGCAAGCAGCTCTTTTTTGGTTTCCTGTGGATATTTTGTGAAAACCGAAATGTACGCATGCAAGACTGCGGGAGGGTAATGGATAATGAAAGAACTGGTTTTGGTCATTCGTCCGGAAATGTTGGAAGTGTTGAAATCGATTTTGGATGACGTGCATTGCGGCGGGATGACGGTTTCGAGCGTGATGGGCTGCGGCACCCAAAAGGGCGTGGTGGAAGGCGGCATCAATGAGATCAAGGGCTTTAAGATGAACATCAACTTGCTGCCCAAGATCCGTGTTGAGGTTGTGGTGGAAGACGATGTGGTGGAGGAAATCATCTCCAGTGTACGGGAGCGCATGGCGACCGGCCATGTGGGAGATGGAAAAATTTTCATCCGCAACATTGACGGCGTGGTTCGTATCCGCACGGGCGAACGCGGCGTGAAAGCGCTGTAAAATCTGGAGGGAGGTTGATCGGGTTGGGGAAAAACATCATGGTCCACATTCAGGATGTAAGCAAATCCTTTGGTGAGAACCGCATCGTCCGCAATCTGTCCATGGATGTATACGAAGGCGAGTTTTTGACCATTCTGGGCTCATCCGGATGCGGAAAAACCACAACGTTGCGCATGGTGGCCGGATTTGAGCACCCCACCAGCGGCAGAATTCTGGTGCAGGGAGTGGATATCGCAGACAAGGAACCATATGAGCGGGATGTCAATACCGTTTTTCAGAGCTATGCGCTTTTCCCGCATATGAGTATTTTTGATAATGTGGCCTATGGCCTGAAAATGAAGAAAGTACCGAAAAAAGAGATCCGGGAGCGTGTGATGAGCATGCTGGAGCTGGTGCAGCTTGACGGGTTTCAAAAACGGATGCCGTCGCAGCTTTCGGGCGGACAGAAACAGCGTGTGGCGATTGCACGCGCGCTGATCAATCATCCCAAGGTGCTTCTGCTGGATGAACCGCTGGGCGCCCTGGACCTGAAGCTGCGCAAGCAGATGCAGCTTGAACTGAAACGGCTGCAGCGCAAACTGAACATCACGTTTATCTATGTCACGCACGACCAGGAGGAAGCGCTTTCCATGAGCGATCGCATCGCGATCATGCATGATGGAGTGCTGGAACAGGTGGCCGGGCCGGAAGAGATCTATGAGGCGCCGGCTTCTAAATTCGTTGCCACCTTTATCGGGGAGACCAATCTGTTTGAAGGGGTCATCAGCAACATGGCGGACGGGAACGTTTCGGTTACCATCGAGTCGGGCCTGATTCAATGCCGCGGAGCGGGTTTTCACGAAAAAGATATCGTCGCCGTTTCGGTGCGGCCGGAGCGGATGCAGTTTTCCACCTCCAGCGTGGACGGCTTCAGTCTCGAAGGGGTTGTAAAGGAGCAGGTCTATGTTGGGTCCATCCTCAAAGCCATTGTGGTGCTGCCCAATGGGTACGAAGTCAAACTGGAGCGCCTGGCCGGGGATGCCCTGCCCATGAACGGCGCGGTTTACCTGTATTGGCGGCCGGAAGATGCGCGGCTGATCCATTTGCAGGATCAGGTGGTTTATCACGCGGTTGAGAATGTCAAGCTGGCGTAGGGGGGTGGAAAAATGGGAAAGCCAAGCAAACGGACGGATGCGGGACAGATTGCCGTTATGGTCGGTCCGGTTACCTTGTGGCTGGCGTTTTTGGTGGCGGTTCCGCTTGTTTATGTGTTTATTATGAGTTTTTGCAGCCTAGACCAGAATTACAATGTGGTTTTCCGTTTTACACTGGAAAACTATCGGCGGCTTTTGGACTGGGACTACATACAGGTTTACGGGCAGTCTATTTTGATTGCATTTCTGGCAACCGCTATTTGCATTGTGTTGGCTTACCCGTTTGCCTTTTTGATTGCCCGGACTTTTCAGAGCAAAAAGACGACCTTATATATGATGGTGATTATTCCGTTCTGGACGAATTCCTTGATTCGCATTTACGGCTGGCGCACCTTTCTGGGCGCGAACGGGATGCTCAACAAACTGCTGATGGCGCTGCATATGACCGGTGGGCCGGTGCAGTTTCTGTTCACCCGCGGGGCAACGGTGCTGGGTATGGTGTATGTCCTGTTCCCGTTTATGGTACTGCCGCTGTACACGGCGATCGAAAAACTGGACCAGTCGCAGCTTGAGGCGTCGGCTGATCTTGGCGCGCGCGGAGGCTCCACATTCTGGCATGTGATTCTGCCGCAGACGACGAGCGGCGTGTTTTCGGGCTGCATCATGGTCTTTATTCCGTGTCTCGGTTATTTCTATGTATCCGATATTCTGGGCGGCGGCAACACGAACGTCATCGGCAACCTGATTGAGCGGCAGTTCCAGAGCGGAAACAACTGGCCTTTAGGCGCGGCGCTGTCCATTATCCTGATTGCGATCACCCTGCTGCTGGTCAAGCTGTACCAGAAGTGTGGCGGCGATATGCAGAGTTTGGGGGTGTAACGATATGCACGGACAGACCAGAGAAACATTCCGGCGAAAGAGCGGTGCCGTTTATTGCGGGCTCATTTATGCGTTTCTGTTTTTGCCGATTGCCGTCATTATTATCAATTCGTTCAACGCCAACACGTTCAAGCCGTATTTCAGATGGACAGGTTTTACGTTTGACTGGTATGTGAAGCTGTTTCAAAACACGGGGCTGCTTCAATCTTTTGGAAACACCATCTTTCTGGCACTTGCCACAACCGTGCTTTCCGTGATGATCGGAACCGTGGCCGCAGTGGGGATATACAAGTTCCGGTTCCGCGGAAAAGACATCATAAACGGGCTGCTGTATATCCCGGTTGTCATTCCCGAAATCGTGCTGGGCATTGCGCTGCTCTCGCTCTTTTCCAAAGTGGGAATTCCGCTTGGCATGCTCTCGCTGCTTCTGGCCCACGTCACGTTCTGCATCCCGTATGTCATTTTCAATGTGCGTGCGCGGCTTGATGGATACGACCGCTCCATCGAGGAAGCATCTATGGACTTGGGAGCCACGCGCCTCCATACGTTCCTGCGGATCACGTTGCCGGTCCTTGCGCCCGGAATCGGCGGAGGCGCACTGCTTGCGTTCACGCTTTCGATTGACGATGTGATCATCAGCTACTTTACCAACGGCCAGACGATGACGTTTCCGCTGAAAGTTATGGCAAGCATCAAAAGCGGCGTCGCGCCGGATGTCAACGCGCTTTCCACTTTGATCCTGCTGGTCACAACAGGCGTTGTCGCTCTGGTGCAGACCGGCCTGCTGAAAAAGTTCGTCGGCAAGGTCGGCACCGCATTGTCGGCTCTTTTTTACATCGGGCGGGACGAGCTGGATACGAAGCAGCGCGCGGTGAGGAGAAGGCGGGGTGTCGGCACCGCGTTGGCCATTGCGATTGTGGCCGGTGTGCTGCTTTCCGTCGGTAAAAACGCCGGCACCTCCGCCGTCGGGAGGAACGGACAGCTCAATCTGTTTATCTGGACGGAATATGTGCCGGATTCGGTGATTCAGAACTTTGAAAAAGAAACCGGCATCCAGGTCAATGTCTCCAACTATTCGTCCAATGAAGATATGCTTGCCAAGGTAAAATCGGAAAAAGCGGGGGCGTTCGACATTGTGCAGCCCACCGACTATATGGTTCAGCAGATGATCGGCCAGGGATTGCTGCAGAAACTGGATAAATCCGCGCTGACAAACATGAAAAATATCGGCAGCTCGTATCTCAACCAGTATTATGACCCAAACAACAATTATTCCGTGCCGTATTTGGGTGGGGTGGCGGCCATTGCCGTCAATACCCAAAAAATCAAAGACCGCATCACAGGGTATGCCGATCTGTTCAACCCGAAGTATAAAAACAGCATTGTTTCCCTGGACGATTACCGCGCCGTCATCGGCATGACCGCACGCAGCCTCGGCATGAGCATGAATGAGACAGACAGCGCAAAGCTGGATGAAATCAAAACCCAGCTCATGAAATTGAAAGGCAATATCAAACTGTATGACAGCGACAGTCCAAAATCCGCGCTGATTTCCGGCGATGCGACCCTCGGCTTCTGCTGGAATGCGGAGATCACGTTGGCCATGGAGGAAAACCCGGCGATCAAGATTGTGTTCCCCAAAGAAGGTGCCTATGTATTTGTAGACAACTGGTGCATTACCAAAGGGGCAAAGAATGTCCGGCAGGCAACGGCTTTCATCAACTACATGCTGAAAGCGGAAACAGCCAAAGAGGTGTCTGAGGAGTATCCGTATATGCAGCCGAATGCGGCGGCCGTGGAATTGTTGGGCAGTGCTTACAAAAACAATCCGGCGCGGAATGTTCCGCAGGATGTTATCAAAAAGGGGGAGCATGTCGCCAATCTGGACGTCAATACGCTGGCCCGGTATGATGCGATGTGGACGGATTTGAAAAAGTAATGTAGCCGCCCGTGTAAAGGCCGGAAGCGGTTTCGACAGCAGCCTTCCTTCTGCCCGGCCGATGCATGGAGCGAGTCGATCATACTTAAATAGAAGACGATATATGAAAAAAATAGCCGCTATTCATTATGAATGGTGGCTTTTTTAGTCTTAAAAATCATAAAATATAATCATAAAACGGTATGAATTGATAAACAGAAGTAGAAAGACGGTGCGTTTGGAGAATTGAAAGCCTGTGTGGCAAAGCGTATGATAAATATAACGCAATGAGGCGATGGGAAAGGGTTCCCGTCGCTTTTTCATTTTGAAAATGAACCAGGGAGGATTTCATATGAGTTATGCAGACGTGAGCAAGGATCTGGAGCGGGTGATCGGCTACATACACGCCGACAAACTGACGGATGAAGAAAAAGAAACAATGACAAGGGAAACGCTCCATTATTTCGATGAATATGTGAGTCCAGGCTGGCTCAAATACCGCAAATCCGTTTCCACCAATTCTGCCGTGCTGGAATGGACGGATCGCGATTCTGTGCTTGACGGCATGAACGGTGAGGAGTTCATTGACTGTCTGGGCGGATTCGGCATCTACACCTGCGGCCACCGCAACCCTGAAATTCTCGATACGGTGAAGGCGCAGCTGGACCATCAGGCGCTGCATTCGCAGGAACTGCTGGATCCGCTGCGCGGTTATCTGGCGAAGGCTGTGGCGGACATCACGCCCGGCGATCTGGGAAAGTGCTTCTTTACCAACGGCGGTGCCGAAGCGGTGGAGATGTCGCTGAAACTGGCACGAATCGCCACCGGCGGACGCTGGTTTGTCTCCACGGTCAGCGCGTTTCACGGCAAGAGCATGGGTGCCATCTCGGTGGGCGGCAAAAACACATTCCGCATTCCCTATACGCCGATGGTGCAGCAGGTCGTGCATGTGGAATATGGCAATGCGGAAGATACGCGCAAAGCTGTGCGCAATCTGCAGGCGGTCGGTGAAAAAGTCGCTGCCGTCATTGTGGAGCCCATTCAGGGCGAGGCGGGTGTCATTGTGCCGCCCGAAGGGTATCTGAAAGAACTGCGCGCCGTGTGTGATGAATGCGGTGTCGCACTGATTTTTGACGAGATTCAGACCGGTATGGGGCGTACCGGCACCATGTGGCGCTGTGAAGTGGAAAACGTCACCCCCGATATCCTGATCTTTGGCAAAGCGTTCGGCGGTGGCATCATGCCGATTACCGGCCTTATCTGCCGTCCGCCCATGTGGACGCAGCAACTGATCGACAACCCGTGGCTGTTGGGCTCCCCGACCTTCGGCGGCAACCCGGTGTGCTGTTCTGCGGCTCTTGCCACCATCAAGTTTATGATCGACCATGACATCCCGGGACAGGCAAAGCGAAAAGGCGCCGTACTGAAGGCAGGGCTGCAGAAGCTGAAAGAGAAGTATCCCGCCGTCATCGTGGACGTGCGCGGCGAAGGTCTGATGCTGGCGGTCGAATTTGAGAAGAGTGAAATCGGCTACAGCATTGCAAAGGGCATGTTCGCGCGCGGTGTTCTGACAGCCGGCACGCTGAACAACAGCAAAACGGTCCGGTTTGAGCCGCCGGCCGTCATCACGGAAGAGCAGATCGAAAAGGTGCTGGCCCGCATGGATGAGGCCCTGGCCGAAACAGAACGGGAGTTTGCGCGTTAATCCGTTTGTTCATCAGCCCACCTGCGCGTTTTTAAACAGATGGGAGATCCCGTAGCCCGCCGTATACCGCAGACATTGTCTGCAACATAAGCGGCTTGTTTGTCCCTGTTTAGATGACCGTGCAGCGGTGTCTGGCGGACGGCTTCCGGCGGTTAGTCTTTTGCGATAGCGTGCAGCATATGGATAATAAAAACGGGATCGATGGATCAATGAGGTGATTTGTATGATAGATGTTTGCACGAACAGGCATAAGCTCTTAGCTTGTGTCAAGTGCCCCGGGTCGGTGAACTGCCCCGAATATGCCGGAAAAGCCAAAAAATACAAGCCCCAATCCCAGTCTGAGGAAAAATGGGATGTTCCTATGAAAACGGATTCGTTTTCCGAGAGACCCGGATGGGTTCCGACAGCGGTGCGCGAAGGTTGACATTATGATATGTGGGGTCCCGTTAGTCTGTCCATCGTCATTTGGAAAGGAATCGCGGTTTTAACGGTGAAACCGAAATAGAATTTTGGGAAAGCGATGTTGTGCGCTCCCATAGCCCAAAGCCCCACGGATGGCCTTGATAAAGCCATCCGTGGGGCTTTGGGCTGCCCTGACGGCGGCGCGCGGTTTGAAATGTCTGCCGGTGCGTAGGAAAATGTGATATAGTATGTCATATGAGAAGCGCCCGATCTGTTCGGGCCGGATAACCGGCATATTTAAAAAGGGGATGGCCATGCAAAACCGGATTCTGATAGCAGACGATGACAGGGAAATCGTCGAGGTGATGGATGATGCACTGCGGGACGAAGGATTTGAAACCGTCCGTGCCTATAATGGAAAGCAGGTTTTGGAACAACTGTCCGGAGAAAAACCGATTGACCTGTTTATTCTGGACATCATGATGCCGGAAATGGACGGACTGGAAACGCTTCGTCATATCAGGGAACGGACGGATGCCCCCGTGCTTATCCTCAGCGCCCGCGGCCGGGAGATAGACAAGGTGATCGGCCTGCGTGTTGGAGCGGACGACTATGTCTCAAAACCGTTTTCCGTCGATGAGTTGATGGCCCGGGTGGGTGCGCATCTGAGGCGGGAAAACAAGCACAGACAGTCCGCGCCGGTCACCGGCATCGGCGCTCTGAAGCTCGATCCGTCCAGTTGGACGGTGGAGGTGGATGGCAAGCCGGTGGAACTGTCCGGCAAGGAATTTCAGATTTTATCGTATCTGCTGATCAACGCCGGGCAGACCGTTTCGCGCGAGCAAATCTATGCAGCTGTCTGGAAAGACGCATTCGGCGGCGATTTAAGTACCGTAACGGTCCACATCAAAAATCTGCGCGACAAACTGGGAGCGGAGGGGCGCCGCATTCGCACCGTCTGGGGCATCGGTTATCGTCTGGAGCGTGACCTCCCATGAAGCATTCGCTGCGGTTCCGGCTTCCCGTCCTGTTTCTGGTTTTGTTCGTTTGTTTCCTGGCCACCCTGCTGGTTAGTATCTCCGCTTTTTTCCGTGACGAAGTCCGTTTCGACATCGCACGGCAGACGCAGAGCTATCAGAACACCGTTACCGCGCTGGCCAGAGCGGCGTCGGCCTATTCCAGTGAAGACGATATCATCCGGTATCTCGCGGCCCACACGCCGGATGACCGGAAAGTTGAGCTGTATGACGACCAAAACAAGCTGCTGTGGTCAAAAGGGCAGGTGCGCGCGGTGCTCCAGATTTCCGTCGGCGACTACATCCTCTCACGTTCGGGGGCGCGCTACGGGCTGCGTGTGAGTGGAAATTATCCGGGCCGGGCGGTGCTGTTTGAAGACTATGCCTCACGCTGGCTGTGGATTATCCTGTTGTTGTTCGCGTTGCTGTTTTTGGGTATGGCGCTGGCGCTGCATTTTACGATTACGCGCCCTATCCTCGCGCTCTATCGTCGCATGGAAGCCGATCCGCTGCACAACAAGGCGCGGGCACGGTCTTGCCGGCGAGATGAGATCGGCGGGCTGGAACAGCGGTTCGACCAGATGCTTGAGCGGCTGCAGACGGAGGATCGCCAGCAGCAGACCATGCTGGCTGCTATCTCCCACGATCTGCGCACGCCGCTGACCTCGATCCTGTCGTATACCGAGCGGCTTGCCGTGGGAAAAGTACAGGATGAACAAAAGAGGCGGCATTATTACGACGTCATCCACCGCAAGGCGCAGGATATTCAAGTGCTGATCGACCACTTTCAGGAGGCGGCGGAAGCCGGTTCGTTCGATCGCAAACTGCAACTGGAGACGGTGCCCGCCGCGGCATTCTGGAAGGCGGCGTGCGAAGCCTGCACCGAAGGATGGGACGCCGCGCAGGCCGTGCTGGAATGGAACGGTGACGTGAATGCCTCTGCGGTTCTGCGGCTGGAGCCGCTGTCAATGCGGCGGGTGCTGGCCAATCTGCTTGAAAACGCGCGCAAGTATGGTGCCCGGCCGCTTCGGGTGCGTGTTTCGCTCACCGTCCGGGAGCACATGCTGCATCTGCGTGTGGAAAACAACGGCGCGCAGGTGCCGGAAGAGAAGCTGCCCCTGCTGTTCGACCGCTTTTACCGCGCGGAGCCTTCCCGCTCCCGTGAGCGGGGCGGCAGCGGACTAGGCCTGTTCATCTGTCGCGAGATCGTGGAGCAGCACGGAGGTTCCATCCGCGCCTATAAGCCCTGGGATATGGATTTTGGCGTTGAAATGTGCCTGCCGCTGGTGGAATCTTAAGAAATCTTTATCCTTTTCGTATTTTTATTTTATGTGTTCTCTTTATGATGAGCAGTATCGGGAGAAATCCGATACTGCTTTTTAAGGGGGATCAGCCATGTCCGAACCCATCATCCAATTTGAGCATATCACCAAACAATACCACATGGGTGAAGTCGTCATTGATGCACTGCGCGGAGTCGATTTTACGATCAACAAGGGGGAGTTCGCCATCGTGGCCGGGCCGAGCGGCGCAGGGAAAAGCACGGTTCTCAATATTCTCGGCGGGATGGATACGCCTACCGACGGCCACCTGCTGGTCGATGGGCAGGATATCAGCCGCTTTGACCGCAAACAGCTCATCGCCTATCGCCGCAAGGCCATCGGGTTTGTGTTCCAGTTCTATAATCTGGTGCCCAACCTGACGGCGCTTGAAAACGTAGAGCTTGCGGTCGAGATCTGCGACCACCCGTTTTCTCCCAGGAAAGTGCTGGAGCAGGTGGGGCTGGAAGACCGCATGCAGAACTTTCCGGCACAGCTTTCCGGCGGGCAGCAGCAACGCGTGGCCATCGCGCGGGCGCTTGCCAAAAACCCTACCCTGCTGTTGTGCGACGAGCCGACCGGCGCACTCGATTCCGGAACCGGGCGTGCGGTTTTGAAGCTGCTGCAGGACACTTGCCGCCGCACCGGGATGACGGTCGTGCTCATCACGCACAATCTGGCGATCGCACCCATGGGCGACCGGCTCATCCACATCAAAAACGGCGTGGTCGAGCGCATGGAAACCAATCCGCATCCCAAAACCGTGGATGAGATTGCGTGGTGAGCCGGATGCAAAAAACGATCTTGAAAGAGACCTTCCGTGAAGTACGCCGTTCACTTGGACGGTTTCTGGCTATTCTGATCCTGATTCTGCTCGGCGTCACCTTTTTTGTAGGGTTTAATGCCATGGGGCCGGATCTGTCCGCTTCGGCTACCCGGTATTTTGCGCAAAGCCATTTTCACAATTACCGCATTCTGTCCACCATCGGGTTTGACAATGACGATGTGCAGGCCATTCGTTCCTTGAAGGAAACAGAAAACGCCCAGGCGTTCTACACATTGGACGCGATCGAGACTTACGGCGGCCAGAGTGGCGTGGCGCACGTCATGTCCCTGCCGGAAAGTGTGGATACCCTCACGGTCGTGCGGGGACGGCTGCCGCAGAGCGCGGATGAATGCGTGGTGGACGAGCAGAAAAACGGCACGACGCCCCGAATCGGGCAGACCGTCACGCTCACGTCCGGCACCGATGATGATCTTTCGCAGAAGCTTCACCAGACGGCGTTTCGCGTGGTGGGAGTCGTGAACAGCCCGTCCTACCTTGCGCGCGACCGGGGCACCAGCAAAATCGGCAACGGTAAAGTGTCCGGTCTTCTGTTCGTGCAAAGCGGGGTGTTTAGCCTCCCGGCCTATACGGAGGTCGATGTCACGGCCAAAGGCATGAACGGCCTGAGCGTGTTCAGCACCCCGTATTATCAGAAAGCCGCCGAACTTGGCCACGCGCTGGAAAAGCTGGCGCCCGTGCGGACACAGGTGCGCCACGACGAACTGGTGAACGACGCCAACGCCCAGCTGGCCGACCAGCAAAACGCATATGATACGCAGAAAGCGCAGGCGGATCAGGCGCTTGCCGATGCGCAGGCACAAATCGATGGCGTGCAAAGCCGACTCGACGCGGCCCAGGTGCAGCTCACGCAGGCGGAGAAACAGGCGGACGCGCAGATGAGCGCCACACAGGCGCAGATCGACAGCGCGTCGGATCAGCTTGCGGAGAAAACCGCGGCCTATCAGCAGGGCCTCGTTGCGTACGATCAGCAGGCAGCGGCTGCACAGCCGAAAATCGACCAGGCCGAACAAGGGCTTTCCGCTCTTGCGGCCAATCTCCAGACCGTGCAGGCTCAACAGCAGGCGCTGCAGGCCGCTCTTTCCTCCGGGCAGGCCGACGGGAGCCTGTCGGCTTCCGAGGCGCAGCAGATGAACGTGCAGCTTGCCGCGCTGCAACAGAACATGGATGCGCTCACCCAACAGCAGAGCGCGGCGCAGGCTTCCCTAAACACCCAACAGCAGCAGCTCGCCGCTGCCAAAAGTCAGCTCGATGAGACAAAGCGGCAGTTGGATGCTTCTTCTGCACAACTGGCAAACCAGCAAGCGGCTTTTGCCTCCGCACAGAAACAGTCGCAGGATACGTTTGCTCAAAAGCAAAAGGAACTGGACGCGCAAAAAACCACCTTGGAACAGTCCCGCCAGTCTTTCGCGGCACAGCAGGCGGATACCGACCAAAAACTTAACGACGTTGCCGCGCAGATAGCGGACGCGAAGCAACGCATCGCCGACATTGAAATGCCGCAATGGTCCGTTCTAAGCCGGGACAAGAACGCAGGTTATACCAATCTGAAAAGCACGCTCGACCGCAATAACGGGATTTCCAGCATCCTGCCCATCCTGTTTTTCTCCATCGCGGCACTGGTCTGTCTGACCAGCATGACCCGTATGGTGGAAGAGCGGCGTACGCAGATCGGTACGCTCAAGGCGCTGGGATACGGCAATGGCTCCATCCTGTCGCAATATCTGTTTTATGCCGGTGCCGCGAGCGCCTTGGGCAGCGCGGCAGGAATCGTTTTGGGCCTGTGTTTGCTGCCAAGGATGCTGTTCCATGCCTACATGAGCATGTTCACCATGCCGGTGATGGACATTTTGGCTCAGCCCGGCATCGCGGCCGCCGCGGCAGGCATCGCCCTTTCGCTTATCTTGTTTGCTACCGCGATTACCTGCATGGGCGAACTGCGCGCGGTACCTTCCGCGCTGCTGCGCCCCGAAGCCCCGAAGGCCGGCAAACGCATCCTGCTTGAACGCATCCCGTTTATCTGGGAACACCTGTCTTTCAGCCGCAAAGTGACGGTGCGCAATCTTTTCCGCTATAAAAAGCGCTTTTGGATGACGGTGCTCGGCGTGGCCTGCTGCTGCGCGATGCTGGTTTCCGGCTTTGGCCTGTATGATTCCATCTCCACACAGGTTTCCGCGCGCGAATTCGGCGGCATTCTGAAATACAGCCTGACCGTGCAGATGAAAGACGATGCAAGCGCTTCTCAGATCGCTGATGTGGCCGGCGCGCTGCAAAAAACATCCGGTGTCGCATCGTTGACGGAGAACACGCAGAAAACCGTCACAGCCAAAAACGGCGCGGCTTCGCAGCAATGCAGCCTGATGGTGCCGCAGCAGCCCGCCAAATTTTCAGACTACATTGCCCTGCGCTCCGTGCCGGGGGGGTTGGGTAAATCGGGCAGCCCTCTCAGCCTGACGGACAGCGGCGTCATCATCACGCAGCAATTGGCCAAAAACCTGGGCCTGAAGCAGGGTGACACCCTGACTGTACAGGACGACGATACCCATTCCCACCGCTTCCGGGTTTCGGGTATTGCGGAAAACTATTTGATGAATGATGTGTTCATCACTCCTGCTGCTTATCAGGACGCGTACGGTAGCGCGGCCGATGTCAACCAGCTCCTCGTCAATCTGAAAGCGGGCGCGTCGCAAAACACGATTTCGGAAAACGCGATGAAGATGGACGGTGTGGCCTCCGTTTCGTTGTTGTCCGATCTCAAGCAGACGTTCAGCGATACGGTCAAAAGCCTGAACGGCATGGTGGCCATTGTGATTTTTTCCGCGCTGCTGCTGGCGGCGGTGGTGCTTTTCACACTGACCTCCATCAACATTGCCGAGCGCTTCCGGGAAATCGCCACCATCAAGGTATTGGGATTCTACGACAGGGAGGTGTCCGGATATGTTACGCGTGAGAGCTATATCCTGACCCTCATCGGCATTGCGCTTGGATGTGCCGGGGGCATCGTATTGCATGCACGCATCCTTGATGCCATTTCGGTCAACAACGTTATGTTCGTGCGCTCCATTCTGCCGCAGAGTTTTCTCATCAGCGCTGCGCTGACGCTGGTATTCACCTGGTTGATCAACCTGCTTGCAATGCGCGCCATGCAGAAGATTGATATGGTGGAAGCGCTGAAGGGGACGGAATGATGGTTCGTATTGCCGTCAGAGCAGGGAACGTGTTTTTGAAATCAACAACGGCCGGTTTGGGTCGATTCTTTTTCCCATAAAGCAGGGAAAATGCGCTGCCAGATTTTTGCGCCCGGTTTTATACCGGGCGCTGTTTTTGTCTTCTGTTGTACATTCCGCATGTTCCGCTGAAATGGGGGATTTTGGATTGCATGTATACACGATTGCATTGCAGAGCCGATGATCTCTGAGCGGCACCCATAGCGCAAGCTGTACAAAATGCACGGCATGTTTCCCTTTTAATTCATATCATAAATTTCGCTTTCTTGGGAAAAAGTCCGTATTAATTGTTCTGTGGACACATGATACAACAATTTTGTTGGAAGTAAATAATTTATATTTAAATTAACGGGAGGAAATACATATGTCTGAAAATTGGCTGGAACTGTCCGGGAAAACGGTTGTTGTCACCGGAGGGGCATCCGGAATCGGTAAAGCGATTGCGGCGGAGCTTGTTCGCTGCGGTGCCAATACGGTCGTCACGGATCTGGCCGTGCAGGACGGAGCGGATCAGGACGGCGCCTACTGCGTTCAGTCCGACGTGACCAAGAAAGACAGTGTGGTATGGTTTTGCCGGCGGTGGTGTTTTCATGCTATGCAATCCGGCCTCTCTTTCGCTGGGGCGTTTCTTTCCGGAATTCTACAAACCCGGTTATGTCGCTTCCGCCATGGAGTTCAACCACACCAATATAGGCCTTTTCCCGCATGTCAACCCCGGTGAATTGTTCATCTACCTGGACATTGCAAACGGCATCAAAACACTCGGACTCAATGCGACCGATCTGGCGGTGCGTTATTTCCTGGTTGGTCTGGTCTTGAACCTGATGAGCGGCTGGGTCACCGACTTCACGGTCCGCTTCGTCGAAAAACAGCAGAAGATTCGCCTGAGCAGGGAACTGGGCGTACCGAATACCGTGTTAGCCGAAGCGTAAGGTGTGAGGGAGGATAAAGAAAACGGCCAACTATCGTGCGGTTAAAATTGTCAGGGGCAGCAATGGATTCGGCGGTCCGCTCATCATCCGGCCGACCAACCAGCGTAACAAAATCGCTTATATCACAGGCGGCAGAAAACCGCCCGTGGTGGATAAACTGGAAGAACTTCTGGAACTCGAGTCCATCAATGGGTTCAAGACCGGCATCAAGGACGATGAGATCGCGGTCATCGTGATCGACTGCGGCGGCACACTGCGCTGCGGTATCTACCCGCATCCCGACGGTCAATGTAATGCCTGTTAGGCAAAGCGGACCGCTGGCCAAATACATCACGGAGGACATCTATGTATCGGACGTGGGACCGGCGCAGGTGCTTCCGTTGGAGGGCGACGAAGCGGCGCAGGTTCCCGAGGCTGCCGCTTCTGCCACCCAGGAGCCGCCCGCCGCTCCCGCTCAGCCGGAACGGAAATATAAGTATTCGGGGGACGAGAAGATTTCCGAAACGATGAAAGATTCTCCCAACCGAAACTGGATGACGTCGACCGGCGTGGGCGTCGGTAAAGTTGTGAACGTACTGTACCAGGTGGGACGCGACGCCGTCAGCACGATGATCCATACCATCATTCCGTTCATGGCCTTTGTTGCCATGCTGATTGGTATCGTAAACGCGTCCGGTTTCGGCAACTGGTTTGCCAAGATCATGACCGGCCTGGCGGGGAATGTCTGGGGCCTGGTGCTTTTGGGCTTTATCTGCTCGCTGCCGTTCCTTTCTCCGCTGCTGGGGCCGGGCGCCGTCATCGGGCAGATCATCGGTACCCTGATTGGTGTGCAGATCGGCAAAGGCACCATTCCACCGCGGCTGGCGCTGCCCGCACTGTTTGCCATCGACGTGCAGGATGGCTGCAATTTCATCCCGGTTGCCCTCGGTCTTTCGGAGGCGGAGGAGTCTACGGTGGAAGTCGGCGTGCCCGCAGTCCTTTACTCGCGCTTCCTGACCGGCGCGCCGCGTGTGCTGCTCGCATGGGTTGCAAGCTTCGGCCTTTATGCCGTCAAGTAAGAGTGCGGTGGTCCCCTTCTTCACAGGGACGGCATGTGCGCAGCAAACAGTTGCGGCATCAATCTTCGCTTGAGTCTGCTCAGCCCATATTATACATTCAGTAAAGTGCTGGATTACATATCGAAATGGAGGGAAGCGCTTTTTTGGCAGCGCGCGTATATGACTACGATTTATGAAAACATGGTTAAAAGCATGGGTGCATGCGTCAACAGCTTTCAGGACGAAGGTATGTTCATCCTTTTTGGAAATCAGGCGCCCGATACGCTGCAGGATTACTGCTATGTGATCGACGTTCTGCCAATTAACGGCAAGATCGAACCCGGGCAGGTGGCCGAGATCGACGGAACCCGCTATATGATCACGGCGGTCGGTGAACTTGTGGAAAAGAAACTGGGCAATTTCGGGCATGTGACCTTTTCTTTTACCGGTGATACACAGGCGGAGCTGCCAGGCACTATCTATTTGGGAAAAAAGCCCGTTCCTCAACTGAATATCGGGTCCCAAATCACAATCCATTCATAAAAGCAGAACAAAGCGATTGATAAAAGGAGTCATGGTCGTGGAGCAGTTTACCTATGTCATCAAGGACAGCGGCGGAATCCATGCCCGCCCGGCGGGCATGCTCGTGAAAAAGGCGGCGGAGTTTTCGTCCAGAGTTGTGCTGAAAAAAGGTCAAAAAGCCGCCGACATTCATCGGCTTTTTTCCATTATATCTCTGGGAGCCAACAGGGCGATACGCTTACGATTGAAATCGAAGGCCCGGATGAAAAAACTGCGGTGGACGACTTAAAAACGTTTTTTGCATGCAGTTGTGCGGGTGCCATAGGCGGGCCGCTGGAAAGGCGGAAGGCGGACTCTTGACAAAGAAGACGGCCTGTTGTATTATTGTATGAGTTGTTTAATACAATAATACACAAGCCCGTTTACCGGAGGTGATGGGGTTGGATGTGGAATTCCGAGCATCTGAACCAATTTATACCCAGATCATGGATGAGATCAAGCGTCAGATCGTTTCCGGAGAGCGGGGGCCCGGCGACAAGGTGGAACCTGTGCGCGATCTCGCACGGATGCTGGGCGTTAACCCCAACACTGTGCAGCGGGCATTTTCGGAACTCGAGCGTGAGGGGCTGATGTATACGGAAAGGACCAGCGGAAGATATATCACCGCCGACCGGGAGCGGGTCAGCCGGGTGCGGGAGCAGTCGCTGATGCAGACCGTTGCGGATTTCGTGGGGCGCATGCGGCAATCCGGCCTCATGGATACGGATATCGTGGGTCTCGTGCAGCAGTACATGGATGGGGGGGCCACAAATGGATCGGATTATGGCGGATAACACCGGGGAAGGGGCGTCCGGCGTTCCGGGCGGCTTTCTGGAACTGCGGGGGGTCACCAAGCGGTATCCGGGAAGGGTGGCTCTGCGGGGTGCCACGTTTTCCATCCCGCGCGGGCGCATCGTGGGGCTTCTGGGACCGAACGGCGCGGGCAAAACGACGCTCATCAAAATTCTTGCCGGCATCCTGGGCGGATATGAGGGTACGGTGCGCATTGATGGGCAGGTGCCGGGCGCCTACACCAAATCCATCGTTTCCTATCTGCCCGACAGATCGTCCCTTCCTCACTGGATGCGGATCAGTGATGCCGTGGCGTTTTTTAGTGATTTTTACGCCGATTTCGACCGGGCGAAAGCCATGGAGCTGATCGGCCGCTTGAGACTCAACCCCGCGGAACGAATAGCCAAGCTTTCCAAGGGCACCTGCGAAAAAGTCCAACTGGTGCTGGCTATGTCGCGCACGGCGGGACTCTATGTGCTGGACGAGCCCATCGGCGGCGTGGACCCCGCCGCGCGGGATGTCATTATGGACACGATCCTCACGCAGTACTGTGAAAACAGTACGCTGCTGCTTTCCACTCAGATCATCGGGGATGTGGAACGCGTCTTCAACAGTGTGATCTTTCTCCGAAATGGGGAAGTGATCCTGAACGAGGAAGTCGATGCCGTGCGCGAGCGGTACAAGCGGTCTGTTGACGGTCTGTTTCGGGAGGTGTTCAAATGCTGCTGAAACTGCTCCGGTGGGAATTTCGTTCCACTTATAAGAAATTCGGCCTGGTGCTGGCAATTTTCGCGTTGGTCTGCATTGCATTGCCGCTCATCCTGTTCGCGTGCAACCGGCAGGCCGCCATCATCTGTTCGCTTTTCACATTTTCGTTGGGGCTCAGCGCGTCCTGCATCATCCTCTATATCTTCTGCATGCAGCGGTATAACAGCAATTTTTACGGCAGCGAAGGGTATCTGATGTTCACCCTGCCTGTCGAAAGCCAAACACTGTTGCTTGCCAAACTACTGTCCGGGTTCATTTGGACATTGGCGTCCTTCGCACTGGTCGGCTGCGCCACTTATACGGCGCTCTGGATCTTCCGGTCGAACGCCGATCTCTGGCGGGTGTTTGCACCTGTGATGGATCTCTATCATTTTAACCCCGGTCTGTGGCTGCCGATGGCTCTGTTTTTGCTGCTAAGCATCCTTGACGGTCTTATGATCCTGTATTTTGCCGTGACCGTTTCCAAAATCTCCATCTGGGGCAATTGGGGCGTTGCGATGGGGCTCGTCACTTTTTTCGGCATCTGCGTTCTGCAAAGCCTGCCCACGTTTTTCCGGACGGGCCAGCTGGCGCGTATATCCACAGGCACGGCACATGCCGTGTCGAAAGCACAAACGCTGAACCTGAGTGCGTTTTATAGTTGGCAGTCCGGCTGGCCGATGATGTTGACCTACGCCGTCGTTTTGGTTGTTCTTTTTCAGCTGACGGTGCTGCTGCTAAAGAAGACGACCGCGTTGAAATAGAAGCCGCTTTCTCTGTCGGCCCGCGCGCTGTACGGTGCGCTTATACATAACTCATAATCATCTGGAGGAATTAGCTATGACAAAAGTAAAAGTGAAACCGGGCAAATGGCTCTATCTTATCGGGGTGCTGCTGATCGTGGTCGGTATCGTGGCGGCAATCGCCACCGCCGCAAGCGCAGGCATGACAGCCATGCAGAGCGCCACAAAAGTGGAGGTTCCCGGTACAAGCACCGTGCAGGTTGAGAAAGCCGGTATGTACTCCATCGCGTTTTATCTTTCGTCCGACGGCAAACCGGTGCTCGATACGTCCCCGTACAAGAACATGACGTTTGCACTTACAGACGCCGCCGGCAACTCTGTGAAAGTCACGAGCGCGGGCAAAGTATTTTCGTTCAATGCCACCAAGACGGGCGCCTACACGTTGGTCACCGCATATCCCGCCGGCAGCGGTCCCTCCGCGACGATGATGGTCATGCCGCTTTCCGGTATCAATGGCGCGCTTATCGGCGTGCTGTTCTGGGGCTTTGTCATCGCTGGCGTGGTTCTCATCATTGTTACGGCGGTGCTGCGCAGCAAAAACCGCAAAAAGCTGTCTGTGCAATAAGAACCATATGAAAAAGGAGGTGGCACTATGCCGGAAGCGGCTTTGTTGACCAAAAACCTGAGAAAAGACATCGGTTCCAAAACCATTGTGTCGGATATCAACCTGAACATTCATACGGGCGAGGTTTTCGGCTTTTTGGGGCCGAACGGCGCGGGCAAAACGACGACCATCCGTATGATCGTCGGCCTCAGCCGCATCACGCAGGGCGATATTTTCATCAATGGCCATTCGGTGCGCACGGCGTTCCGCGAAGCCATGTGCGACGTGGGCTGCATCGTGGAAAACCCGGAACTGTACAAGTACATGTCCGGGCTTGATAACCTGCGCATGTTTGCCCGGCTCTACGCCGGCATTACACAGGCGCGCATCGACGAGGTGGTCAAACTGGTCCATCTCGAAGACGCCATCCGCGGCAAAGTAAAGACCTATTCACTGGGCATGCGGCAACGGCTGGGCATCGCACAGGCGCTGCTCCACCGTCCGCGCCTGCTCATTCTGGACGAGCCGACCAACGGGTTGGACCCGGCGGGCATCCGGGAAATGCGCGGGCTGTTCCGCAGCCTGGCCGAGCAGGGGACGACGGTGTTCGTTTCCAGCCATATCCTTGCCGAGATGCAGCAGATGTGCGATCGCGTAGGCATCATCCACCATGGGCGAATGGTGACGGTAAAGACGGTGGACGAACTGGTTGACATGTCGCACAGCGGCGGCGTGCAACTGCTTGTCCGCACGGGCGACAACGGCAAGGCGCTTGCGTGCATCACGGAACTGAATATACAGGCCGGCATGGAAAAAGACGGCGTGCGCGTTTCCACCGAGCCGGCACGGGTGCCGGAGATCGTCCGCGCGCTGGTCGGCGCGCAGATCGACGTGTTTGCGCTGGATACGCAGGAGGCGCATTCGCTGGAAGACGTCTTCATCAAACTCACCGGGGAGGAACAGCAGAATGGGTAATTTTCTTTCGCTTGTTTTCGTGGAAAACACCAAGCTGTGGAAGCGCCTCTCCACCAAAATCATGCCGCTGATCCTGATCGGGTTGATTTTTGGCCTGGCTGCCCTGATGAAGGTGCAGACCACGATGGTGGAAACCTACTCGACAAGCGGGTCCTCCGGCCAGTCGCAGACCCAACAGGCGCTGCCCGGCGGTTGGAAGGCAGCGTTGGAGGCGACGGATAAATCCCTCCAGAGCGGCATCGACACAGCCGAGAAAAGCGATCGGCAATCGGAAAAGAACACTCTCGATCAGACAAAACGGCAGTTGGCCGAAAACAAGTATGATCTGAAAAACAATATCAAACCGGCCACGCTCAACAGCGACGGCACATTGAACACCAAAGCGGTGTCGAATTTCTGGGGGAATGTGTTCAGCGTCGGGGCCGGTTCGCTGGTCACGCTGTTTGCCATCATCGCCTGCACGGCTCTGGTCGCGGGGGAGTTCTCCGACGGCACGATGAAAACCGTAATTCCGCGCCCCTTTTCCCGCTGGCAGATTTTAACGGCCAAGCTGCTGGTGTCGGTCGGCTATACCGTCCTGCTCATGGTGCTTGCCAATCTGGTCGCGCTTGCGTCCACGGCCATCTTTTTCGGAACCGGCGGTGCGGGAGACCCGGTGCTGCTGTGGCTGGGCGGCAGCATCGTCCCCACGCCGGGCTTTGCGGCCTTCGCGCTGGTGACGCTGCTTGATCTGCTGGCCGCGCTGGTCTATTTGTTCCTGACCTTTGCACTGTCGGCGATTACCCGCTCGCGTGCGTTTGCGACGGGACTGTCCATCTTCCTGATGTTCGGCGGCAGCTTTACGCTGTTCCTTGCCTATAATTTCAATTGGGGCAAGTTTATCTTTTTCGCGGATACGGCGTTTTCCACCTTTATCCGGAACGGCGCGCCATTTTACGGCATCACACTGGGACTGGCGCTGCTCATCTGCGGCATCTACAGCGCCGGTTTCCTCGCGGCCTCTTATATCACCTTCAACAAGCGGGATATCGCGGGCTGACGGCAGCACACCGGCGGCTCGGGCTTGCAGAAATATCCGCGGGGCGCGACCAAAGAAAAATGGACGGCCCGGCGGATATTTTGCAATATTTTGATTGACAGATTGCATCGCAGGGATTACAATACAAACAGATGTGATAAGGGAAAAGGCTTTGAAAGGGAAGAGTACGCACGTTTGCCGGCGCAGAGAAGGGATGTTTGGTGAAAATCCCTGCGGCGGCGTGTGGAAAGTAGCCCCGGAGCTGTGAACTGAACGCGCTTCGCGCAAGTAGGCTTCATCGGGTGTCCGCCGTTACAGGGAACGCCGCATCGGCCTTGTGCCCGTGCGGGCAGAGTGTGCGTGCCTTTTCGGGCGCGCAAACATAGGTGGTACCGCGAAAGAATCAGCTTTCGTCCTATTGGTTTAGGACGAAAGCTTTTTTGTTGCCTGTTTGCAGCAGCCGACCGTTTGAAAGGAGAAAAGATGGAGACAGCGTTTGCGACGCGGATGCGTCATGTGAAGAAATCGTTTATCCGGGAGATTTTGAAAGTGACGGAGGACCCGTCGGTCATTTCGTTTGCGGGCGGACTTCCCAATCCGGCGTCGTTTCCCGTGGAGGCGGTGAGTCGGGCGGCGCAGGCCGTGTTGGCGGAGGACGGGGCGAGCGCCCTGCAATACAGCACGACGGAGGGCTTCCTGCCCCTGCGGGAATTTATCTGCGCGCGGTATGCCAAACGGTTTGGCCTGCATGTTTCCCCGGAGGAAATCCTTATTACAAACGGCTCCCAACAGGGGCTCGATCTCCTCGGAAAGATTTTTCTGGATGAAGGGGACGGCGTTCTGCTTGAAGCGCCCGGTTATCTGGGGGCCATTCAGGCGCTGTCGCTTTATCAGCCGCGCTTCTGCACCGTCCCGCTCCGGGAGGATGGGGTGAACATTTCCGCTCTGCGGGACACGCTGGACCGCTATGGACCCAAGCTGTTTTATGCCGTGCCGAATTTTCAGAACCCGTCCGGCCTGACCTATACAAAAGAGAACCGGGAAGCCGCCGCGGCGCTTCTCCGCCGGCATGCCACCCTTTTTATTGAAGACGACCCTTATGGTGAACTGCGCTTTGCGGGGGAAGAGACACCGTCCATGCGGCAGTTCTTAGGCGAACAGAGCATTCTGCTCGGTTCGTTTTCCAAGATCGTCGCGCCGGCCATGCGACTGGGCTGGATCTGTGCGAAACCGGAGATCATGGAAAAACTTGTCGTTGCCAAGCAGGCCTGCGACCTGCACACCAACACATTTGCGCAGCGTGTGGTGGCCCGTTATCTGGCTGATAACGATCTGGATGCGCACATCGCTGCTATCCGGCAAATGTATAAAGAGCGCAGCGACTGCATGGCGGACGCGATTGCGCGGTATTTTCCGCCGGAGGTGCGCTGCACCCGGCCGCAGGGCGGTATGTTCATGTGGGCGGAGCTGCCGCAGGGCATGTCCTCCATGGAACTGTTCAACGAAGCGTCCGCCATGCGAGTGGCGTTCGTACCGGGGGCGCCGTTCTATGTGGACCGCACGGATGCCCCGACCTTGCGCCTGAACTATACGAATTCCGACGAGGCGGCGATTGTCGAGGGCATCCGGCGGCTGGGGCGCGCGATGGATGAAATGCTGAACGGGCGCGTTTGCTGCGCCCAATAGGCGCGGAGGTGATGGCCGGTGCTTGCAAGGCGGCGCAACGGGCTGGTATACTGGATTTACCGACAAGTGGAAAGGATATGGACGGATGGACAGACAGCAGGACTACTTTGGTATCAACGTTATCCAATACTGCAAAGCGCACAATGCCTATGTGGACGAAAAGCTGGATGCCGGGGCGCACCTTGAAGAATTGCTGGAATGCCATGACCGAAAGATCCGTTGGCTGCAGCACGAGCGTTTGGTGCATCTGCTGGTTACCATATGGACGTCGCTGATCGTGCCGTTTCTCTTTTATCTGGAGCTCGCGGTCGTGTCCAATTTGTTGGTCGTGCTGCTGCTGCTCGGCTTGCTGGTGCTGTTGGGCTTTTATCTGTTCCATTACTTCCGGCTTGAAAACATGGTGCAGCACTGGTACAAAGTCTCCGATCGAATCCGCCGGAAGATGGAAAACCGATAAAGAGCCTGCTGCGGCTGCCTCGTGGTGTTCTGTACGCCGTGCCGGACTTCTCCCCAAGAACAGGCGCGGGTGGTTTGAACTGCACAGGAAAAACGGATATGGAAAGAAAAACGCCTCCCATTGCAGGAAAGCACGACGATGGGAGGTGTTTTCTTGGCTGGAAAAAGGGAATGCCGGTTCACCGCCGGGATGCGGAGAGTTTAAAAAGCAATCTTATTGCCATTTTGGTTAAAAGTCTGTATAATAGGATTGCCGGCGTCTGCTTGTATCATTGGAAACGGCCAATACCAAAATCAGGTATGTTTCAGTGTGCCTCGATTGAGAAACAGTATGCGGTAGAGGTGGAAACACACGGGCGGCACCGGGCATGGCCGAAGAATATCTGAATTGTACAGGGAGAGATGAGCGGTTTGTTTACGATTGTAGCTTTAAAAATATTTCTCATCGCCATATGCGCGGGCTTTTTAGGCTCGCTTTTGGGGCTTGGCGGCGGCATCATCATCACGCCCGCGCTGACTCTGCTGTTTGGGATCGATATCAAATATGCGGTGGGGGCCAGCATCGTTTCAGTTATCGCCACATCAAGCGGCGCGGCGGTCGCATATATCAAAGACAAAATCACCAATGTCCGCGTCGGGATGTTTCTGGAGATCGGCACAACGCTCGGGGCCATCACCGGCGCATTTTTAAGTGGTATCATCCACTCGCAATGGTTGTATATCATTTTTGGGCTGTTGCTGCTGTATTCATCGGTGATGATCCTCAAAAAATCGAAATCCGAACTGCCGCAACGTGTCGAGAACCACCCGGTAGCGCAAAAGCTGGCGCTGAACGGCGCGTATTATGACAAGGTGCTCGGGCGGCAGGTCGTTTACAATGTGGCCGGCGTTTACGGCGGCCTTGGCATGATGTATGTGGCCGGTGTTGTTTCCGGGCTGCTCGGCATCGGCAGCGGCATGTTCAAAGTCATGGCGATGGATCTGTTTATGAAACTGCCGTTGAAGGTATCCAGCGCCACCAGCAATTTTATGATCGGCGTGACTGCGGCGGCCAGCGCGGGCGTGTATTTTCTGCGAGGCGACATCGACCCCAAGATCGCTGCTCCGGTGGCACTTGGCGTGCTGCTCGGGGCCACGGTCGGCACGAGGGTGATGGAAAGGCTGAGAAGCCGGACGCTGCGGTACATTTTCGCACCCGTGCTTGTGGTTGTGTCCATTCAGATGATTGTGAAGGGGGTGCGGATGTGATGGAGAAACGAAAGCAAAGAGACATTGAAACGATGATCAGCCTGTCACTGAAAATCGGCGTTTTGTGCAGTGCTGCCATCATTGCGGCAGGTTTTCTGCTTTTTTTGTTCACGGGCCGCAGCGGATATGCCGGCGGCGCGTTTCCCACCGATCCGCTGTCGATCTTGCAGGGCATCGCCGCCTTTAAATCCTATGCGGTTATCCTCTCGGGGCTGTTCGTTCTGATTTTGACGCCGGTTTTCCGGGTCGGGTTTTCCATTTTTCTCTTTTTAAAAGAAAAAGACCATGCGTTCGTCAAAATCACAGCGCTTGTGTTTGCGATTTTGATTGTCAGCTTTCTGCTTGGCGCGGTAGAATGACCGCCATCGGGTCCGTTCCGACCGCTTATGTTCCCGCCGGGGCCGCCGCGCAAAAATCCATGAATGCGTGCATGGGTCCGGTGAGGTATTTGTTTTTATGATGGATGATTTTAAAGGTGCGCTCAAACCGCACGGAATCAACGGTTACGACGGAAAGTAAACCGGAGGCGATTTCATTTTCCGCCGAGCGTTTGGAAATCACAGAAACCCCGAGGTTTTCGGCCACAGCCATTTTGATGGTGTCGGCGTTGTTGCAGGTCCAGGTCGCTTTCCAGGAAAGCCCGTGCGCCGTCATCACGTCCTCAAATGTTTTCCGGGTGCCGCTCCCCTTTTCCCGGATGATGAATGCCTCGTTTTCGAGTTCATGCGGCGCGATCTTGGTAAGTCTCCCAAAACGGTGCTGTTTCCCGCAGACCAGCACCAGTTCATCCTGCATAAACGGTCGGCAGACGACATCCAACGAAGTGGTTTCCCCTTCCACGAGCCCGATGTCCACGCCATCCTGCAGAATCAGTTGCTCCACCTGTCGGGTGTTGTCTTCCACAACTTCAATGCGGGTTTCCGGGTGCTGTCGCATGAAAGCGGCCGCCAGCTTTGGAAGAACGCTGGCGCCCACGGTCACGCTCGCCCCGATTCGCATGACACTGTATTCGCGCAGGGCTTTCATGTCCTTTTCGATCTCGGCGTTCATGCCGAGCATATGGCGCGCATAACTCAAGAGCTTTTCTCCGGCCCGTGTGCGATATAATTTTCTGGAAAGCCGCTCAAACAGCCGGACATCATAATAGCGCTCCAGCTCGGCGACCGCCTGGCTGACCGCAGACTGCGACATGAAAAGGGACTGGGCTGCTGCGGTCATGTTCATGGTATCACAAACCGCGACAAAGATTTGAAAATGGCGTAAGGTCAACAGACCGTCCTCCTCTATATATAAGGTATTCTTATCAAGATAATTAAATACTAATATTTTACTTATTGATTGTCAAGCGGTATACTATTCCCTGTAAAGGGGAAGAAGTATGAAATCGGTTTTAAACAAATTGCCGGGCATCGGGCTTGCCGCTCTGCTTGCGATACCTGCCTGGCTCATCGGCAAAGCGTTTCCCATCGTCGGCAGTCCGGTGCTGGGGATCCTGTTCGGTATGATCGTTGCGTTTTGGAGACGGCCTGCCTTTTTGGATAACGGTATCCGGTACACCGCCCAAAAACTGTTGCAGTATTCCATTATTCTGCTGGGATTCGGCATGAACCTGTTCAACATTTTCAGAGTGGGCGGGCAAACGCTCCTGCTGATGGCGTTTACGTTGACGGCCACGTTCCTTACGGCGTTTGTTGCTGGAAGACTGCTGAAATTCGGCGGAAACACGCGCACACTCATTGGGGTCGGCACCGCCATCTGCGGCGGTTCGGCCATCGCCGCGACCGCACCGGTGATTCATGCCGAGCATGAGGAAGTGGCGCACTCCATTTCGACCATTTTTCTGTTCAATGTGATCGCCGCGTTTCTGTTCCCGTTTCTGGGGCATGTGCTTGGCATGAGTGACCACAATTTCGGCCTCTGGGCAGGCACCGCCGTGAACGATACCTCGTCCGTGGTGGCGGCGGGCTATACGTTCAGCAATGCGGCAGGCAATCTTGCTGTTATCGTAAAGCTGACCAGAACCTTGATGATCGTTCCCGTCACGCTGGTGCTGGCAATCTATACATCGCGCCATGCTGCCGGAAAATCGAAAAACAGTTATTCCATCGTCAGGATATTCCCGTGGTTTGTGCTGGGATTTATAGCGGCGGCTATTATCAATACATTCTGCCCGCTTCCGGGCGGCGCGGGGAAAGATCTTACACAGGTGGGACAGTTCGTTATCGTGATGGCAATGGCGGCTATCGGCATGAATACCAATGTGGTGAAGCTCGTAAAAAACGGGGCGAAACCGATTTTGTTTGGTTTCATCTGCTGGGCGGCCCTGTCGCTGACCTCCCTGGGCGTGCAATACGCATTGCTCAAAGGGTAGAGCATGCCGAGCCTGTAAGACGGAAAACCATGGCCGGAACGCCAGAATAGAAAAACAGCGGCAGGATACGAAGGACGTTTCCTGCCGCTGTTCTGATATAGAATTGACACACCCATTTTGCATGCCGGCCGCTAATCGCCCCGCAAGCCTGCCGAAAATCAGCGCGACCGGGTGCCTCGTTCCGTCTCATATGCCCATGAGCGGATGCCGCCCATGCTGCTCACATTGGTGTAACCCATGGCGGTGAGCAGGCTGCATGCCGAGGCGGCACGCGCGCCGCTCAGGCAGTAGACGATGATCTCCATATCCTTATCGTTGGCAACTTTGGAGATCTGGGACTGCAAGCGGTCCAGCGGCACGGAAACACTGTGCGGTATATGGACCTCCGCATACTCTTCAGGTGAGCGAACATCGAGCAGAAGGATGTTCTGGCCGGAAGCAAGGCGGTTTCTTGTTTCTTGGGGAGAAATGTCCCGATAAGCCTTTTTTCCAAACAATGATCCAAACATGATGAACCTCCCTATGGTTTCAAACAGTTGCCAGACGGAACATGGAAAGCAGCTCGGCTTTCGAAGTCACGCCGGTCCTGCGCCCGACGACCTTGCCACCTTTAAGAAAAACAAGTGTCGGGATGCTCATAACCGAAAACTGCGCGGCAAGCTCGGGGTTTTCGTCCACGTTCAGTTTGGCGATGACCGCGGAGCCCTCGAGTTCCTCCGCAAGTTCTTCGATGATGGGGGACTGCGCCCGGCAAGGTCCGCACCAGGATGCCCAAAAGTCGATCAGCACCGGCTTGTCGGCATTCAGGGCCGCATCTTTAAAATTACTGTTGTTTAATGTCAGAACCGACATGATGATCACCGATCCTTTCTTGATTTCGTTCTTAGTATACTGCGGGGCCTCCGGCATTTCCGTAACATGATCACCCACCCGGATTTTCCGGCAGAACAGCGGCAGAGGAAACGCAAAACGGGTTGTTCCGTCGTGCCGTACAGCTCGGTTTGCATGCCGTCGGCATCTCTGGGGGCGTCTGTTTCATACGTGCGGTCTATTGCTTTGGAGTTGATGCAAAGCGAGATTCCGTGTGGAAAGTATGAGAATTAGTCTTCGCAAACAGCATCACATAAAAATTCCGTGCCTTTTGCCACACAGCCTGCACAGGGCAGTTTTTTGGCCGCCCGAATCTCTTTGCAATAGATGGAACCGGCGTTTTTTACAAAGTGCTCTTTCAGGTCGTCTATTTTGTCGGCTTTTCCGGTTGCTTCCAGGAAGACTTTGGCGGCATACATTGCCCCGCATTCCCCATTCGGTGCTCTGCCGCCGCCGTACTGGATGAACTTTTCGGGATTGATATCGCGGATATGGAGTTCTTCGGTGAAGGTATTTGCGACTGCTTGTGCACAATTGGATTTTTTATATCCGTCAAGACCCGCAAAATATTTCTTTGATGTTTCAACCAGCTTGCTCTTGTTATCCATAAATCCAGTCACCTTTCTTAAGCATTGTTTGTCTTTATTATAGCATGTGTTCTTCGGCGCACTGTGATATTGTTACAAATGTGTTCCGGTCTGCGCCGACGTGACTGTAAAGCACAAATACTGCTCTTGTGTCCGGATGGAAGGATGAGACGGATTCCGCTGTGATATGCATGGATGTTGCAGATGATGCGATAAAGTATACGGCGGGCTGGCTTTCGCATGCGATGGTGTTACTGTTCGATTTCAAATTCCGCTTTCCATTTGTCGTTTTTCAACCAATCATATAATTGGCTGGATTGTATGTAATCTTCTTGTTTATTATCAACAACTTTAAGCACACCGGAAAGATAATGGCTGGTATACCCTGTCCCGTTGGATATCAGATACCACACAGGCTGTATCGTTATGGTATGTCGGTCATATGTATTTATGTTTAAAGCAGATGGTGCAATGTTTGCGTTAAAAATGGCGTCCGGGGAGGTTTGCGACGAAGGGATGACGCCATTATAGCCTTTCGCTTGTTTCAACCAAAACGCTATTTTAGATAAAGTCGAATGTGGGGATTTGGGAATCCACAGTATGGCAGCGGCTGAATCATCCACCACATGAATGGTTTTGATATTTGAAATGCTTTCCAATTCGGTAAAAGAAGAAGATTCCATTCTACTCGGCTCGGTCTGGGTTACCTTTATGGAGCTGATGTTCTGATTCGGGTGAATTTTTTTCTCACAACCTACTGTGAAATTTAAAGATGTTGTGAAAATCAGTACCAAACAGAATGACGCTTTCCTAGAGTTTTTCAATATGATCCTCCTTGTAACCATGAATGATGCATGTCGCCCCACGCTCTCCGTGTGGAGAGCAACTAACGCGCCTGCGTCTGAAAAGTGAACAAGATTGGTAAAATCCTTCTACTTGACCACCTTGGTCAGCAGTTTCTTCTGATTGCCGATACTGTAGCTTTCACCGTCCAGATTGTCATCGCGGGAAAGCCTCTCATAAAGAAATGCGGTTGTGTCGCGGGTTTTCTTTTTGCCCGACTGTTTCATAACGTTCTCCTTTCCGGCAGTCGGGCAGTATTTACAAGAACGGTATACCACATCCGGGTGCCGTTGTCACGTCTGTGACGGAGGGGCGATACCCTCCAGGCATCCGCCTGCATGAGCTTGACGAGGATTGTGCCGATGGTTTCGTTCCCGCTTATCTGAAAAAACGGCTCGACCATAAAGGCTTTGCCGTCCACCTGATATCTGGAGGCTCTTTCAAAAGGGCTGCGCCCGTTAGTGCCGGGCGGCCCGTAGGTTCCAGCGGTAAATGTCCGGTTGATATTTGGAATAGGCATCGTGCGTCCCCTCCTTTCGCTTTTTTCATCGGCATCACAGGAATGAGTTGGCTCCACAGGAGCAGAGCCAGCCCATGATCTCTAATGCCGATGTTCTGCCGTATTTGCCACGCTATTTCAGGTTGCGACCGGCTCAGCCGCATCATAGCTCCGCAATACCGTGCCGTGCCTTTGCCAAAGGTCGCGCGTACCGCAGGGTTCCCCCTCAAGTCCATGGAAGTCGTGAGAAAGTACCATTGTGTCCCGCGTGTATCATCGAGCCAGGTTTGCCAAAACCGGGTGGGAAAGTGCGTGGATCGCTCCGGCCTTTACCATTGTCGCGCCGCCTTTCCTTCGCTTGTTGCTTTCGCAGCCACGAGGGGTATGTACCTGAAATGCCGTATATTCAGTTATCGAGGTTCCGGTAGAGAGGAATTAAAAAGTCTCTCTACTTATCATGGATAGAGGCCCTATTTTGACTCTTTTTTAGTAACCGTCAAGACCGCGCGCACCTTGTAAGCATGGTGTCGGGGAAGGTACAATGAACTTCAAAAGGGTTCAAAACATGTAATGGAGTGTTTTGGACCAAATTGGAGTGAATAAAATGGATACGCAAAAAATCGCGAGGGAGTTCCGGCTATCAGAGTGGGGCGAGGCGGTAAAGGAGCGAATAGCTGGCGGGCAGAGCGTGGACGCATTTTGCGAAGAAAAAAACATCAGCAAGGCCACCTATTACTACAGGCAGAAAAAAGTACGGGAAGCTGCCTGCATGGAGCTTATGGAGAAACAAAAGCGCGGAACCGGGCTTGTGCCGGACGGCTGGACGCAGCTTACGGAAGCAAAATCTGTTACTGCCGGCGAAGGCACCCTAGACATTGAAATCGCCGGCTGCCATATCCTTGCAAATGCCCAAACCGACCTGGAATTGCTGGCGAGAGTCTGCCGCATCCTGAGATCGCTGTGATGCAGTTCGGAGAAAAACCTGTGTATCTTTGCTGTGGGTGCACGGATATGAGGAAATCGATCAACGGGCTAATGACGCTTGTGCAGCACAGTTTTTCTCTCGACCCTTTTGTCGACGCGCTGTTCGTGTTCTGCAACCGAAGCCGTGACCGCCTGAAAATACTGGAGTGGGACGGCGATGGCTTTTGGCTGTATTTCAAACGGCTGGAACGCGGACATTTCCGCTGGCCGTCGTCAGACGAGGAAACCACAATGACGCTGAACAGTGAGGAACTGTCTTGTCTGATCGATGGCGCAAGGCTGGAGAAAAAGCTTCGCCGCAGCGAAGTTCTTGAACACAATATTTCGTAACACATCGGGATACGAAAATGCCGTTTTTTCTTGATTCTATGCGGTTTTTCCGGTATAATTAGAGAATGGAAAAACAAGAAAAAACAATTGAAATACCGCTTTCTGTTTACGAGAATTTTCTCAAACAGGCGGAGCAGATTGCCGAGCTAAAACAGCAGATTCAGTGGCTGATGGAGCAATTCCGCCTGGCCAAACGTAAGCAATTCGGCGCGTCCAGTGAACAGACGGACAACGAACAATTATGTCTGTTTAACGAAGCAGAGCAAACCGCCGATTTGACCGTGCCAGAGCCGGAAACCACCGAGGTCAAGGCGCATTACCGCAGAAAGACGCGCCTGACCACCGACAAGTTGCCGGAAGATTTACCTGTTGAGACCATTGAACACGAGCTGCCGATCGAGGCGCGTATCTGTCCGGACTGCGGTTGTCCTCTGCACAAAATGGGGGAAGACATCCGTGAGGAACTGAAAATCATCCCGGCAAAAGCCGTGATTGTACGCCATGTACGGCACGTCTATGCCTGCCGCCACTGCGAGGAGTCCTCTGATCGTGTGCCGATTGTCAAGGCGGAGATGCCAAAACCCGTCATCAAGGGAGGGTTCGCATCACCCGAATCCGTCGCCCATATCGCCGTGCAAAAATTTGTGATGGGCAGCCCGCTTTATCGGCAAGAGCAGGAGTGGGCGCAAAGCGGCATTCTGCTCTCACGTCAAACCATGTCCAACTGGCTCATCAGAGCCTGTGAAGATTGGCTGGAGCCAATTTATCAGGAAATGAAGCGACAGCTATGCAATCATCAAGTCCTTCACGCAGACGAAACCACCCTTCAGGTGCTGCATGAGGACGGCAAGCCCGCCCAGAGTAAAAGTTACATGTGGCTTTATCGTACAAGCGGCGAGGCTAAGCGCCAGATTGTGCTGTATGACTACCAGCGGGATCGAAAGCATATCCGTCCGAAAGACTTCTTAGAGGATTTTTCAGGTTTTCTCCATGCAGATGGTTATGACGGATACCACAAGCTGCCTGACCGAATCACCGTGGTGGGCTGTTGGGCGCATCTGCGTCGGAAATTTGACGAAGCGCTGCAAACACTGCCGAAGGATAAACGGAAATCGTCTGACGCCGCAAAGGGGATTGCTTACTGTGACAGGCTGTTTCATTTGGAGAAACAGTTCACTTTGCTGACCCCGGAAGATCGTTTGAAGGAACGCGAACAGCAAAGTAAACCGGTGGTTGAGGCGTTCTACGCCTGGGTCGGATCGCTCCGGGAACTGCCTAAAACCCTGATGGGTAAAGCAATCCATTATGCACAGTCACAGCGCATGTATCTTGTGCGGTATCTGTTGGACGGACGGCTGGAAATCAGTAACAATCGCGCGGAAAACGCCATTCGACCTTTTGTAATGGGACGGAAGAACTGGCTGTTTTCCAACACGCCAAACGGTGCAAAAGCCAGCGCAATCTATTACAGCTTGATCGTCTCTGCCAGGGAGAATGGTCTTGTGCCTTTTGAGTACCTCACAAAGATTTTCACCGAAGCGCCCAATGGCGCGGATGTTGAAAACCTCATGCCTTGGGGGGCGTGCCCGTTGATTTGACGGTTACCTTTTTTAAAAGGATTTTCTAAGTATTAAAAAAGATCCAGTCCGCGGGATGGACATGCAAATTACCTTTTTCGACATACCTTCTGCTTTCGCAATGGCTGTATTACTGATCTCCATGAAATAATGAGCAAAAACACGCCGAGCCTGTTTTTCCGACAAAGAAGCAAAAGCGGATAGAAGCGTTTCTCAGCGGCCTCGCGTTCATAAGTTTCCTCGGTAGACGGCTCTTTGCGAATAATGTGGTTTTCAATTCCATCGTCTATGTCGAGTGAGTATTGAGCATGGTTGTAGTATCTGCGCCGCTGGAATGCCATCTCGTCTCGTTTCGACACAATAAATACCTCGCCACTTCGTCTGGGACTTCGATGAAACTGTCGGATGCATAGAGAGAAGGGGAATAGTCCCGTAGATTGGCCATTTTCATTTTGATTCCTCCGTTTTGATCGACCTGGATGGAACGAGCCAAAACGGAAAAGGTGGTGAGCGGTAGCCGGGATATTCCGCTGCGGTGTATGGGTCAAAATGGGCAGAAAAAATGCCGGGCAGCGAGTTTACAACCTGCGGCTCGACATTTTTCGACTCTGTTGAGAATAAAATATTGTTCAACGTAGAAACTGCACTTTTGAATTTATAAACATATCCATTTTTGCCTTTTTACAACAGGAGCATATTGCTGCGACCAAGTATAAATCAGATAATAGAAATAATGACGTCGTCACGACTATGACAATTACCACAGTAATACTAGTCGGTAAGAAGATGATTGGTTGAATCAGGAAAAGCGCATGGATATTTCTTTCTCTAATACAAAGCCATTGAAGCATCTTCCACACCTTTTTTTGTCTCTACAGGGATATTTATTGTCAGCTATCAAGGCCCGTGTATCACAGGCAAAAAGCACCGATGACGATCAGATAAGCCAATCTCGTGAATTTGCTGTCCCATTTCACGTACAGGCTACTTGTGAAAATAGGGGTATCCAATTTTACCGAAGAGTAAGGTGACATGTAATTTAATTTCGTCTTGAAATACCATCTTGTTCTCCGAAATTAGCAACATGAATAATGGTATCTTGCCGACGGAAAATACATATACACGGTTTACTTCGATTATATTACGCCACTATCTGTAACGAGCCACTTTGTTACACTTCTCAACTTCTCACATGTTTCTTCAAGTTCTCTTTCAGGATTTGACATTTCTACAATTCCGGCACCTGCCCGCAGCCAAGTATCATCGACTGTTTGAAAAACGGTTCGCAAGACCAACGCTGCATCCATAGTACCAGTAATATCATATGTTAGTACACAACCGCTATATAAATTTCTTGGATCATTCTCTAATCTTCCAATAGCTTCAATTGCTTCAAGCTTGGGAATGCCTGATGCCGTAACTGCTGGGAAAAGCATGTTAAGTGCATGCCATGCATTACAGCCGTTCTTTAAGTGCCCCACTAATCTGGAACCCAGATGTTGAACTGTCCCTCTTTTTATCACAGACATATATTTGGACACTGCAACAGATCCAGGTATACATACTCGATTTAGTTCTTCAAATGCTAATTTAACTGAAATTGCATGTTCGGCAATTTCTTTAGGATCACATAATAATTCCCTTTCTAATTTCTGGTTCATCTCGTAATCATCTTTCACCAACGCGCGCGTTCCCGCCAATGGAAAAGTGGACACGATAGAGTTCGAATTTACTTCCACTACAGTCTCCGGGCTAAAACCTAAAACTTGCATTTGATCCCAGCTAATAAGGTATGAACGTTCCGGATTATTCGCTATCCGTCCGTATACATAGCTAAGAGGCATATTTAATCTACTGTCAATGGATATTTTTCTCGACATTATCGCTTTCTGATATTTATTATTCTGAATTTCCTTAATACATTCCCTTACAATATTTTTATAGTATTCAGCATTTTTATCCAATAATTGATTATCGTCCAACAGCGAAACATTTGAGGATTTTATATTTATCAATAAATTTTCATAATCCTTTATAATGTAAGCAAGAGTTTCTTTTTCTTTTAGTAATTCCTCTTCGCTATGTGTCTTAATTTCCAATTTATCTACATTCAATTCATATTCGATTTCTGGAAGAAAAAGTCGTATGAGAGCCTTGCTTTCATTCCCTAGTGGTACATGGTAATTATGACGCGCTAGGCCAAAATTGCACACACCATAGAATCTCCACCCGTCTTGTCCGGCGTAAATGCAAACATTTTGCAGGGTATCACTTAATACTCCTGTTTCATATAATTTCTTACCGTCGGCGCTGAATAAAGTGACATATTCATCCGTTACAGAAATTTCCGCATGAATTCCGATTCCAATTGATATTTTGTTGCCATTCTCATATAATATATAATTCGATTGGTTATGACTTTGGCAAATCACTGCGGCTAATATATACGGATTTTCTGCCATATTTTTTACTTGGCATTTATAATTGAAAGACGTGTTTTCATTAGACATAAAGAATCCCCTCTCATTATAGGCGGAAGATTGATGTTCTAATTCTTGATATAAACCTTGGAAATATAATTAACATCTATCCCGATGTTTTATAAATATCCTGCTTGTGAAATCAGCGAAAGACGGTCGGCTTCAAAGTCACATCTGTGAGTTGCCTGTAGTGACATTATGGGCGTTCAAGCAATCATGATCATTAATTATTGGGACTTGATTTGCTTAAGCCTGATCCTGTCGATTTTTTCCGTTGGCCCCATCGGTATTTCACTTACAAAACTATACTTAGTAGGGCATTTAAAATGGTCAATATTTGATTTCATATATCGTGTAAGTTCTTTAACTAAATCGTTGCCCGGTAGTATGGATGGCTCTAAAACCACATAGGCAACAATTTGCGTCAATTCTTCTTGGCTTACTTCATCATCAACTGCTGCTTGGCGAACTTTGGGGTGTTTAAGTAAAATATTTTCTATTTCATGAGCCTCAACCCACATTCCGTTGACTTTAAATAAGTCTATGCATCTTCCAGCATACCAGAAATATCCATCTTTATCTTGATAAAATTTATCACCCGTCCGCATTGAGTTTCCAAACATGACTTTTTGATTTTCTTCGTGCCTGTTCCAATAACCAAGCATAAGACTTTCGCCACTTACCAATAAGTCACCAATGACACCAACAGGCACAGGGGTGTTATTTGCGTCGACTACTTGAACCTTGTATCCTGGGACCTCCAGACCCGTGCTCCCAGGTTTGACTTTTCCGAATTGATTGGAAATAAAAACATGTAACAACTCTGTTGTTCCCATGCCTTCGATGATTTCGACGCCGAATCGTTCTTTCCAGCTATTCCATAATGCCATTGGTAATACTTCACCAGCGCTGTACATGATTCTCATGGGATTTGTGTCAATTAATGCAATATCCGCTATATGTAATAATGAGGAGTAAATCGTTGGTACACCAAAAAATATTGATGGTTTATATTCATTTATAGTATTAACAATTTCGAATGCGTTGTTACTATCACTTAAAATGGAAGTTGCGCCTACCCCGAATGTAAGAAAAGTTGAATTGCCTAAACCATATGCAAATGGCAATTTTGCAACAGAATAGACAATATCATCCTCCGTTATATTCAATATGCCTTTACCAAACAATTCGATGCATATGACTATATCATGGTGCATGTGGAGAACGCCTTTTGGCCTACCACTACTCCCTGATGTATACATCCAAAATGCAATATCATCGCGTGACGTGGAGGAGGTTTCTAATTGTTCTGAGCACGATTCCACTGTTGAAAGAAAATTGTTATTAGTGTTATCGTCAATAATTATTATGTGCTGAAGCCAAGGTGTATCAATTGCTCCCAATTTGCTTTTCCACTCTTTATTTGTAATTAGTGCATGAACTCTACTGTCCTTAATAATGTACCGAATATCATTCGGCTTTAATCGAGTGTTTATAAGGATTGGAACAATCCCAACTCGTATCGCCCCTAATAACGCAAAAACATATTCAGGCTGGTCTGGGAGCAAAATGGCGATTCTTTGTTCCATTACAATTTGCATATTTTGTAATGCATTTCCATATTTGCAGACATACCTTTCAATATCTGAGTACGTGTATTTACTATTTGCATAGTATAGAGCAATTTTATCGCCTCGAAATTTTTCTATGTTACATGTGCGAATTAGATATTCACTTACATTAAATTTTTCCGGCAAATTAGAATATATATTTTCCATATCTTTATTCCCCCAACAACATACATCTCATTTTGCAGATCCTTTGCTATTCACCAACTGACATATTTCTCCCAGCGTAATATCATTGGAAATTTTATATAGCAATGAAACATCAAAATCAAAAGCGTTTTTCAATGCTAATACGACCTCAATGATTTCACTAGAATCCAGTCCAAGGTCAGAGTGAACTTTTGCAGACTCTTTAATTTTATCACTTTCAATTCCCAAATCAATCAAAGTCGCTTTTATAATTTTCAGTTCAGAATAAGTGCTCATGCTCACACATCCTTTCAATTCCCATCATTTTGATTGCTGATAATCTCATTTGTTTCAACCACAAAAATTCGTATAATCAAACTGGCTGATAATGCTGCAACTGAACATATAAGGGTGGAAACAAAAAAAGTTAATCCATTTATAGTAATACCAACTATTGCACTTCCAGATGCTGTTCCAGCCCACATAAAGGAGTTGTTTAATGACATTACAGTGCCGCGTGAGCTACTGCTCAGTTGGGTCACAATCACTTGCATTATAGCAAAGGAGGCCCCACCTGCGGCTAACCAAACAAAAACGTCTATTCCAGCTAATATTATGTTAAAAGAAGAGAACGAAAGTATAAAAAGAGATGCAACCATTATTAATGTTGATATGGATACAAATTTTTTCTTCCCTACTTTATTGCTTAAGACACCGGCCAACTGCATGCCAATTAAATTCCCGACTCCTGCAATAATTAAAAACAGACCCGACATTGAAGTATTCAGTTTAAAAGTTTTATTTAACCAATATCCCAGAAAAGTGTATAATCCAAAATTTGCGAAAGCGACAAAAAATGTTGTCAAAAAGCTAAAAACAATATTCCGTTGCAGAAATACTTTTTTAAAAGAAATAAAATAATTTTGCTTGTTCACGGCCGATCCGGACATAGGCAAAAACGCGAGAATGAGAACGACTACTACTATGGCAATAGATCCGAGTACATAAAAAGCTTGTTGCCAACTCATAAACTGGGCTAACGCTGAGCCAGCAGGGACCCCAATAATCATACCTAAGGATAGTGCAGAAGCTATAACGGCAGTAACTTTACTACGCTCGGCATCAGAAAAATAATCGCCTATATATGACCATACGTTCGGAGCGGCGAATGCTGCCCCAGCTCCAGTCAGTGCTCTTGCGACAAGAGTGATCGCAAACACAGAAGTTAATCCGGTTGCTATGGATGCCAGTGCAAAAACAGCCATCCCAACAAGAATCATTTTTTTCCTGCCAATCATATCTGACAGAGGGCCCATAAAAATTGATACCAACACATAAAACAACGAATAAGCGGTTACTAAATATCCAGAAGTTCCGGCAGCTACGTTTAGCGTTTTCGAGATAAGTGGAATGAAAGGGGAGATAATAAATGTGTCACATCCTATTAGAAAAAAAACTGCGAATAAAAGTACCGTAACAAGTATTTTTTTATTCAAGTGGAATACCACCTTTCTTTTTTCTGATTAATCCACCATACAAGAATCTCGTTAATGTTATTATATAGATACGGAGAAGTATGCTGACCTTGATTAAAAATAAAAACATTTTTTTCGCAGCACGTATGTAGAAATGTTTTAATCAAAGACTCTACAGGAGAGATCTCATCTTTTTCAAAATGCACTAATAGTATCGGAAGTCCTGGAAGCTTTTTTATTATTTCTCTTACATCGTGATCCAAAAAAAATTGGCGTAAACGTTCAGTATCCATACGTACATTATGACCACCTTTATGTTCCTCCATATTTTGTATGGTTAAATTCCATATTTCAGGCGACATAACCCATTCCGGTGTTATCGACATACCAAAAACGCCTATTATATTTTTGCGTTTTGCAGCAGCATGAAATGAAAAAAGCCCTCCCATGCACTGCCCCCCTAGAATAACTGGTAGCTCTAAAGAAAAAAGAGATTGTACATAGTCTATTGCTGTATATAAATCATAAATAGTCTCGTAATTTGCCATTCCATCACTTTTTCCATGTCCACGGAAATCAAAAGTAAAGACATGATTTCCACTTTTGCAAATGGCTATAGCTTTTTTTTCAAGCCATTCCTTTTTACCGCCCAAATCATGTGACAAAACGACAATGCTTTTGTTAATGTTATCCTCGTTTGTATAAAGTTTCCCGCTCAATTCTATGTCATTACAGCTAAAGCTAACATCTTCAATTTCCAACTTTATCACTCCTATGTAGTTGGATTTTCAATTGCCGTTTGGTCAATTACAAAAGCTTTTTCCATATATAAGAACCGACTAAGGTATTCCTCATGTGGATTTGAGAAATCCATGTGATTCGTGGGAAGTCCTTTAAAAAGTTTTTTGTTGGAACACGAGAAGAGAAAGCGATTTAGCAGATCATTATCATTCGATAATAAAGATAATGATAGTGATTCAAAAGGAACTTCAAAGTATTCTCCATTGCAGTTGTCAATAAAAGTTACAAAAGGAAATGGAAGTTCAGCCCCAATATCATTTTTGTTGCGCATATTTGATTCGGTTTGATAAAGTATTGTTGGTAAAATATATGTAACCCCATTCAGTGTCGTCATTCTCGAAAAATCACGATACTTTTCTGTAATATCAATATAGCCATTCTGAATCATTTTTTCTACATAGTTGTTATATGATTCAGCGATTACATGAGATTTGATTGCCCCTATAGTTGCTTCTCTGTTTAATGGATCAAATAGCCCAACCTCTGATATTGATTTCGCCAGCAGCTCTGACAGCTCTGCTCCATTTCCGATAAAAAACACAGTGCTAGCATTTATGCAGCCACGTCCACTGGATTCGCACATAGATGTAAGAATTGTATTAATTACCTTATTCTTATGTTTATGATAATACTCTTCGTCTACTATAACTGCGCTACGGCCCGGCCCAAAAACCTTTATGCTGTTTTCGATGTATTTTTCTTTTATCTTGGAATCTCCAAAAAGCATTGAAAGATCTGTAGAATCAATCAGTGTATCGATTCCAGAATGTTGGCTTGGTATAAACGTAAAATTACATTTAGGAAAACCTGCCTCAATTAAGCATTGAATTAACCTATACGGTGTAAAAGGATCATCATCTGAGGGACGTAAAACCACAGGATAACCGAGGGCTACAGCGAGCAACCATAAATTGTTAACGTTAGGGTGGTTCGAAGGAGTCATTACGAACAGATTGTTTGCTCGGGGTACCCAAGCTATTGTCTTATTCTGAATATAATAATAACCTCTTTCTAGAGCTTCAATATCTCCATTCGGAATTTGCGGCCTTAATGCATCCTCTATATTTTCCATTAAATCGCTTAATTGGTCAATTGAATTGATTATTACAGAGAAAGGCATGCCAGTGGATAAAGAAACTAGCGTTGCATATTCGTTTTGATCAATAACCTCGCCTCCCATTTTTATTTTGCCTTTTTGAAATAATTTTGATGCAGTTTTGAATATGTCGATAACTTTCTTTACCGAAAAATGGCGATATAGATTCGTTGTTTTCAAATCTGGTTTCAGCATCCACTTTAATACATTTTCATCTATATGCATCAATTCTGCGATTTCTTTTCCAGTGTATGAATACAGCTTAATAAAATCGCCATTATAATCTTCATTTCCATTGATAATCGCACTAATTTTCATTAGTAGACCCCCTCGATTATCGCATCCTTCATTTTTTCATATAGTGCAACATCAGAAACACCATCCCAGGCATATTCATCTGTTCCGGGTATACGAATAGCTTCATCTCTCTCAAGGAGATTTGGAATAAAATAATCCTTGTTCAAAACCGTAATGCATATACGACCTTTTTGGTAATAATCGACGCACTCTTTCCAAGAATTATCATTTACAACTTTCAAAGTGAAATATGGGAAAAAACCATAATAACGAACACCAGTACTCTCCTTGTATCCAACGCTAGGGGCAACCCCCATCAATGTGTTTCCATAGCTAATGCAAAGAGGAATGTCCTTTGTAATATTACTCTTTAAAAATTTATAAAATGGGCCGGTAACATGAGTCCCGCCAATAATAATACCTTTAATATTTTTAAATGACACTTTACTGGCAAGTTCAGGAAGTAGCTTGGGAGTTGTCATAATACAAGAAATGTTTTGTGTGTTCAGTATATTGACGGCTTGGAGAATGACATGATCTATATATTGTTGAGTTCCTCTTTTGTCATTTTCTTTCACCATCACTTTTATCCATCTCGTATCAATATCTACGAAATAGCATAAACCACCTCCACGTATTTTTGCGATTTCAGCCGTCGTATGTCCAACGACATGTGGTCCGGACGGGCCGAGGTGAAGCCAATTTCCTTTCTGCGGAAAGTTATGTTTGTCGAGTGAAAAGGATATCCATTCTGCTAATTTCTTTCTGTATTCACAATCAATTATACGTTTGGGATCCCCTAACGTTCCACCGGTTTCAAAAACTCTTAAAGCAATATTGTTGTTTTTATATCCACGCGGAATTAAACTATCAACAGGAACTGCTTTCAAGTCTTCGTCGTTGAATACGCCGAACATTTCAAGATCTTGAAATGTTTTTATTTTTTGAATTGGATCAAATCCTAATTCTTTTATTTTGTTGAGCCAATAATCACATCCTGTGTCTTCACTAAAATGCCAAGAAATAATCTTTCTAGTCCATTCATCCAAATCCACATTTCTGTTAAAAAAAGGTTGGAAAACCGTCATGTCTATCCACTCCATTCTTTTTGACAAATATTAAGTCTTTAAAAAATTCAATTTTTAAATATGTGTTTTGTTTCTGGAAATAGTTTTATGAAATCTTCTTTTTTACTTATTTCATAACCATCAGTATTTTTGTCAAATGATATCATGCCGATTTCGCATAGTCCCTGTAAAAGTTTTGGAGTGTTTCTTTTTGTTTGTTCGGGGACATCCATTAATCGAAGAATTGAATTGACATCGGATTTTGGATGTTTTAATAAAATATAAGAAATTTGATAAATCAAGGTAGGATATGTCTTGAAATTTTTCACAGTTGGATAATTTCCGGAGACTTCAATATTATGGATAGAGTGTCCCATTTGTGTTTCAATAGCATTTTTTAAATATTTTACCGAGAACGGATCAACTCCAATAAATTTAGAAGCGATATAATCAACCTCTACGACATTATCTCCTGTCATAAATATTCCAGCGCCAACAGGGTTTCCGAAAATTGGGCCTTGACCTTCTAATGCCTGAATTCCATCGACTATTGTAAGGTTTGGCCTAAACTCTTTTAGCAATGCGACAAGTAAATCATGTATATAAAGATGGTATTGGGATTTATTTTTAACGGAAAGAAGACCGAATAGATTCTTCATGCCTACGGAAATTTTCGCATATATATGAGCTTTTAATACAGGAATATTTATAAGATAATCAAAGTTTTTTAGTAAATCTGCAAAGTCTATATTGTACTCTTTTTCGAGGCCTTTTATTTTTCTTGTTGATGTTTTTTCTTCGCTTAAGTTTACTAGGCTCGTGTTTGGATAATCTGAAAGAAAACTTGGATTCCATACTTTTATGTTGTCTTTGAAATCAGAGCTTGTGGTATCCGATTCGACGATATATACATTTTTAAATCTTGATAAAGCATTTAGCGCCCCTTTGATTATCTCATGATGAGTAGTGACCCCCGACTCGGGTGAAAAAGGCGCACAAATATTAGGTTTTATTATGATCTTGCTTTCCTGTGCAAGATTTCTAGTGTATGATTCCACTATGTTTTCCACGATATTTTCTACTTCTTGTAAGTCGTCAACCTTTTCAATAAGCACTCCCATAATGATATCTCCCTTTTCTTTGTCCGATACTTTAGATGAAAATTTATTTGGTATACCTATTTCCAGAAAGTTGACACATCTTACCTTTAAATATATAATAACGATATATAACTGTAAAGTAAGCACTTGGAAGTAACATGGTATACAATATATACTATGTATATCATGCGAGGAGGATTAATTATGATCGATTTAAACAATTTGCCTCCATGCCCTGTAGAGACCACGCTATTGCTTATAGGCGATAAATGGAAGGTCATCATTATTCGTGAGTTACTAACGGGAACAAAACGGTTTGGACAATTAAAGAAATCCATCGGAACTATAACACAAAAGGTATTAACTCAAGATTTAAGGGTTATGGAAGAGAATGGACTTGTTAAAAGAAAAGTCTATGCCGAAGTGCCTCCAAAAGTAGAATATTCCCTTACGGAATTTGGAAGGAGTCTAAAACCTATTTTGGATGCAATGTATAAATGGGGAAAGGACTTTCATACCATAGTGGCAAAAAAAGAACTTTTATCTGGTATGAAATAGAAACTATGGCACTTTGAGGTGCTTACTTTACATATTGAATAAAAAGAGTTTATACGTAACCGTCAAGACCGCGCGCACCTTGTAAGCATGGTGTCGGGGAAGGTACAATGAACTTCAAAAGGGTTCAAAACATGTAATGGAGTGTTTTGGACCAAATTGGAGTGAATAAAATGGATACGCAAAAAATCGCGAGGGAGTTCCGGCTATCAGAGTGGGGCGAGGCGGTAAAGGAGCGAATAGCTGGCGGGCAGAGCGTGGACGCATTTTGCGAAGAAAAAAACATCAGCAAGGCCACCTATTACTACAGGCAGAAAAAAGTACGGGAAGCTGCCTGCATGGAGCTTATGGAGAAACAAAAGCGCGGAACCGGGCTTGTGCCGGACGGCTGGACGCAGCTTACGGAAGCAAAATCTGTTACTGCCGGCGAAGGCACCCTAGACATTGAAATCGCCGGCTGCCATATCCTTGCAAATGCCCAAACCGACCTGGAATTGCTGGCGAGAGTCTGCCGCATCCTGAGATCGCTGTGATGCAGTTCGGAGAAAAACCTGTGTATCTTTGCTGTGGGTGCACGGATATGAGGAAATCGATCAACGGGCTAATGACGCTTGTGCAGCACAGTTTTTCTCTCGACCCTTTTGTCGACGCGCTGTTCGTGTTCTGCAACCGAAGCCGTGACCGCCTGAAAATACTGGAGTGGGACGGCGATGGCTTTTGGCTGTATTTCAAACGGCTGGAACGCGGACATTTCCGCTGGCCGTCGTCAGACGAGGAAACCACAATGACGCTGAACAGTGAGGAACTGTCTTGTCTGATCGATGGCGCAAGGCTGGAGAAAAAGCTTCGCCGCAGCGAAGTTCTTGAACACAATATTTCGTAACACATCGGGATACGAAAATGCCGTTTTTTCTTGATTCTATGCGGTTTTTCCGGTATAATTAGAGAATGGAAAAACAAGAAAAACAATTGAAATACCGCTTTCTGTTTACGAGAATTTTCTCAAACAGGCGGAGCAGATTGCCGAGCTAAAACAGCAGATTCAGTGGCTGATGGAGCAATTCCGCCTGGCCAAACGTAAGCAATTCGGCGCGTCCAGTGAACAGACGGACAACGAACAATTATGTCTGTTTAACGAAGCAGAGCAAACCGCCGATTTGACCGTGCCAGAGCCGGAAACCACCGAGGTCAAGGCGCATTACCGCAGAAAGACGCGCCTGACCACCGACAAGTTGCCGGAAGATTTACCTGTTGAGACCATTGAACACGAGCTGCCGATCGAGGCGCGTATCTGTCCGGACTGCGGTTGTCCTCTGCACAAAATGGGGGAAGACATCCGTGAGGAACTGAAAATCATCCCGGCAAAAGCCGTGATTGTACGCCATGTACGGCACGTCTATGCCTGCCGCCACTGCGAGGAGTCCTCTGATCGTGTGCCGATTGTCAAGGCGGAGATGCCAAAACCCGTCATCAAGGGAGGGTTCGCATCACCCGAATCCGTCGCCCATATCGCCGTGCAAAAATTTGTGATGGGCAGCCCGCTTTATCGGCAAGAGCAGGAGTGGGCGCAAAGCGGCATTCTGCTCTCACGTCAAACCATGTCCAACTGGCTCATCAGAGCCTGTGAAGATTGGCTGGAGCCAATTTATCAGGAAATGAAGCGACAGCTATGCAATCATCAAGTCCTTCACGCAGACGAAACCACCCTTCAGGTGCTGCATGAGGACGGCAAGCCCGCCCAGAGTAAAAGTTACATGTGGCTTTATCGTACAAGCGGCGAGGCTAAGCGCCAGATTGTGCTGTATGACTACCAGCGGGATCGAAAGCATATCCGTCCGAAAGACTTCTTAGAGGATTTTTCAGGTTTTCTCCATGCAGATGGTTATGACGGATACCACAAGCTGCCTGACCGAATCACCGTGGTGGGCTGTTGGGCGCATCTGCGTCGGAAATTTGACGAAGCGCTGCAAACACTGCCGAAGGATAAACGGAAATCGTCTGACGCCGCAAAGGGGATTGCTTACTGTGACAGGCTGTTTCATTTGGAGAAACAGTTCACTTTGCTGACCCCGGAAGATCGTTTGAAGGAACGCGAACAGCAAAGTAAACCGGTGGTTGAGGCGTTCTACGCCTGGGTCGGATCGCTCCGGGAACTGCCTAAAACCCTGATGGGTAAAGCAATCCATTATGCACAGTCACAGCGCATGTATCTTGTGCGGTATCTGTTGGACGGACGGCTGGAAATCAGTAACAATCGCGCGGAAAACGCCATTCGACCTTTTGTAATGGGACGGAAGAACTGGCTGTTTTCCAACACGCCAAACGGTGCAAAAGCCAGCGCAATCTATTACAGCTTGATCGTCTCTGCCAGGGAGAATGGTCTTGTGCCTTTTGAGTACCTCACAAAGATTTTCACCGAAGCGCCCAATGGCGCGGATGTTGAAAACCTCATGCCTTGGGGGGCGTGCCCGTTGATTTGACGGTTACGTTTATACTATACGCGAAGCCAACAACAAACGTTTAGGAGGTTGACAAAATGATGTTGAGTGTTGAACCAGTATTGAAGGAAAATCCCAATGGTATCCTCGCCACGAAAAATGGTGCAATGCTAGCGACGCGTATGTTTCAGTTCTTGTTTTCGGATGAAAATAAAGCTTATTTTTGCACCAGTAGTCAAAAGCCAGTCTATGAACAACTGCAAAAAGATGCGAATGTCTCGTTTTGTACCTATGCCCCTAAGTTTGATCCCGTAGTTTCGTTAAATGGAAAGGTTCATTTCGTTGACGATATTGCGCTGAAAGATCGTGCGTTGGAAGAAAACCCGGGAATTAAACGAATTTACAAATCATCAGCCAATGAAATATTTAAACTTTTTTACATTGCTGTTGAAACAGTCAATACGTTTAGCTTCAGCGAAGGTCCGAAAACAATACACGTTTAAAATCAAGTGATTATATTCGAAAGAGTCCGACAATTAGTAGCTTTGTTTATGCAGGGCACTTTAGTCGGGCCTTTTTGTGTGATTATTCTTTTGTTGACCGCAGAAAACGTTGTCATATACGGTTGCAATGAATGATGTAGTAACGATAGGCAAGCCCGTTTCGCGGCTTGCAATCTTCAATAGTTCTAGTCCGTCCGCCTTTAAACCCTGAAATGAATAAGGTGAAGTGCGTGGCTTATACGCAATTACCACGTAAGAGATTTGCCCCTGCCAATTGAACTCTATGTGCCACTTCAACAATTTGCTTTTCACTTTCCACCGCACAGGGCCCGGCCATCCTAGCAAATTGTTGACTGCCAATTATCAAGTTGTCTTTGATTTTAATACTAGTGTTTTGAGGATGCATTTTACGGTTTGCTCTTTTATACTGTTCGTTAATACGATCAACGCTTTCCACAGTTTCCTGCGTTGCGAGCATTTCCTTGTCAATTGAAGAGACATCCCTGAATAATCCAATGGCCGTGAACTTATCTCCAGCCGAGATATTTACAGTTACATTACACTTTTCTATCAGTTGTAGAAGTCCATCAAACTTTTCCTTTGGTACGCCACTTTTTACGACTACAATCATATTGCGCCTCCAGTATGTCATTGCATAGTTCTGTGAAAAGCAAAAAGCGTCTGAAGACTATTTAGTCTTCAGGCGCTGAATATGAATAGAACGATATGGCTACTAAAAATATAGTCAAAATCCTCTTTCATCCAGACTTTACTGTCGGTCTTGGAATTTCACCAAGTCCTGTGCTCTCGCACCTGCGCTTGCGCGCTCGCGGACTATACCGCCGATTGGGGATTTCACCCTACCCTGAAGATTTATAACTTTTTAATATAATAGCACGTTTTACCATAAATTCAATCTTTTTTCCAAAAATATTAAAAATTTGTGGCAAATACACTAACACAATTAACATTGAAGTTCCGATATATGAAGAATTTAGATGTTTGTTGATTGCTCATCTTCCTCATATGTTATAGCACCCGCAGATTGCTTTATGCCACCCTCAAATTTTCTGCGCATGCTGTTAAAATGCACAGGCTAATCTGATAAATCCGGCAAGCAGGGCAACTGTGACCACAGTTGTCCTGCTTGTTTTGTGCGCTAATTTTTGATGAGAGCGTTTTTAGACAGTCCCCGTAATCATGCTTCTATCGCGCGAATCAGATTGACCATTTCAATCGCGCCTTCCGCACAGTCAAAGCCTTTGTTGCCCGCCTTGGTTCCGGCGCGTTCAATGGCCTGCTCAATATTTTCCGTCGTAAGTACACCGAACATCACCGGAACTCCACTGGCAAGCGCCGTTTGCGCGATGCCTTTGGAAACCTCGTTGCAAACATAGTCGTAATGGCTGGTACTTCCCCGGATTACAGCACCGAGGCAGATGACCGCGTCGTATTTTCCGCTTTTCGCCATTTTCGACGCGATCAGCGGAATTTCGAATGCGCCGGGAACCCATGCCACGTCGATGCTGTCCTCCGATACATCGTGGCGCTTCAAACCGTCTAGCGCGCCGGACAGCAGTTTCGAAGTAATAAATTCGTTAAAGCGGGCTGCTACAATACCGGCCCGGAACTCTTTGGATACCAGTTTTCCTTCGAAAATATTCATTTGTAAAAGCTCCTTCAATAATTAAGAATATGTCCCATGCGGGACTGCTTTGTTTTCAGATAAAACAGGTCATAGGGGGTGGCGTCCATCTGGACGGGGACCCGCTCTGCAATTTCCATACCGTAATCAGCAAGTTGATACACCTTGTCGGGATTATTGGTCAAAAGCCGAAGCGTCTTGGCCCCTAAATCCCGAAGAATCTGCGCGCCGATGAAATATTCCCGTAAATCGCCCGCAAAGCCAAGCGCCTCGTTTGCTTCCAGCGTGTCCATCCCCTGATCCTGCAATTCGTAGGCCCGGAGCTTATTGATCAGCCCGATGCCTCGTCCTTCCTGCCGCATATAAAGCAGGATGCCGCGTCCCGCCCGTTCGATCTGCGTCATGGCGGATGCAAACTGCTGTCCGCAGTCGCAGCGGAGGGAGCCGAAAGCGTCCCCGGTCAGGCATTCGGAATGAACGCGGCACAACAGGTTTTGCCCGTCCCCTATTTCTCCCTTGACCAGCGCGATGTGATGCTCTCCGTTGAGCTTGTTGACATAGCCGTATGCGGTAAAATTCCCGTATCGGGTGGGCATCTTGGCAGCAGCGACTCGCTCGACCAGCTTGTCGTGCTTTTTTCGGTAATCCTGCAAGTCTTTAATCGTGATAAAGGTCAGTCCACATTGACCCGCAAGCCGAATCAGTTCCGGCGTCCGCATCATCCGGCCATCCGCGCTCATGACCTCACAGCACAGGCCGCACTCTTTCAGTCCGGCAAGCCGCAGCAGGTCAACGGTGGCCTCCGTATGCCCGCCCCGTTCCAGAACGCCGTTCGGCTTCGCCATCAGCGGAAACATATGACCGGGGCGACGGAAATCCTCGGGTTTTGCGTTGTCGCTTACACAGGCGCGGGCCGTGACGCCCCGTTCTTCGGCAGAGATGCCCGTCGTGGTATTTACATGATCAACGGAAACCGTAAACGCCGTTTCGTGGTTGTCGGTATTCTCGGCAACCATCTGCGGAAACCGGAGCTTTTGGCAGAGCGCAACGCTCATGGGCATGCAGATCAGTCCTTTGCCGTGCACCGCCATAAAATTAACATTTTCCGTTGTGGCGAATTCAGAGGCGCAAATCAAATCCCCTTCGTTTTCCCGATTCTCATCATCCGTTGCTAAAATTATTTTTCCCTGACGCAAATCGTCAAGCGCTTTTTCGATCGTGCTAAATGCAAACATGCCGGTTCCTCCTAAAATCCATACCGGGCAAGAAATTCCTTTGAGATGCCACCCTGCCCTCCCGGTGTGCGGAGCAGCTTTTCCACATACTTTCCGATGCAATCGTTTTCCAGATTCACCGTGTCCCCGACGCGCTTTTCCCCAAGCGTGGTGTTTCGGGCCGTGTGCGGAATCACGGACACACTGAAATCCTGTTTCGTTACGCCCGCAACAGTCAGACTGATACCGTCAACGGCGACGGAACCCTTTTCGATCACATACCGCAGGATAGAGGGGGATGTGCGGACCGTGAACCATATCGCGTTTTCATCTTTCTGCACTTTACTGATGACACCGGTTCCGTCGATATGTCCCGCCACGATGTGTCCGCCAAACCGTCCGTCCAGCGGCATGGCGCGTTCGAGGTTGACTGTGCCGCCGACATTCCTGTTCAGAAGATTAGAACGCGCGGCGGTTTCGTGAATCACATCGGCGGAAAAGAAATCTTCCGCCAGTGAAGTGGCCGTCAGGCATACGCCGTTGACCGCAATACTGTCACCCAGTCTCAAACCGTCCAGAACTGCCGATGCGCCGACGGTCAGGACGGCGGAGCATCCGCTTTTTTGGATTGAGCGGATGATTCCCACTTCTTCTATGATTCCTGTGAACATGAAAGCACCTCGCTTTCCAGCAAAATATCTTCTCCTAGCCGTGTCACTTGTGGCGAGGCAAGCCGGAACGCCTGCTCCGGGCTTTCCACGCCCATCCCCGCCACCGGTGATTTCGCATTGATGCCGCCGAACAGCTTCGGAGCGACGTATGCCTGTACCTTGTTGACGATGCCGCTTTGCAACGCCGACCAGTTCAGCGCACCTCCGCCCTCCAGCAGAACGCTGTCGATCCCTTTTTTCCCTAATGCAGTCATGAGCGCCCGCAGATCGACATGCCCGTCCTTTGCTGGGAGCGTTAGCACCTCGCATCCGGCATCCCGGTAAGGGTACGCAAGGGCTTCATCCCGTGAGCAGGTGACAAGAATAGTGGGAGCCTCTCCCGTTATCCGCACAATCTGCGCGTTCAGTGGTGTCCGAAGTCGGGAATCGCAAACAATGCGGACGGGATTCCTGCCGTCCGGCAAGCGGCAGGTCAAAAGCGGATCGTCCGTGAGAACCGTGCCGATGCCAACCATGATCCCGGAATACCGGTGCCGGTCCTCCTGTGTGCGCCTGCGGGCAGTTTCGCCTGTAATCCACTTTGATTGGCCAGAGCATGTGGCAATTTTCCCATCCATGGTCATCGCATACTTCATCACAACATAGGGCATCCGGGTTCGGATAAAATGAAAGAATACCTCATTTATCCCGGTGCAGGCATCACCCAATACACCTTCCGCGACTTCAATCCCGCGCTGGCGTAAAATCCGAATTCCTTTTCCGGCAACCAGCGGATTCGGATCGACCGAACCGACCACTACGCGATGGATACCGCTTTCCAAAATCGCATCCGTACACGGCGGTGTTTTCCCGTAATGGCAGCATGGTTCCAAGGTCACATACAATGTCGCCCCCTGCGGCGGTTCCGTGCAGGAAGCCAGCGCGTTCCGTTCCGCATGCAATTCTCCGTACCGCCGGTGCCAGCCTGTTCCAATTACACGGCCGTCTTTCACGACAACGGCTCCAACCATTGGATTCGGATTGACCCAGCCGCAGCCTTTTTCGGCGTATTCCAGCGCCAGTTTCATGTAAGTTTCGTCAGACAATCGCAACACCCCTCTAAAACAAAAAATTAACACCTGAAAGCATTGGAAATGTCTTTCAGGTGTTAAAATTCAAGTGTATTGGAATGCCCTTAAAACCGTCAGGCACGGAGAAACCACTCTGACGGTATTATAAAACACTGCCGAACATTATTTCGGCATTACATACAATTTCAGCACATCTTCTTCCATCCAGACTATACTGTCGGTTTTGGAATTTCACCAAATCCTGACTTGAACGTCATGTCAAGCCCTGCGCTTACGCGCTCGCGGACTATACCGCCGATCGGGAATTTCACCCTGCCCTGAAGACATTTAAATCTATTCAGTTGTTGTATCTCATTATATGCTTATTGACAAAAAAATCAATATTTCCAGTGAAAATATATTTACAAATGCTCAGAGTGCATTTGTAGTACGCGTACTTGACCATGAGCATAAAAAACCAAGTCTGTCGGTTTTTGAAATAGGTGCGTAAGAAACGGTAGCAAGCAATGCCACCGGGGGTACCCGGTGACCGCTCATTAAGGGCATCCCGCCCCCAATCTCCTGGGCAAAAGCTGCCTTCCAGCTGTTTTTGCGAACGCCCCGTTCCGGGGTGGCTGTGCATCCCCGCGGATGCCAAAAGGTGCGCTGTCGCGCAAAACAAAAATCCCCATTTACGACTGTTTACTCCTGTCTTGCTCCCGTTGCCTGTCGGGCAGCTCTACACACAAAATCTGATTTATGTTCGCCTCACTGTCTGAAGCTCAAACTGTTCATCTTTCAGGTGGCGATATTCCTCATACCGTGCCTTTTTCTGCTCCAAAAGCCCCACATATTTCGCCTGTAACTGTGCTATCGTCGGCAGTTTGGCGGCGTACAACGCATCAAACAGCTGTTTGGCTTCCTGCCGTAAACGCAGTTCCTCCGCGTGCTCCGCCCGGTACGTTTTTCCATCCGGACGCCCTGTACGCGTCAAAGATTTTCCGTGTCTTGCTGTGGGTGGTGATGTGCTTTTTCAACGCCGCGATCTCCGTCATGCGGCCCTTCAGTTTTTGCATGCCGGATGATGCGTCGGACATGCCCTCCGTTACTACCGTCATGCGCGCAAGCAGGCCCGCGTAATCGGTAATGACATGTTCAGACAGGTAGTTGAAAGTCTTTGCCGCCTGTTTGAGATTAAAAATCTTGGCCCAGGGTTTGTAACCGGGGCCTTTTTCCATATCAATTTTAGCCTGAATATCAATAAGCAGATGGATGTTGCACACATGTTTCTGCCGCGCTTTCTTCTGCGCCGGTGTGGGCCTCTGCCGCCCTGTCAGACGTGCGTCAATCGCTTGTCCGGTATAATCCGCGCCCAGTGCTTTGGCGTGCGTGAAGCGTTGCTGCCCCGGCGCGCGGAACGAAATGTACTTGCCTCGCTTGATCTCATACCCCGCCTGCCGCATCCGGGCGAGGAAATTGTTAAAATCGGTGGCGGACGGCAGCACTGCATCAATGGTCTGACGCAGCTTCGCTTTCCAACTGGTGCCTGCCTTTTCCGCCGACCACTCTTTGCAGCTTTTGCCTTTTTCTTTCGGATGCTTGATCACAAAATAACCGTGCTCCTTGCAGAACCGGTCATTGATGGCGCGTAAAGTTTTATAGGAATTGTAATGGTTTCGAAATTTGCGTGTGGCATCCAAGACGGTGCTGTTGAAATAGACGTGCGTATGGACATTTTTACGGTCAACATAGGTGCAGACAAAAAAGCATGTTTGCCTTTTGTAAATTCCTTCACGGTTTCATAGGGCCAGTCGGTTCGCGTCCTCTGGTGTAATTTTCCCTTGCTTATAAGATTGAATAATCAGGTAAGCGATCACATCCTTCCGATGTTCACGGCGGCGCCCGGTCAGCGCCTCGTACAACTGTTTGGTCTCATAAAACTCTTTGTACGCATAGCGGGGATTGCATTGATACGGGGTAATTAACCGTCCTTCGTCGGTTTTGTACAGGTTCATGCCGTGATCTCCGCGATCTTTCAATGTTTTCATAAAATTTACACCATTGCGTCCATGAAGCGGACGGATTTTTGAAATTGCCATTAATACGGTCCTTTCCAACACGGAATGCGCTTTACTTTTTTGGGGTGTTTACGATACACTGACAAGGTCAAGAATGCGGATGGAATTTTTCAAAATCAACGAGGAGTGACTTCCATATGGCAAGAGGCGCCGCAAAATCTCCGGAAGAACGGATTTCGGAAATCGAGGACAAAAAGCTGGAATATCAGGTGCGGATCAACCGCTACCGTGAAAAAATTGCGGAGCTGGATCAGCAGATAAAAGAGTTGCAAAACGTGCAGAATCAAGAAAAACTGGACAAACTTCTGCAAGCCATCGCAGCAAGCGGCAAAACCGTCGATGAAGTCATGGAAGCCCTCAATAAATAAGATCGTGAACGAAAAAGGCGCGGCAGCCAATGCATGGTTGCCGCGCCTCACTATTTCATACAGGATTCAAGAGTCAATAAACATATCTTCGGTCGTTTGCTGTGCCCGCTTCAAAAGCTGTTTTGCCTGTTCAATGTCCGGCGACACCATCCTCTCCCGCTCAAGTGACATGAGCGCATCCGTCAGTGCATTGAATAATGTTTTGTATGCGGATTCGTAATCCATAACGCAGCCCCCTTTGTGCATTTGTTTATGGCTATTATAATAGCTATAATGGTGAATGTAAGGGGGCGCTGTCCAGTGATTACATTCGCACCATTATGGAGAACAATGCAGGAGAAAGGCGTCACGACCTACACGTTGCGTGTGAAGCACGGTATGAGTCATGCAACTGTCCAACGTCTTCAGCGGAATATGCCGGTTTCTACCATTACCTTAAACCGGCTTTGTGAACTGTTGGATTGCTCGCTGACGGAGATTGCGGCGTACATCAAAGAATCCTGATCAAGCGTCAAGGGGACGTCATTGAAAAAAACTTACAGGGCATAAAATGGTCAAAGCAGAATTACCTATTTACCAATTTACGCATGGTGCTTATCATGCAGATAGGGTATATTGTACCTTTTAGGAGATGAGATAAGATGCCGCGCAACCACAGGAGGAATTTACCGCTACGTCGATGAATTTTATCGGGACAATGGATATACGCCGTTGCTGGCGCAGGTTGGGAAGACGGTCAGGATGTCCTCGCGTTCCGCCGTCCAAAGGCGGATCTGGCAGCTTGCGGAAGATGAACGTCTTATAAACGCCGGAGGGAAATATCTGTCTGCCGGGGCGCAGGCTTTGTCTGATGTGCGGATGGTGCCGGTGCTGGGAACGATTGCCGCCGGTGTTCCCATTGAAGCCATCGAGGATCTGGACGTCTATGTTGCCGATCTGCCCATCTTATCATCTTCTTTCATACCCCAATTTTGTAACACTTTACCTGTGAATACAGCTTCTAAGGTGGCTGTTTCTCAACCGCAGGATAGGGCGACGCAGAAGTGCGACTTGAGCGGCGGTTAAGGTTGTACACCGAAACTGATAGCGGAAGCTGTCCGCTTCGGGGATAGCAAAAGAGATAAATTTCAGGGGTTTGGGGGCAGAGCCTTCAGATGGCCTTTGGTTGCGTAAGCCTGCCTTCGAAATAAATAGACAGCGACCCCATTGTGATACCCCGATTCCGGACGGGCACATTTCATCACTCACGTGGGCTCTAATGCAGAAGGCCCTCAACCGGAAACAATCCGATTGAGGGCCTTCCCTTTGACATGGACGGCGGTCGGCCAATTCTTGGATTGGCATCGGCCTCGGCATTCTGCTTCGCGGCATTACACCGCGCGTTTTTTTCGTCTTTTCAAAATCGGAATCAAATGCGACGAGACAAGCGCAACCATCGGAACGGTTAGAATCATTCCAAAGCTGCCAGACAAACTCTGAATGATGTCGATGGCAATTTCAGATGAATTAATCGTCTCCGTGTACGGCTGGTTATATGCATAAATGGTTACCAGCATGATGAGCATTCCGCCGACAAAAGCCAGGATCAACGTGTTGCACATGGTGCCGATCATGTCGCGTCCGATGCGCACGCCGGAGCGAAAGAGCTGCCTGCCGGATACGTCTGGGTTTTGAGCCTCAAGTTCCGCAATTGCGGACGCAATGGAATATCCCACATCCATCACGGCACCTAGGGAAGAAAACAGAATGCCGGCAAACAGCAGCTCGCCGATGCCGATTTTAGTTCCCTGACCAATCACGATGAGCGATTCGTACTCGGAAACACTGTAGCCCGATATGTTGGCAATGTGTCCGGCGATCGCCGCGAACAGGCCGGCGGCCATGATGCCGAAAATCGTTCCCACTATGCCGGCGGCTGTTTTGACCGTATGCCCGCCAATGATGTAGAGACTGACAACCGCTGTCAGCACAGAAATTAGAACAGCGCCCCAAAACGGTGAAAATCCGCGGTAAATTAAAGGCATGTAAAAAAAGATCAGTGCGGAAAAGGTAAATGCCAGCGCAGCTATGGAGCGAATGCCCTTTTTCCCGCCGATGAGCCAAAGAGCCAGGACAAAAGCGGCGATAATACCGTACAAAATGGGTTCCCGGTTTGGACCGTAAACCGTCGCGACGCTTCCGCTGTTGGTGGATATGCTGATGTTGACGATTACCTCCATCCCCACCCGGCAAATCACGCCAATCTGGTCGCTGCTGCTGCTTGAGGCGCTGAAAAGCCGCCCTTTGTCCTTCCCCTCCAGCACACGCACCTGCACCAATTGGCTGCCATTGCGCTGCCCGTTTGAAGCCAGATTGTCCCGAATGATTTGAACGACCTTTGCCTTTACATAATATCTTCCCGAATAGTCAACCAGCTTTGCCTTGTCAACCTGGTTAAACCAGATCAAAAACACCACATAGGTAACCGCAAGAGCTGCAAGGATGCTCCTTCGTACGGTAACTTTTGGATTTGGAAAACACTTTGAACGCACTTTTAAAAACATAAATTGCAACGGACCCCCCAAACCGCTTGTTTCGGGCGCCTGCATTTTTTGCGGCTGTCCCTTGTCTGCGCGAAATATCTCCGCTGTCTCATAGAGCGTCGACCGCAGTACATTCGATCGACATTCCGCCCTCACACGGATTTGCGTTTTTGCGACCGTACAAAGATTAGAATGCCCGCTACAACAAGGGCAACCAGCAGAAAATCGATGCCATAGAGAACCCATGGCGTTTCCTGGCCGGTTTTAGGGTTTGCCTCCTCACCCGACGAGGATGCGGCGGATGCCGTGTTGGACAAAGACGACGACGCAGCAGAAGCGGATGTCTCATGCCCGATCGTGATCGGAGTCAAAGCGTCTTGAGCTGCCTGCAGCGTGCTGAACGCGCTGTTGATTTCTTCTTGGCTCGGTTCCCCGGCGAGAACCTTCCGCGCAGCCGCCAGCGCATCGCCGAGCGCCTTCCAACTGTCCTGGGTGTATTTCGTGGAATCCAGCTTCGTAACCGCCGCAACTAGTGTGTTCAGCTGGGTGCGGTCAACGGTAACCGCTGTGTTCCGGAATGCGGCCGTTGCGCCATTCAGTGACGTGATAGCCGCTTGAATTTGGCCCAGTGTGGCATTTGCATCGTTTTTCACCGCTTGGGATGTATTGATGCTATCTTGAAGCGCATCAATGTTGCTTTGTGCATAGTCTCCCTCATGGTCACCCGCAACAGCCCCGTCGTGCAGTGTCTGCGCATCGGCGATGGCGGACTGCAACGCGGCCTTTTCCGCGTTGAGCTCCACGGCCGCAATGGCGGCCTCGTCCGCGGTCAGTGTAGCGTAATTGGTTACCATAGTCTTTTCTTCATCCGTCAATGCGTCGTATGCCGTACGTGCAGCCACGACCGCATCCACGTCGCTCAGGGAAACATCGGCCGGCAGCGCCGCGATTTGCTGCTGAACTACTTTGGCAGCGGCCTGCTCTTGCTGCAGTGTCGTAAGCCTCGCCTCATCCGCGGTCAATACAGAATAATTGGTCACCATTGCCTTCTGATCATCCGTCAGAGCATCATATGCGCTTTGAGCAGCCTGCAATGCGGCCTGATCGTTCAGCGTGACGGCTGCTGGCAGCGCCGCAATCGCGTCGATCACCGACTTGGCAGCAGCCTGATTGATCTCTTTGGTGATGATACTTTCATCCGCAGCCAACACATCGTAATTGCTTACCAAAGGCTGTTCATCATTTGTCAAAGCGTCATAAGCCGCCTGTGCGGCCTGGACATCGGCCTGATCCGTCAAGGTAATGCTGTCCGGCAGGGATGCAATCTTTGTGGAGACCGCATCCGCAGCCGTTTTGTAGATTGAGGACGACATGCCTGAAAACCGCAAGCTGAAATTAAAATCAATCTCGTTGTAATTGCCTGTTCCGGTCAGGTAATTCACATCGAAGAAGGCCTTTTTGGAAGACGACAGCGAGGCAGCATAAGGCGAATAAGTGGAAATATAGAGCTTGTTCGCCTCTTCGTTGAACTCCAGCATTTTCATCCAGCCTTCGCCGCCATTGTAGGCAAACTGATAGTCGGAAAGCAGGCCGATTACCGAATTGCCAGAGTTGTTGGTCAGCGTCATCATACCGGAGCCGTGGTTATGCCCGGCCACCATCATAAACACCTGATTGTAGTTCTTGACGATATTCCAGACCAGAGTACCGTTTGCACTGTCGTCGTGACTGTTGTCCAGTGTGATCGCACTGGGGTCAGTGGGGGAAACCGCAAACAGGTCGTGGCTTGTTACAATGGTCGGAATATTGGGATTAGCCTTCAGGACGTTTTCAAACCAGGTTAGGTCGTTCGAGTTGATGCTGGGATAGGCGCTGGTGTTCTGGTTCCACGCCAGAGAGAGCACCATGTACTTGTAGCTACCTGCGTTGAAAATCATATAGGAGCTCAACCCGGACGGCGAGTTGTTTGTTAACGTGGCGTCTTTTACATTGTTGCTGAAATCGGAGATATACTGGCTTTGGGAACCCCAATTGGTGCGGTAATAACTGGAGACTCCGCACCAGGTCGCCTCGCCGAAGTTTCCGCCGCCGTTGTAGAAATCGTGGTTGCCCGGCTGCACAAAAAATGGAACGCCGTTCTTGGCGAGCTGACCGAAGATGTTGAGCGCGCGGTCGTTTTCATCCGGGCTGTCGTCCACCTGAACGACATCACCCAAATGAATAACCGATTTGATCCGGTTTTTGACCTGGTTGTCAATCAGCCACTTGACGTCAGCTGTCATGGTTTGCGGCACGTCTTCAATTTCATACTGGGTATCTGGGAAAAGCGCCATGTTGTAATCGTCCACGTTATGCATAGTAAACGAGCTGTTGGAACCGTAGTTCTGCAGATATTGCGTGGGGTCGGGCACCAGCCACTCGCTCTGCGCAAGCGCCCGATCGGAAACGCGCACTTCCTGCAGATTGCCTTCCAGCAGCTTGTCCAGCACACCGCCGTAGTAACATCCGCCAATCCGGAAACGTCCGTCGCTCGGGTCTGCATAAATACCGACCAGCGTACCGGTGATGTCGCGGAACCCGTCCGCGCCGTTCAAATAGACTTTGATAGATTTTGTGTCATTGACGACGGTGATTTCATACCATTTATCGCCCTCGTCCATGGTAACGCCCCATGCAGAATCGAATTTGTAACTGGTGTTGTCCGCTGCGTTGGAGGATTCGACCTGCGTTTCCTTGCAGTTGGAAAGCGCAATGTTGAACGTGCCCTGCGGCTCCGAAATGGAGTTGGCTTCCCCGGAACGCTGGAGGAACGACATCCATGCCTGGCTGGTTGTCCAATACGACGGAAATTTGTAGAGCAACTCCATGGTATATCCGTTGGTAAACTGTTCCTTGCTGATGGGCGAGCCCGCTGTGGTAATAAAATCAGCGCCTGTGTTAGTCCCGTTCGTTTTGGCGTTTGCGGCGGTCCACTGTATGCTGCCCTGTCCGTCCGCCGTCATTTTGTCGTCGCTGAAATTGACGTACTGGCTCCAATCGGACGCCGAGCCAAAGGTTTCTTCATTCAGATCGTTGCCGTTACCGCTTGCGTCCTTAATGACAAGGTTGCCGCTTTGCGCCGTGCCGGATTTGACTTCGGACGAGTTGAATTTCCAGTCTGCAACCGTGGAGTCGCGCGTCTTCGCGGCAAGAACGGCGCTCAGTTCCGACTCGCCGTATGTGTTGTCGGCCGTCACCTTGTAATAATAGGTGGATTTTGGGGAAAGCCCTGTATCGGTGTAGCTCAGTGCGGTGCCGCTGTAAATCTGTGCATAAGTTCCTCCTGCACTGTCGGCACGATAGAGATTGTAGAAATCTGCCCCGTGAACTGCATTCCAGTTGAGCGTTGCGCTGTCGCTGGAGTAATAACTCTCGCTCAGGTCGGGAGCGACCGGTGTGCCTGGCTTCGTTGTGACTGCCACCTCATTGGAATAGGCGGATTCGCTCGTGGCATCCCGGTAGGTTACGACATAATAGTAAGACTGCGATTCGTCCAGATTCGTATCCGTAAAATTCGCCGCGGTGCCCTGATAAACGCGGGAATAGCCGCTGCCGGAGGTTGAGGAACGATAAACTTGATATTGCGTCGCGCCCTCCTCCGCGGGCCAGTTCAAATCGACCGTGTGCGCGGTTGTATTGTCCGCACTCAGCGCGAGCTTGTTCATCACGTCGATATTCGCGGTGATGGGCTGCGATGTGCCCACAACAACGCCTTTCACCGTGAAGTCACCGCCGGACGCATAGGAAGATGGATCAACTGCATCCCATGTGACGGCGACGTTTTTTGTCGAGCCGTCGGAATATGTTGCGCTCACCAGTGCCGGCAGCACGGGTGCCGTACCGACAGTTGTCGTCACGGCAACTGAATTCGGTACGGAAGAAACCGTGGCGTTCAGAATGGATGAAAGCTGATCTGAGGTGAGCGCCGTGTTGTAAATACGGAAATTATCTACCTTACCGTTAAAGTACGGATCGCCGGAATATAGAGACTTTCCAATATATCCGGTAAAATCGGCGGCGGCGGTGTACATGGCGGCCGGGTCAGACGTCATGCTGGCGTTTGTGGCGACACACTTGCCGTTCACATATAACTGTTCCGTTTTGGAATCAAGCGAAAGAACCAGCGCCACATTGTTCCACGCACCAACTGACAGCGCAGAGCCGGAGACCCCCTGCTCGTTCATGTACCCGTTGCCTGTCGTACCGTTGGTGGTAATGGCACCGTAAAGATGTCCGCTGCCGTTCAGAGAGTTGACGAAAATATATGTGCCGCTGTTCGGGCCAATCCCGAAAAGCCATCTGTTTGTCGCGGCAGATGTCACATAAACATCCGCCATCACGGTGACATTGTGTACGCCATTCATCACACCCTTGGGAATTGTGACATACCCGTTGGAACCGTTCAGAACAACACCGCCATTATCCTTGCCAGTGCCCCAGGACGCGCCGCTACTAAGCGTGCCATCGTTTCCGTGGCCGGAAGCATCGTGCGCCGTCGTTCCGGATGTTTCATCAAAGTTGTACTGGACAAGCAGGTTGCTCTGTATCCCGTCGGCTTTCGCCAGCGACAGCATGCCCTGCAAGCCGGACAAGGCGATCAGTACGGAGAGAAATACGGCCAAGGTCTTTCGAAACTTTTTCATATGGCTAACTACACACTCCTCTACATTCAATTGTGATTTCCCGATGCGGATAAAACGGCGCAGCATGTTCTCTTATTTCCGGCAGACAGCAAGCGCACCAACATATTATACTTTATTTTTGTATTATTTAGGTAAATTTTAGGCAAACTTTATATAATGCCTGTGAAAAATTTTGATAAAATATTGCGTACGAAAAAATGCCGATGGCCATGTGACCGATTCTAGTGATTTGTGCAAAAAAACATTTCCGCGTGTCCCGAACATACTTATCAGAATTGCGTTATCTTTTTTATCATTTATGCTAAGTGTGATGCGCGCCGAATTTAGAATCCGTATTCACAAGCGCTTAAATTTTGTAAGCGGTTCCAACTCATCTGCAAAGAAGGACAAAAATTGTGACAGGTCAATCCGATAAGCGTTCAATGTCTTTTTGTCTGGCATTTTTTGGGATTTACAGTAGCTTAAGTAATTGCTGATTTGCATGTATAATTGATTCATAATGTTCCTCCTGGTTTTTAGGTTGAAATCATTATGAGCCGTTTCTTATGGGTTGTCGTTTCAATCCACGCTCTCCGTGTGGAGAGCGACTTTCCTCCTGGCAAAATTAAAACAGAATATATATATTTCAATCCACGCTCTCCGTGTGGAGAGCGACCGCCGTCAAGGGTGCTACGCGTCGCTTACAGCGATATTTCAATCCACGCTCTCCGTGTGGAGAGCGACCCCCGTCTGATGATGACCGGATGGCTACCGGTCGATTTCAATCCACGCTCTCCGTGTGGAGAGCGACGGCCGATTCGATAGATTTAAGGCTATCCAGTTTAATTTCAATCCACGCTCTCCGTGTGGAGAGCGACTTTCCTCCTGGCAAAATTAAAACAGAATATATATATTTCAATCCACGCTCTCCGTGTGGAGAGCGACTCCCAGCAGTTTGCCAGCATGGTATACGCTCCATAATTTCAATCCACGCTCTCCGTGTGGAGAGCGACCAACAACACCCATGTGGGCGCGCAGATCACGCTGCATTTCAATCCACGCTCTCCGTGTGGAGAGCGACCTTGTCGATGTTTACGTCGGGTTAAGTGTCTATCATTTCAATCCACGCTCTCCGTGTGGAGAGCGACCCTGTACTATGATGGAGTTCGCATTCATTGGACAACATTTCAATCCACGCTCTCCGTGTGGAGAGCGACTGGCACGGGATATTTATGGTCGCATTCGAGGTACATTTCAATCCACGCTCTCCGTGTGGAGAGCGACGCGCGCGTGGGTCTGTCAAACTGCGTAAACAGAAATTTCAATCCACGCTCTCCGTGTGGAGAGCGACTACGCATCAACTTACGAGATATCATGACAAGAGCATTTCAATCCACGCTCTCCGTGTGGAGAGCGACCAGAAGCAGAGGCGAAGCCGCAATGGCCGCAACGGATTTCAATCCACGCTCTCCGTGTGGAGAGCGACAAAGGCAATGTGGTGCTGCAGGTGCCGGAGGACATTTCAATCCACGCTCTCCGTGTGGAGAGCGACATACAGGCTTGGATTTGGATAATGTCGCTTCCATATTTCAATCCACGCTCTCCGTGTGGAGAGCGACCCTCGGTAACCGCAGAGGTATCCGCACTGGTGGATATTTCAATCCACGCTCTCCGTGTGGAGAGCGACCGCAGCAGCGCCGCCGTGGCAACGTCCTGCTGGACATTTCAATCCACGCTCTCCGTGTGGAGAGCGACCGGATCGTGGCTGACATATGGTGATATCGAGAACATTTCAATCCACGCTCTCCGTGTGGAGAGCGACCCGTGGTGGTTAGCTACCAGATCGATGTCCCGTACATTTCAATCCACGCTCTCCGTGTGGAGAGCGACCTAAGCAGGGCGTTACATTCACCGCTGATCAGGATTTCAATCCACGCTCTCCGTGTGGAGAGCGACTTGTCTGTGGGAATACGTTGCCTTTGATGTTGGTATTTCAATCCACGCTCTCCGTGTGGAGAGCGACCTTTCCTTGACATTTCAACCAACCTTTCCTGCAAATTTCAATCCACGCTCTCCGTGTGGAGAGCGACCACAACTACACCATATTGATGTATATTTCTGCAAAATTTCAATCCACGCTCTCCGTGTGGAGAGCGACTCTGCCGAGCAGGTAGTCTGTTGATGTTTTGAATATTTCAATCCACGCTCTCCGTGTGGAGAGCGACCCACGTGATCGGATGGTTTTATCAGCTGTTTCCTATTTCAATCCACGCTCTCCGTGTGGAGAGCGACGTATAGACCTTTGTGGCTCTGGTTGTCGCACAGTTATTTCAATCCACGCTCTCCGTGTGGAGAGCGACCTGCCCTGGGCGAGATCAAAGAAAACTATGTGACATTTCAATCCACGCTCTCCGTGTGGAGAGCGACTGATACCCGCCAACATACGATTGGCATTACGTTAATTTCAATCCACGCTCTCCGTGTGGAGAGCGACCATACTTTTACCACACTGGCGCTGGATGGCGGCGCATTTCAATCCACGCTCTCCGTGTGGAGAGCGACGCAACTTCCTCCTGCGCTCCGTGAGACTATCTATATTTCAATCCACGCTCTCCGTGTGGAGAGCGACTACAACGGGTTCAGGCAGTGCAAACATTGAAAAAGATTTCAATCCACGCTCTCCGTGTGGAGAGCGACCCTGCCACGATTGCCGGATATCGCCGTATCCAGAAATTTCAATCCACGCTCTCCGTGTGGAGAGCGACCGATGGCAGAGAGGATCAACCTTGAGCATCTGGATAATTTCAATCCACGCTCTCCGTGTGGAGAGCGACACAAGCAGGTGGCGGGATATCTCAACGCCAAGAAATTTCAATCCACGCTCTCCGTGTGGAGAGCGACAGATACTGCTTTATTCCATAGCTGTTGGTGGTAACATTTCAATCCACGCTCTCCGTGTGGAGAGCGACTTTCGCATGGCGGCAGTTGGGATGGAACAATCCGATATTTCAATCCACGCTCTCCGTGTGGAGAGCGACTTGACGATCATCTTGGTGACGCCGGTGACGTTCTGATTTCAATCCACGCTCTCCGTGTGGAGAGCGACCTGCACTATGGTTTTCATATCCATACAATAAGATCATTTCAATCCACGCTCTCCGTGTGGAGAGCGACTGCGCTTGGCATGTTGAGTATGCGCGCAGCACAAATTTCAATCCACGCTCTCCGTGTGGAGAGCGACATATACATTTTGGCGTAGTAACATGAATGATATTATTTCAATCCACGCTCTCCGTGTGGAGAGCGACGGCGGCTGTTACTATTATCCGCAAACGGTACATTGATTTCAATCCACGCTCTCCGTGTGGAGAGCGACCCAACACACAACAACGACGACAAAATAATCATATATTTCAATCCACGCTCTCCGTGTGGAGAGCGACTTCCCGCGTCGCCGAGGATGACACGCAGCATATCCATTTCAATCCACGCTCTCCGTGTGGAGAGCGACGCGGCGATATCCCGGCGGATAACGTGATCGAGGTTATTTCAATCCACGCTCTCCGTGTGGAGAGCGACACCGATTGGGGTATTTTTTTGCTACTGTGTCACAATTTCAATCCACGCTCTCCGTGTGGAGAGCGACGACGCGCGGCCGCAGCGGGGGTGGCAACGGTATGAAATTTCAATCCACGCTCTCCGTGTGGAGAGCGACGTTTTTATATTTGAGGTTTTATGGGATGAAAAAATTTCAATCCACGCTCTCCGTGTGGAGAGCGACCCGAGGGCCTGACCAGCAGGCCCACACCACACACATTTCAATCCACGCTCTCCGTGTGGAGAGCGACTCCGATCGCGCCGGGCATACTCCCGAGGATTAAAATTTCAATCCACGCTCTCCGTGTGGAGAGCGACCTCAAAATTCGCAATCACATTCGTATGCGTTGGCATTTCAATCCACGCTCTCCGTGTGGAGAGCGACAGTTGCATAGTATTGCAACACCATTTTAGTAGACATTTCAATCCACGCTCTCCGTGTGGAGAGCGACTTGGGCATCTGGTTATTTGGTTGTTCGTGCAGGAATTTCAATCCACGCTCTCCGTGTGGAGAGCGACCTTCCCCCATCTGGCCGCTGTCGACCATGCATAATATTTCAATCCACGCTCTCCGTGTGGAGAGCGACGATATTTATGATGTGGATTTTGAGGTAAAACGGATATTTCAATCCACGCTCTCCGTGTGGAGAGCGACCATCACAACCATCATAATCAGGAATACTTTCACTGATTTCAATCCACGCTCTCCGTGTGGAGAGCGACCCTTTTGTTTTGAACCACATATACATTATAACACAATTTCAATCCACGCTCTCCGTGTGGAGAGCGACGCTTGTTGATGGTTTATGGATGGAATACGTTGATAATTTCAATCCACGCTCTCCGTGTGGAGAGCGACTGATTTTGCCCAATCATTGTGATGTTTGACGCTAATTTCAATCCACGCTCTCCGTGTGGAGAGCGACGCTCTTGATTGTCATGCTTATCATATATTTTTGAAATTTCAATCCACGCTCTCCGTGTGGAGAGCGACGTGATAAGCAATCAGTGTAATAGTTACGTGTTGATTTCAATCCACGCTCTCCGTGTGGAGAGCGACATTCTGAAGTCCTTTAGCATGAAAGTTCCCAAAGATTTCAATCCACGCTCTCCGTGTGGAGAGCGACATCAAGGTTTCCGCCAATTACCGTTGAATTTGCCATTTCAATCCACGCTCTCCGTGTGGAGAGCGACCATCCCGGCGCAAGGTACACAAGACATCCTGCGTATTTCAATCCACGCTCTCCGTGTGGAGAGCGACTATCGGATCGCCTATTGACCTTGCCAGCGTACCCATTTCAATCCACGCTCTCCGTGTGGAGAGCGACTTGTCTGCGGGGCGACGGACAGCGGGGTCAAAATCATTTCAATCCACGCTCTCCGTGTGGAGAGCGACTTTTAATATCCGGAGTGATTTCTCCGGGCTTTGTATTTCAATCCACGCTCTCCGTGTGGAGAGCGACCGGCATCAGCAGCGCTTTTTCCGACGGCTTAGGCATTTCAATCCACGCTCTCCGTGTGGAGAGCGACCAGCCCTCACCAATGATGATGCAGTCCCCGGTTCCATTTCAATCCACGCTCTCCGTGTGGAGAGCGACTCCACAGGGGCGCAGGGCTTAGGGCACCGGTGAAATTTCAATCCACGCTCTCCGTGTGGAGAGCGACGTATTGGATTCCCCAAATCCTCTATAATTGAACTATTTCAATCCACGCTCTCCGTGTGGAGAGCGACGCTGGACGCGTTGAAAGCCCGCATCGACCGTATAATTTCAATCCACGCTCTCCGTGTGGAGAGCGACCTCACCTGCTCTACAGCACCGCAAAGGGTGACGATTTCAATCCACGCTCTCCGTGTGGAGAGCGACCTTACCAGACAGGTGTTCAGACACGCGTCCTTGCGATTTCAATCCACGCTCTCCGTGTGGAGAGCGACATTGGACCGGATGGGTCTCTGGTAGCCTACCTCGATTTCAATCCACGCTCTCCGTGTGGAGAGCGACGGGGTTTCTATGGAAGGGTTAATGTCCCAATATAAATTTCAATCCACGCTCTCCGTGTGGAGAGCGACACCAGCACACGGGACAGGCCGAGGGAGAAGCTCTCATTTCAATCCACGCTCTCCGTGTGGAGAGCGACCGCAGACACAGGCCAATCACTTTTGGCAGACCATCATTTCAATCCACGCTCTCCGTGTGGAGAGCGACGCATGCGTGGTGCCACGGGTATATCACCAACGATATTTCAATCCACGCTCTCCGTGTGGAGAGCGACACAAAGTATGTAATAAATATAACCATGCATAACAATTTCAATCCACGCTCTCCGTGTGGAGAGCGACCTTACTTTTTTACCATTTTGCATTATGTCAATAATTTCAATCCACGCTCTCCGTGTGGAGAGCGACGAGTATCCTTCCATGATGTTGTGACTTAACTCGTGTTATTTCAATCCACGCTCTCCGTGTGGAGAGCGACGTCACCTTCCAGCCCATCCTCAACGAGACCCCTATATTTCAATCCACGCTCTCCGTGTGGAGAGCGACATTCTGCGATTACGATGTTATGTGCAGAGTTAGAATTTCAATCCACGCTCTCCGTGTGGAGAGCGACAGTGGGTGCACGGCGAAATTGCACCCTGCATGGAAATTTCAATCCACGCTCTCCGTGTGGAGAGCGACTGAGTTATCATTAACAGATATTAAGCACTATATGGAATTTCAATCCACGCTCTCCGTGTGGAGAGCGACGCAATCCAGTCCGTTATTGCCGTATACGCTGATCATTTCAATCCACGCTCTCCGTGTGGAGAGCGACTGATTGCATCTTTGGGCATGGGTGCATGTGCAATCATTTCAATCCACGCTCTCCGTGTGGAGAGCGACCAGTTCCGTCAGTGAAATGACTGGGCATGCCTATGATTTCAATCCACGCTCTCCGTGTGGAGAGCGACTCGCACCCAGCGTCAACAGGCAAAGGCACGGTTGATTTCAATCCACGCTCTCCGTGTGGAGAGCGACGGACAAGTGACATAGATATTATAAGATATCAAGAATTTCAATCCACGCTCTCCGTGTGGAGAGCGACTCCGCTACGGCGGCAATCAGGATAACAGCTATTTATTTCAATCCACGCTCTCCGTGTGGAGAGCGACCAACGACAGACAGTTATCCTATGAACGACGTGATATTTCAATCCACGCTCTCCGTGTGGAGAGCGACTTATGACTGTTGATAATCTGAAACGTTATGCTATATTTCAATCCACGCTCTCCGTGTGGAGAGCGACTTAGCCCAGCGTGCCGCAATGCTATAAAGATAATATTTCAATCCACGCTCTCCGTGTGGAGAGCGACCGTCGGGCACCACGACGAACCGGTGAGCGGATGCATTTCAATCCACGCTCTCCGTGTGGAGAGCGACTGTCAATCCAGAACATGCAATCAGGGCAACTTGTATTTCAATCCACGCTCTCCGTGTGGAGAGCGACTGCTACATTGGCTAATATGTATTCTACTGAAATTATTTCAATCCACGCTCTCCGTGTGGAGAGCGACCTTTCTGAAAATAATCCAGAGGATTGACCACCATTTCAATCCACGCTCTCCGTGTGGAGAGCGACGCACAGGGCAAGGGCAAGTCTACTGTGCTGGCCAATTTCAATCCACGCTCTCCGTGTGGAGAGCGACGATGGATGCTATTAATACACCAATGGATGTAATTATTTCAATCCACGCTCTCCGTGTGGAGAGCGACTCATAATTTTGACTTCCTTTGCAATAATGTCATGATTTCAATCCACGCTCTCCGTGTGGAGAGCGACTTGTTGCGATATACAAGAAAGACGCAGCATTTCAAAATTTCAATCCACGCTCTCCGTGTGGAGAGCGACGCGATATCCCCGGAAAGCATCGCCGGGGGAATATATTTCAATCCACGCTCTCCGTGTGGAGAGCGACGGTTTCAGAATTTAAAACAGAGGGGATAGAATGTATTTCAATCCACGCTCTCCGTGTGGAGAGCGACAATATCAGGCAATCATAACTTCACTTAAATATAAATTTCAATCCACGCTCTCCGTGTGGAGAGCGACTCGGCGTTCGGATGGGTGCCACGGATGGATCGAAATTTCAATCCACGCTCTCCGTGTGGAGAGCGACGTGAGGAGGTGTGAAAGCATGAGCAATCTTCCTCATTTCAATCCACGCTCTCCGTGTGGAGAGCGACCACTCTGGATACTGTTGTTGATGATGTACACAATATTTCAATCCACGCTCTCCGTGTGGAGAGCGACCAACGGACACAGTGGGACATGCTACCAATATACCATTTCAATCCACGCTCTCCGTGTGGAGAGCGACTCAGCGAGGTTGTTTTTGACGGGAATCCGGGCTTTATTTCAATCCACGCTCTCCGTGTGGAGAGCGACCAGCCTTATCACTCCCGAGCACCGGTATAAGCCCATTTCAATCCACGCTCTCCGTGTGGAGAGCGACTTCCTTTACCGCTACTCCCTGCCGCTTGGATGGAATTTCAATCCACGCTCTCCGTGTGGAGAGCGACCTACACCAGTTATATCACCGAGTATGGCCTTGCCATTTCAATCCACGCTCTCCGTGTGGAGAGCGACAGGGCCTCGCGGCTATCAGACAAGCTATCCAAACATTTCAATCCACGCTCTCCGTGTGGAGAGCGACAAGTATATAACTCCATCTCCGCCACTCCGGGTGTATTTCAATCCACGCTCTCCGTGTGGAGAGCGACCGGACGCTGCCGGGGCGCATGGCGTGGACTATTGGATTTCAATCCACGCTCTCCGTGTGGAGAGCGACCGTGCTGGTTCTTGTCGTCAAGCATATCATTTCCATTTCAATCCACGCTCTCCGTGTGGAGAGCGACTCCACCATCTCGCCGCGCTGAGCGCGGTGTATTAATTTCAATCCACGCTCTCCGTGTGGAGAGCGACCCTCAAACTACCGATTCGACAAACAGCGGGACAAAATTTCAATCCACGCTCTCCGTGTGGAGAGCGACTCCAGCGAGGGATTACAGCTCGGCAGGTGTTCAAATTTCAATCCACGCTCTCCGTGTGGAGAGCGACAAGGATACCGCGTTGTCGTTTACGCCGGGTATCAATTTCAATCCACGCTCTCCGTGTGGAGAGCGACGCGACACGCGAAGTAATGACTGGTATACGGAAATATTTCAATCCACGCTCTCCGTGTGGAGAGCGACTCCAGCGAGGGATTACAGCTCGGCAGGTGTTCAAATTTCAATCCACGCTCTCCGTGTGGAGAGCGACTCCCCCTCACGCAAGCATCGGCAGAATCGCTTTTATTTCAATCCACGCTCTCCGTGTGGAGAGCGACCTCGCATTGTTTCTTGTAGTTCTTCAGCGCTGAGTATTTCAATCCACGCTCTCCGTGTGGAGAGCGACTACAGGGCGACACTGTGTTGCAAATCTCGAATTAATTTCAATCCACGCTCTCCGTGTGGAGAGCGACTGACAGCCTTTGACGCCACGCACGGCCTGACCGTCATTTCAATCCACGCTCTCCGTGTGGAGAGCGACTCCAGCGAGGGATTACAGCTCGGCAGGTGTTCAAATTTCAATCCACGCTCTCCGTGTGGAGAGCGACTATCGACAAGGGCAATCTGTGTCGCTTCCATCTCAATTTCAATCCACGCTCTCCGTGTGGAGAGCGACTCCAGCGAGGGATTACAGCTCGGCAGGTGTTCAAATTTCAATCCACGCTCTCCGTGTGGAGAGCGACCGGATTTTCTTGTTTTGGTAGTTGAAGATTTGAGATTTCAATCCACGCTCTCCGTGTGGAGAGCGACTCGAGCGGCGTATGATCGGTGGGCAGCTGATCACCATTTCAATCCACGCTCTCCGTGTGGAGAGCGACGTAATTTATGCGCGGAACTGCTATCGTGCACCGTAATTTCAATCCACGCTCTCCGTGTGGAGAGCGACCTTAAAATCGCCTTGCTTTGAGTTAAATCCATCCAATTTCAATCCACGCTCTCCGTGTGGAGAGCGACTGTGACCGATGGCCCCAAATGTGATACCGTTTTCATTTCAATCCACGCTCTCCGTGTGGAGAGCGACGCCAGCACCAATGCGAGCAGCGCCGTAACAACTGCATTTCAATCCACGCTCTCCGTGTGGAGAGCGACCCACACCGTTCACATGTATAATACTTCGATTCAAGATTTCAATCCACGCTCTCCGTGTGGAGAGCGACGAACCCGCCATTTTCACAAGCAGAGCAATTTATTATTTCAATCCACGCTCTCCGTGTGGAGAGCGACCGATGGCAACCACAACATCGTTGTGCCTTTTACTATTTCAATCCACGCTCTCCGTGTGGAGAGCGACCCGGGAACACCTACACCGCGTCCTTGCAGAAGCATTTCAATCCACGCTCTCCGTGTGGAGAGCGACACGCAGGGCTGATTATGACCGTATCCACCGAGATATTTCAATCCACGCTCTCCGTGTGGAGAGCGACCTATCGGCGCATCGTATCTGGCAGTATTTTTGAACATTTCAATCCACGCTCTCCGTGTGGAGAGCGACGTCCGGCGGGACGTTCTACCAGTCTACCACAAATATTTCAATCCACGCTCTCCGTGTGGAGAGCGACTCCTCCTCGTATTCTCTTCGCGTTTCTTCACGGTAATTTCAATCCACGCTCTCCGTGTGGAGAGCGACTTCCACGACAAACCTTTTTTGTCGCAATCAAAATATTTCAATCCACGCTCTCCGTGTGGAGAGCGACGATGCCGGCAACTCGGACAGCGCCACACGTACACATTTCAATCCACGCTCTCCGTGTGGAGAGCGACCAGCCCGCGTAAAAAAGGCATCCGAACCAGTGACATTTCAATCCACGCTCTCCGTGTGGAGAGCGACACGACATGCGTGTAGCTGTTTTAGCCAAACCCATAATTTCAATCCACGCTCTCCGTGTGGAGAGCGACACACAAAAGATGCCCTGCAATACATCGTTGGGTTATTTCAATCCACGCTCTCCGTGTGGAGAGCGACTGGCAAGTAACGTTCATTTTGCAGAGCCAAAGTCATTTCAATCCACGCTCTCCGTGTGGAGAGCGACCGAAACTGGTCTGCCGACTTCGACTGGATGATCATTTCAATCCACGCTCTCCGTGTGGAGAGCGACCGAAAATAACGTCATGCAGCATCAGACCACCGCCTATTTCAATCCACGCTCTCCGTGTGGAGAGCGACCTGCATAGTCCTTGTTTCGACGTGCGCGCTTGGTATTTCAATCCACGCTCTCCGTGTGGAGAGCGACCCATTGCAGCACTCATGTCCAGCGTTCGGAAATATTTCAATCCACGCTCTCCGTGTGGAGAGCGACCTCGGCCGAATCTGCAATCATCCAGCTCAAAAGCATTTCAATCCACGCTCTCCGTGTGGAGAGCGACTAACCCAACGATGTATTCCAGCGCACTTCTTGTTATTTCAATCCACGCTCTCCGTGTGGAGAGCGACGAGGATGTGTTCGATGGTGCGTCCACCGCTTTCTATTTCAATCCACGCTCTCCGTGTGGAGAGCGACCGTTCCGTTTTTGTTTAACGCCAGCTGGAATGTTATTTCAATCCACGCTCTCCGTGTGGAGAGCGACCACGATACAGTGTAAATGATATAATATAGACAGTATTTCAATCCACGCTCTCCGTGTGGAGAGCGACTTTGATGATTGGGAAGACGACGAGTCAGAAGATTATTTCAATCCACGCTCTCCGTGTGGAGAGCGACCATCCGCACCGACATAGATCATGGTCGGAATTGCAATTTCAATCCACGCTCTCCGTGTGGAGAGCGACGACATCTTTTGTAGACTTATACCCAGTGATTGCAATTTCAATCCACGCTCTCCGTGTGGAGAGCGACTTTCAACAACAGACGGTTTTACAATTATGTGAGTATTTCAATCCACGCTCTCCGTGTGGAGAGCGACATTTCGTGCCGGAAAGCTTCGGTAGTGTCATAAAATTTCAATCCACGCTCTCCGTGTGGAGAGCGACAGATGTCGTGCTGCCCCGCCGCTTTTGGCGGCTCATTTCAATCCACGCTCTCCGTGTGGAGAGCGACCAACGGATGCTTACCTGTGGGAATTGTGCGAAGAAATTTCAATCCACGCTCTCCGTGTGGAGAGCGACATATTGGGAATCACATGCTTGGTGGTTCGACGATATTTCAATCCACGCTCTCCGTGTGGAGAGCGACTCAAGCTGACGATCATAGTCCACGCCGATGATGTATTTCAATCCACGCTCTCCGTGTGGAGAGCGACTGTCCCTCTCTGCTATACTATCCACAGGGGTGTCATTTCAATCCACGCTCTCCGTGTGGAGAGCGACGTGCAGACAGTCCGTTGATTACAGACACGATGCCATTTCAATCCACGCTCTCCGTGTGGAGAGCGACGCCATTGCAGCACTCATGTCCAGCGTTCGGAAATATTTCAATCCACGCTCTCCGTGTGGAGAGCGACCATTGCACTTGCTGCAGATGTTCCGGCTATTCTAATTTCAATCCACGCTCTCCGTGTGGAGAGCGACAGAAGGGCAGATCGTCTTCTCCACTGATTTCTACATTTCAATCCACGCTCTCCGTGTGGAGAGCGACTAAGAACATAAATATATATATAGGGGGTTTTAAGGAATTTCAATCCACGCTCTCCGTGTGGAGAGCGACTGACATCACCGGGGCAATCAAGCGCATGGCTGATATTTCAATCCACGCTCTCCGTGTGGAGAGCGACCATGTTCTGGCTGTGCTCAATAGATGCGCAATAACATTTCAATCCACGCTCTCCGTGTGGAGAGCGACCAATGGCCCACCAGATTGCAATGCCCACTGAAAGATTTCAATCCACGCTCTCCGTGTGGAGAGCGACTCTTACCAGTCAATGCAGCTTCACCAGCAGTACCAATTTCAATCCACGCTCTCCGTGTGGAGAGCGACGTGACCTCATCAACTGCAACGTGACCGTGCTGCAATTTCAATCCACGCTCTCCGTGTGGAGAGCGACGCGTCGGAAATGTGATCGAATAGGGGAAATTCTCATTTCAATCCACGCTCTCCGTGTGGAGAGCGACTGGCACTTTGGTTCAAGGCCAAGTTGGAACGACTCATTTCAATCCACGCTCTCCGTGTGGAGAGCGACACAAACCTTTTTAATCTTCCCCGCCGTGGCAACATTTCAATCCACGCTCTCCGTGTGGAGAGCGACCGGCTCTTGGATTTTTGCCATTTATAAAGTAATTATTTCAATCCACGCTCTCCGTGTGGAGAGCGACGCCGCCCCATAGAGGGCGGCATTTTTATGCGAAAATTTCAATCCACGCTCTCCGTGTGGAGAGCGACCCACACGTGCCGCAACACATGCTCCGAAAAATGCATTTCAATCCACGCTCTCCGTGTGGAGAGCGACCTCACGCTGGATGGCATCACCGTAGACGCAAAAATATTTCAATCCACGCTCTCCGTGTGGAGAGCGACTGTTGCAATTGAAGCACTGGTGCTTGCACTGCCATTTCAATCCACGCTCTCCGTGTGGAGAGCGACCCATAGCTTTCAGCTTTGGCGAACGGTCAAACACATTTCAATCCACGCTCTCCGTGTGGAGAGCGACGTGTTTACTCTGCGCATCTCAAGCACCCCTTTATATTTCAATCCACGCTCTCCGTGTGGAGAGCGACCATACCCGGTGCCCTCAGACACCTTGATGAAAGCATTTCAATCCACGCTCTCCGTGTGGAGAGCGACGTGCAGACAGTCCGTTGATTACAGACACGATGCCATTTCAATCCACGCTCTCCGTGTGGAGAGCGACCCAGCAAGACGATACATTCCGATTGCTCATATAAAATTTCAATCCACGCTCTCCGTGTGGAGAGCGACGGCAGCGCCAGCACCAGCGCGTCAATGGCAACCGATTTCAATCCACGCTCTCCGTGTGGAGAGCGACCGCCATCCGCCTGCCAGTCACGGATCATCTCCAAAATTTCAATCCACGCTCTCCGTGTGGAGAGCGACGGAAATTCCAAGAGTGCGGCGGAGTTCGATTGGCATTTCAATCCACGCTCTCCGTGTGGAGAGCGACACAGACGCTCTTGTATCGCCTGCTCCATCTTATTATTTCAATCCACGCTCTCCGTGTGGAGAGCGACACCTGCTTGACCGGCTGGACGGTCTGCGCGTGCCCATTTCAATCCACGCTCTCCGTGTGGAGAGCGACCTTGGATGACGAGGAGCTTGCCGAGGCGGTCGAAATTTCAATCCACGCTCTCCGTGTGGAGAGCGACGCATCGTGCGTACCATTGCTTTCAGGCACATAGAAATTTCAATCCACGCTCTCCGTGTGGAGAGCGACTTCAAAATGTGCCGCTACCCGTCATTATTTCATCATTTCAATCCACGCTCTCCGTGTGGAGAGCGACCGGATGGCCGCGTACACCTGCTATACTCCACGGATATTTCAATCCACGCTCTCCGTGTGGAGAGCGACACATCATCATTTGCCCTTTGCACCGCAGATGGGCATTTCAATCCACGCTCTCCGTGTGGAGAGCGACGCGGTCAGTGTTTGTTTTGTACGTACCAGATGAAATTTCAATCCACGCTCTCCGTGTGGAGAGCGACATATGTTGCTGTCGTTGCTTGACGTATAGGTGTTATTTCAATCCACGCTCTCCGTGTGGAGAGCGACTGAACAGCTTTCAAAGGCGACCGCGCCGATAATTATTTCAATCCACGCTCTCCGTGTGGAGAGCGACAGCACCCGCCGTTATACGTTGACGGGTGCTTAAGATTTCAATCCACGCTCTCCGTGTGGAGAGCGACCATTGAGCAGCACATTTACCCCGTCGTCATGCAAATTTCAATCCACGCTCTCCGTGTGGAGAGCGACCTTTCAGTCCCTCGGCGTTCCACATTAAATTTCCATTTCAATCCACGCTCTCCGTGTGGAGAGCGACTACGGGCTTATGCGAGATTGATGCATACGCGATTATTTCAATCCACGCTCTCCGTGTGGAGAGCGACTGTGCTGGATGCCCAGCAAATTGCAGATGGTGTATTTCAATCCACGCTCTCCGTGTGGAGAGCGACCCGGTATCAGCACCACTGTTGATCTTAACACAGCATTTCAATCCACGCTCTCCGTGTGGAGAGCGACATAATCTGTTCGCCATTTGCCTTACAAGTTTGATATTTCAATCCACGCTCTCCGTGTGGAGAGCGACCTGTTGAAGCGACCTATAAGGCACAGCTCGCAGTATTTCAATCCACGCTCTCCGTGTGGAGAGCGACTGACCGACTGGAACGTGAAAAACCGATCGAAGGAATTTCAATCCACGCTCTCCGTGTGGAGAGCGACGACAGACCACAATTGCCGCGACAATCACCGCAACATTTCAATCCACGCTCTCCGTGTGGAGAGCGACGCAACCAACGTAGCAGATATCGTATCCAGCATCATTTCAATCCACGCTCTCCGTGTGGAGAGCGACCAGATTGTAATGCCCACTGAAAGAAATCCTTAACATTTCAATCCACGCTCTCCGTGTGGAGAGCGACTTTCCGTCCAGTGCAAGCGGATACCATCATAATACATTTCAATCCACGCTCTCCGTGTGGAGAGCGACTGTATGCGCGTTGTCATCGTCAAGTAATCAATCAATTTCAATCCACGCTCTCCGTGTGGAGAGCGACTATCACCGCCTTATAAGATATTATTATATCATACATTTCAATCCACGCTCTCCGTGTGGAGAGCGACATATTATATCATTGACACTGTATAATGTCAATACATTTCAATCCACGCTCTCCGTGTGGAGAGCGACTCACGGATAAGCATAGAATCAGATATGGAGGATTGATTTCAATCCACGCTCTCCGTGTGGAGAGCGACCCAACATTCTTGACCCGAACACGGACGCGAAGAAATTTCAATCCACGCTCTCCGTGTGGAGAGCGACCCAACATTCTTGACCCGAACACGGACGCGAAGAAATTTCAATCCACGCTCTCCGTGTGGAGAGCGACCCCATCTGAACGCCGAAAGAAATTAATATCCTTGCATTTCAATCCACGCTCTCCGTGTGGAGAGCGACATCTTTCTGCTACATACATTCCTTCCGTGCAGAAAATTTCAATCCACGCTCTCCGTGTGGAGAGCGACTACATGGGCCTTGGGTCTGTGTCTTTGATTAATAATTTCAATCCACGCTCTCCGTGTGGAGAGCGACAACACATACGCCCGCCGGTGGTGTCGGTTATACAATTTCAATCCACGCTCTCCGTGTGGAGAGCGACCCTTGAAAACCCGCGATGGGCGAATGTTTCTTACATTTCAATCCACGCTCTCCGTGTGGAGAGCGACTTTGGGTTATTTCCGGTTTATCAATCCATATGGCTATTTCAATCCACGCTCTCCGTGTGGAGAGCGACGTCAGTGCCGCCGGTGCCGGCCCCCTTGTTCCACATTTCAATCCACGCTCTCCGTGTGGAGAGCGACCAAATCGTTTCCCGTTTGCCATAACGCCGTTCATATTTCAATCCACGCTCTCCGTGTGGAGAGCGACTCATCAAGTGACGGGGGCTTTCCTCCGCCGCCTCCCATTTCAATCCACGCTCTCCGTGTGGAGAGCGACTATACACGGCAGAAAACCGTCCGCATATGTCGCATTTCAATCCACGCTCTCCGTGTGGAGAGCGACTCAGTTGATTTCCGTTCTCGCGCCGAAGGAACTGATTTCAATCCACGCTCTCCGTGTGGAGAGCGACTTTCTTAGCGGTTGCACTACAACCGCTATAATGCTATTTCAATCCACGCTCTCCGTGTGGAGAGCGACTTAATTGCCATATCCATTCCCCCTCAAATATGCCTATTTCAATCCACGCTCTCCGTGTGGAGAGCGACCATCAGCCAGCCGCTTCCGACGCTGGATCAAAGCATTTCAATCCACGCTCTCCGTGTGGAGAGCGACTCCGCATATGGCGCGCAAAATTGTGGATGAAATCATTTCAATCCACGCTCTCCGTGTGGAGAGCGACATTAACAGTTTGTTCATAAATGTGGTTTGGAGGGATTTCAATCCACGCTCTCCGTGTGGAGAGCGACTTGATGGAATTGTCGGACGGCGATGTGAGAAAATATTTCAATCCACGCTCTCCGTGTGGAGAGCGACTGGTACATCCGGCGCGGTTGGGCGAGCCATATATCATTTCAATCCACGCTCTCCGTGTGGAGAGCGACCCTACGGGCGGATTTTTTATGCCTAAAAGGAGCTATTTCAATCCACGCTCTCCGTGTGGAGAGCGACTTGATGGAATTGTCGGACGGCGATGTGAGAAAATATTTCAATCCACGCTCTCCGTGTGGAGAGCGACTTTTCCCGTATAGGCTGTATTGGATGCCCTATGGATTTCAATCCACGCTCTCCGTGTGGAGAGCGACGGGCATTACATGTAAGCGAAATATGCCGCATTATATTTCAATCCACGCTCTCCGTGTGGAGAGCGACCGTGGGAAAAAATCATGACCGGCAGCTACAATGAATTTCAATCCACGCTCTCCGTGTGGAGAGCGACTCCGGTTGAGCACGCCATCTCTACGATATCTTTGCATTTCAATCCACGCTCTCCGTGTGGAGAGCGACTTTTTGCGGGCTTGAGACCGCCAGTGGCCGCATTATTTCAATCCACGCTCTCCGTGTGGAGAGCGACGGTCACCCAGCGACGCGTCCACCGGCTCCCGGTCATTTCAATCCACGCTCTCCGTGTGGAGAGCGACGGACATCTTTTGTAGACTTATACCCAGTGATTGCATTTCAATCCACGCTCTCCGTGTGGAGAGCGACGTGATACCATTGATCGTTATAGTTGTCCGGGGAAATTTCAATCCACGCTCTCCGTGTGGAGAGCGACAAATCCCAGCCGTAGAACTGGTATACGCAAAGATATTTCAATCCACGCTCTCCGTGTGGAGAGCGACATAAGAGATTTGAAAAGCCCGTGGTTTCGTCCATATTTCAATCCACGCTCTCCGTGTGGAGAGCGACCAAACCATATTTTCCGCCGGACGCGTTTGCAAGGTATTTCAATCCACGCTCTCCGTGTGGAGAGCGACTACCGCTTGATCGTGCGTTGTGATGTCTTCACGCATTTCAATCCACGCTCTCCGTGTGGAGAGCGACTTGTATATAAACCCTTTTTGACTACCATAAATCGATTTCAATCCACGCTCTCCGTGTGGAGAGCGACTGTGCTGCATCCAGCAATACAGGCCCTTATGCTTATTTCAATCCACGCTCTCCGTGTGGAGAGCGACAATTTTACTTTCATACGTCATACGCCGCCTTGCAATTTCAATCCACGCTCTCCGTGTGGAGAGCGACTCAACCGACGCGATACCTACGCCAACTGGCAGAAATTTCAATCCACGCTCTCCGTGTGGAGAGCGACCATTGCCATATAATTATCCTCCTGTTTTTTCAGTATTTCAATCCACGCTCTCCGTGTGGAGAGCGACCGCGCGGTAGTATAATATAGTTACAGGGTAAGCGATTTCAATCCACGCTCTCCGTGTGGAGAGCGACGCGTCAGATAGGTGGTGGCAGGCATCACCTTGGTAATTTCAATCCACGCTCTCCGTGTGGAGAGCGACGAAAAAGCCGGTACAACACTGCGCGGAGCTTTGACATTTCAATCCACGCTCTCCGTGTGGAGAGCGACTAAATCCGCACTGGATAACAAGCGGCTGGAAATCATTTCAATCCACGCTCTCCGTGTGGAGAGCGACGCGTTACGCCCGGTTCCGATTTAAATGCCAGCGCATTTCAATCCACGCTCTCCGTGTGGAGAGCGACTCAGCGGTTCCGGCGTTACGCCCGGTTCCGATTTATTTCAATCCACGCTCTCCGTGTGGAGAGCGACCAGCAGGTCATTGTAGCTGCTCAGTACTTCCGCCATTTCAATCCACGCTCTCCGTGTGGAGAGCGACCGTTGGTTGCTGTATCCATCCAGCATGCGCTCGCATTTCAATCCACGCTCTCCGTGTGGAGAGCGACGGAAATCAGTTTGTCGCTTTGCTCTGCCATGTCATTTCAATCCACGCTCTCCGTGTGGAGAGCGACCACCGCCATTACGGACGAGCTTTCCGGCAGCATCGATTTCAATCCACGCTCTCCGTGTGGAGAGCGACTTCATTTGACATAATCGTGATGACGGCGGATGTGAATTTCAATCCACGCTCTCCGTGTGGAGAGCGACCTCATGTAGCTCCATATTTCTTGATACACGCTATATTTCAATCCACGCTCTCCGTGTGGAGAGCGACCCTTGAAAACCCGCGATGGGCGAATGTTTCTTACAATTTCAATCCACGCTCTCCGTGTGGAGAGCGACCCTTTTGGGCTAACGCATACGCCCTGTACACTAAATTTCAATCCACGCTCTCCGTGTGGAGAGCGACCTGCCGAATTTGCTTGCAATGTTATTTGCAAGGATATTTCAATCCACGCTCTCCGTGTGGAGAGCGACCCCCAGCCGGTGTGTTTCCAGAGCTTGCGGCCAAATTTCAATCCACGCTCTCCGTGTGGAGAGCGACCATCGACTTCATTCACGCTGTCCAGACGGCAAATATTTCAATCCACGCTCTCCGTGTGGAGAGCGACTCCACAAGCCGTCCAGAAGCCCGTACAGGAACCCATTTCAATCCACGCTCTCCGTGTGGAGAGCGACAGCAAAAGCAGCAAAAATCACCTATGTTTTTGAGTTGTTTCCATGTTAAAATGCCCAATTTCGTTACTGGAACATGCTTTTTCAAACATGAAATCGACTTGAAACAGACGGATTTCGCCTATAACTTGGTGCGAAGCACACGGGAAAAGTCTGCGCGCTTATCCTTCGCACCGTCACAGAATCAATGGTTCTGTGACGTCAAACGATGGTTTGGCACCCATGTGCTCGACCTTTGTTTTGTAGTGGTTCCCGAGGTAGTAAAAGCGCAGGCTGTCTTTTTCCGGGTCGATGATTTGTTCCAACTTGTGCTTGACCGAGCAGCACAGTGCGGCGTCCATAACGCATTCAAACACCGAATTTTGCACGCGTTGCCCGTAATTGACGCATTCCCGGGCGATTTTGCGGAGCCGTTTTCTTCCCGCAGCCGTTTCGGTATTGACATCGTATGTGATCAGGACCAGCATGTTTTCACCTATTTCCACAAAAATGGCGGGTATGTATCCAGGTCGCCCCGCAAAAAACGTGCCAGAAGCATTGCCTGTGCATAGGGCACCAATCCCCAGTCCATTTTTTCTCCGAGCAGCGGGTGGGTGATGGTTTCCTGTTTCTTTTTTTGCCAGGCGTTCAGAATGGCTTTGCGGCAGCTGTCATCCATGAGCACGGCGCCGTTTTCTTTTTGGATGAATCCGTCGGGGCTTACTTGTTTGGTGTTGATCAGCGTCAGGACGAACCGGTCGGCCAAAACCGTACGCAGTTCCTCCACCAGATCCAGGGCCAGAGACACCCGCCCCGGGCGGTCGCGGTGCAAAAAGCCCACATACGGGTCAAGGCCCGCGCTTTCCAATGCCGCGGACGTATCATGCGCCAGCAGGGCGTATACAAACGAGGCCATGGCATTGACATTATCCGTCGGCGGGCGCCTGTTGCGGCCGTGAAAAAAGAACTGTTCCTTTTGTTGCAGGATCAGGTCGTCCAGGACGGAAAAATAGCGTGTGGCGGCCACACCTTCGATACCGCGCAGTTCTTCCAAAGTCTGGGCCGACTGCACGGACAGAATGGATTTCGCCAACAAAGACGAGACCTGTTTTAGCTTTTCGGTATTCAACCGGGCCGCGTGGTCTCGAACCGCGCGTTCCACCACCCACCGCGCATTGAACAGTTTGCCGATGATAAAGTTCTTGGCCAACGGCAGGCTGTCTTGCTCGTTGTCCGACAGGCGGTACTGGGTTTTGCGCAGCAAAACGTTGCCTTGCACGCTTCCGGAGACCCTCGCCAGAAAACGGCCGTGCGCGGTCAGAAAGGTGAGGGCAATACCCCGTTCGGCGCAGCCGCCCATCAATGCGGGGCTGGCGCCGGTATAACCGAATGTCACGATGCCTTCCAGATTGTGCAGCGGCACGCGCAGCAACGTTTCTTGTTTTTGCTGCACGACCACGTTCTCTCCGTCCAGCGCCAGATACGCATCCGGCAAAGTGACATACAGGGTGTTGAGCAGCGTTTTCATGGTACTTCCTCCAGCCGCTTGCGTAGATAAGCCGCCGCCGAACCGACCCGCTGCAATTTAGGCAGGCATAGTTCTTTCAGCGAGCATGCGTTGCAGCTTCTGGTTGGCTTTACCCGCGGCGTGTATTGTCTGCGGTACAGTTCGTGCATTTCGTCCGAAATGGCGCGCACACGCTGGCGCAGGTCATCGTCGAGCGCGACAACGGAACGGCGCGCCGTCTCGCCATAATAGAGGTATGCCTGCGGAATGCTGTCGCACACGAGCATTTCCTCCAGACACATGGCCTGTGCGCAGAGCTGCAGACGGTCGGCGTCGTTTTCCTTGGGACTGCCGCGCTTATATTCCACCGGTACGGGCAGCCATTTTCCCTCCCGACCAAAAAGCGGCACGCCCCTGGCGGAAGCGTGGAATTCCACCACGTCGCAAACGCCGTTGATTCCCAGCTCCCTTGAAAATACCGACATGCCGCGCGAAATGAGCAAGTTGCCACGCTTTTCGGTGGCAAAGGCGTCGTGCGCCCGTTCATGCAGGAGGTGACCCTCGGTGGTACGCAGGTTTTCGGCCCACTGCATTTCGATATAAGCCAGCGCCCATTGCCGGCGGCAGAACGCAAAATGCTGGATGCCCGCCAGATTTAAGAATGCGTCTTCCTCATATGCCATCTTCGATTTCCGGTTGCAGGCCGTCGAGCGCGTCTGCGGTGACGGCATAGCCGGTCACGTCGCGGGGATCGCCGCCGTCACGCGGCAGCACATTCAGCGAACGGTGCACTTTGGCGGAAGAATACTGGCCGGTCTTGCAGTTGTGTTTCCACCAGATGACCTTGTAGACCTCCATGCTGCCGTCCGGCCGGGCGGCGGAACTGTCGTTTTCAAAGAGCGAACGCAGCGCCTGATGGATCAGCTCGGCATCCTCGTCCGTAAACCCGGTCTTTTCGGCCAGTTGGCAGCTGATGCTGCCGAAAAAGGTATAGACGCCGAACGGTACGCGGTGTTTCATGCCCATCGTATCGGACGACTTTTTATCGCCGGTGACGCTGTTGACACTTTTGGTAATCTGGATGCTCACGGCGTCGATGGGTTCGATGCTGAATGCCGGGTGCACCGACACCGGGCCGCGCACGCCGACTGAAACGTCGCTGCCTTTAAACGCAAACACCTGTCCAAAGCTGCGCACATCCATCCACGCCGTACAGGCCGCTTTGGCAAACGCGTCCTTGTCTTTGGCGGTTTCGGCTTTTTTCAGTTCCGTGCAGGCGTCCGCGCGCTCCCGCAGGCTCTTGAATCCGTCCACGCGGCGGTCGTCCGACTGCACGAAGATGGGCTGCCCCATATCCAGCAGGCGGTTGCGGATCTTGCGCTTGATGCAGACGTCGGAGATCTCACCCAGCCCCTCGTAGGTTTCGCGCGGGCGGTTGCCGTTGAGCGGGTCGCCGTTCGGGTTGGCGTTTTTGACGGAGAGGACCACGGCAAAGTCGATCTTGTTTGATAGAGTTCCCATTATTCCTGCACTCCTTCGGCGGTATTGGCTTTTTCTTTTTTATGGCGGTTGTATGCTTCCATTTCTTCGTGGAACGCCTGCATCTGGCAGGCATAGCCGAGCAGGTATTTTTCACTGAGCGGGGCGCTCGTGAAGGCCTCCGGCGGAATGCGTGAGAGGATCTCGTTGAGCTCGTCATGATACCGTGTCGCTTTTTTCCCAAGCCGGAGCAGATAGGGCCGCAGTTGGCGGTCTATGGTGAGCCAGGTGCGCGCGGGGTGCTGGCAGAATGCGGTTTGCAGCCGTTCCGCGTTGGTGCTGCGTTTTTCGCCCGCCCCATCCAGCGCATAGCTTTCGATCTTCTGCGCATAGGCCAGCGCGCGGCCGAAAAGATAGTCGCGCTCGTCGATCTGCTTGTCCAGTGCCATGGCCCAGACCTCCTTATAGGTTGCGTCTTTGATGGTTTCTCCGTTGTACCGGTCGTTGTGGTATTTGCGGATCAGCGCGCAGGCGATGCCACGCGTCTTGCGGACTTCCCAGTCCTCCCTTCCCACGGGGTTCGACGCCCGGTGGACCGCGCAGAGCATGATGTCCCGCGGCAGGCGCGCGCCGTCGATGATGCAGGGCAGCAGACGCTGCACGATGTTCTTTTTCAGTTTGTCATCGGCGTTCGGCCCATAGGCGGCGAATACGATGTCTTTGGGAGACGGCGCGCCCACAAAGGCGACGTGTTTCCGCTTCTTTGCGTCCACGGGGTCGGGCACCCAGCCGTAATCGTGCGCCCAGCCGCAGGTGTCGTGCCAGCTTTGCACGCGGGCGAGGAAGTCCACGGCCTGCATCTCGCGGTAATAAAAAACGGAGAGCCTGCCGGGTGTGGCGGAGTCCAGCCCCATGATGGTGGCCTCCTCGCCGTTTTGCAGATCGCAGATATAACCGGAAAGCGCCCGACGCAGCCTGGCCGCGAATTCGTCTTTGGTGGGGATAGGTTCCTCCGGTTTTTTCAGCTTGTTGAAAAACAAATCCAGCGCGTCGGCGCAGGGATCCGGCAGTTTTCTCCCGGTTGTGCCCCATGTCACGATCACCTGTTCTCCGTTGGGCCACCCCTGTCGGGAGATAAGCCAGCGCAGGGCGCTGTGCGCTTTTTCGGTGGTCTCCCGGCTGATGCAGAACGCCTCGGTGGCATCCCGGAACCGGCCGCGGAATGTGAAATTGCTGGTGTCGTTACTGGAAATCAACTTTGCGCCGTCGCCGGGGTTACGAATCTTCTTGGGGCTGAGGGTAGATACCGGCAGTTCCTCGCCGCGCACATAGCAGATGTCCTGCTTTTGCTGCCGGTGGTTCTCATAGTCGATGTAACTCTGCCAAACGGCGGGGTTCTGCCAAAGTGCGCTGTGGATATCGGGGGAGCCGTCCGCCGGGACGACACGGAACCGCACGAACGCATCGGTTTGTGCCCCGGCGCAGGCTTTGAAGATCGACGGCGTGTCCTCTTTTTTTCCGGCCCATTTGGCCGGCAGCGCGCCCGTTTCATCCCGGAACAGGATGCCGTCCGCCATCAGATCCGCCATCAGCGTGCCTTTTTGCAGGTAGGCATAGAGTGCACGGACGTTCGGGTGCGCATACGGCGAGGCGCACCAGTCCGCGAGCGCGGTGATATACCCCTGAAAACCGCTTTTTTTGCCGGTGACACAGGTCTCGAAATCCCCGGCGATGTATTGCAGTTTGTCGAACAGAGGGTGCGGTTCGAGTCCGCTGGTGCGTGCGCCGGAACTTTCCGTGCAGGGGATGATGGTGGTCATGTCGTTTTTGTTCAGAATCACCTGCGCCCGCCCGAGGCACCAGTTGCCGTCGCTGTCCACCACCGCCTCGATCTGCGCCTGTTGGGTGGTGTGGTAGATGGGCAGCAACGGGAGCTTGCCTTCTTCCGTTCTGCCGACTTCCCTCTGGCAGCTCTCATAGGTCTCATACAGTTTCTGCATCCAGCCCATCGACGGCCACCTCCTCTGCCAGCGTGTCACAGGGCGCGAAGTTTTCACCGGGTGTGAACGATTTGACCGCTTTCTGCTGTTTGACCACGCGCACCACCCGGCAGTTTTCCGGCCGACAGAACCGGATGACGCCGTTTTCCATTTTGGGATACCATAAGCGGGTCTCCAGCGTTTGCCGCCCGGTTTCATCCGGATAGTTGAAGCCGTGGAACATCAGGCCGAACGAAAGCGTGCCCGCCTCGTCGTAATGTCCGCTGCCCTCGCCGAATGTGCATGGCTCCACATAGGCCTGGCATTCTCTGGTGCCCAGAAATACATCCCGCCTGCCGCCGCGCGCGATCATGCGCCGGGCGATGGCGTAATGTTTGTTCTCGTTGCGGTCACCCGCCAGCTCGGGACGGTGCTCGTTCCATTCAAAATGTGCCTGCACCTGATAGGCCACATCGGTCAGATAGGTATAAATGGAAAGGTCGTTCCCTCCGCCGTATTTGATCGGTCGGATGCCCTTGGACTGGCTTTGGATCGGGCGCATCACCCGGACGGCGTCGATGACCCAGACCAGCGTGGGCTTCCAATAACAGCTTTCCAGAATGCCTTTGAGTGCCTGATAGGTGGGAACTTGATAGCTGCATTTTTCGCCCCCCACCCGTGTAACAGGATCACTGAACAGCGCCAGCCTGCCGCCTACCAGAAAATCCACACGGTTGCGATACTCCATGTTTCGCTCCTTTCCGAATCCATAATGGTCCTGTTCTGATTTCATAAAAAGGCTAGACGATCAGCGTGTCCATCGCATGCCTGCGCGTCTGCACGCCCAGCGTCTTATCATAGAAATGTTCTCTTAAGACGGCAACGCCGCAGTCCGGCAGATAAATGATCGCACCCTGCGTCTCCAACGCACGCCGCTCCTGTTCAAACAGGTTGACGGCATACCGCTGTGTCCGGCGCAGCAGGGCGGGCAGGGCGGCCAGATCGGGTTTGCCGCACAGCCGGGCGATGAGTGCCTCGCCATCGCCGTAGGGCGCCACCACGGCGATGCCTTGCCGGTCGATCACCTGAAACCGGCTGCCCGCTGTTGCGTATGCCTGATGCAGCGGGTGCTGCGGCAGGGCGCGGCCGTTTTCTTCGCAGGCCGACCGCGCCAGTGTATGGACGGAGAGCAGGTCAAACAGGGAGGTAGGGCGATCCAGCGCCACCGGATAATCCAACTGGCTTTTCTGCATCTCGAAATAGAACGCGTAATACTGCCGGATAGCGTCGGGGGAGAGGAGATCGCCGCCATAACGCTGCGGGGCACGGGCGAAACCTTCCAGCACCAGTTTTGCCGCGCTCTGTCCCGCCAAAATATCCGGCAGATGGCGCAGATCTTCGTCTGCACACTGCATGATATAAACCGTCCGGAGCGCGGCTTCGCCGTGCCGGTTGCACCGCCCGGCCGCCTGCGCGATACTGTCCAGCCCCGCCAGCGAGCGGATCACGCAGGCAAAGGAAAGATCGACGCCGGCCTCTATGAGCTGCGTACTTACACAGATCAGCCGCTCGTGCTTTTTCAGCCGCGTGCGTATCTCGTCGATCACATCTTTGCGGTGCGCGGGGCACAGGCTGGTGGACAGAAAATAAACCGGTATCTGTTCTCCGTCCGGCAGCGTGTTCATGCGCGCCCGGAGCGCGGCACAGAGCTTGGCCGCTGCGGATTTGGTGTTGAGCACCGCGAGCAGGCTGCCGTCCTGTTTTGCCCGGCTGAAGGCGAAGTCGGCGAGTTGGTCGGCTCCCAGCGCGCCCTGTCTCGTTTTATCTTCCACCCGCACGCGGCGGAACGCGGCAAAAACAGCGTCCATGTCCGGCACCATGTCGCTCTGCGCGCGCAGGCGGATGGGGTGCGTGGTGTTCTCCAGCGCGGGTTGGGTGGCTGTGCAGAGGATGACGGCGCAGTCCATCACGCAGGAAAGGAAGTTTGCGGCCGCATTGAACAGGTGCAGACACCGCACCGGCATGGCCTGTACCTCATCCAGAATGATGACGGAACCGGCCAGACTGTGCATCCGCCGCACGCTGCTCAGCCTGCCGTCGAACAGCGTGTTCAGAAACTGCACGGTGGTGGTGAGGACGACCGGCGCGTCCCATCGCTCGGTGAGCAGCTCGTACCGCTCGAGTTCTTCGCGGGAAGACGAGGAGCCGTTACGGTCAAGCACGACGTCGCTGTGATGTTCCAGCACGGCGTCGTCCTGCTGTAAAACGTCGCGGATATCGGCGGCGTTTTGTTCCAGAATGGTCTTGTAAGGCGCGACATAGAAAATGCGGCGTTTGCCCGCCTTGGCGGCGCAGTGCAGCGCATACCGCAGGGAACTGTAGGTCTTGCCTCCGCCCGTGGGCACCACCAGACGAAAAATGCCCGCGCTGTGTTCGGAAAACGCCAGACAGGCATCGGCGATTTCGCGACGCTTCCGGTTGATATGCGCCGTCTCCGGATGTTCCGCCGCTTTTTCGGCCAGATCTGCCAGGTGGGCTTCCAACCGGGCGGCCAGCGTTTCCCACAGAGGGGTCGGGTCGCTTTCTTTTGCCGGCGCGGCGCCCGCCTCGAAACCATACGCGTCGTACCGGTCGGCGTCCACCAGGCTGCTCATCAGATACCGCTGGATCATGCCCAGCATGAACCAGAGCTGAACATATCCGCTCGTGCCGGGTAAATCGGCGCAGAACGCCTGTGTTTTTCCGCAGATCTGTGCGGTTTCCTGTACGGCCCGCATGAACAGTGCCGACAGCTCTTCGGGCAAGGTGCAGGTCTTAAAAAACCGCGCGAGTGCCTGGCCGCAGGCACATTCCTTTTGGGGGTAGGCGCGCTGCCGCAGGATGTCTTCTCCCGCGCTGCCGGTGCAGTCCGGCAGGCCGCCGTGGTGCCCGCAGACAGCAGCTATCACCCATTCCGCCGCGATGTTCGCGGGGACATCGTCGGTCAGAAAGTGCTCAAATGCGTACCGCGCGCCGCAGGCGGCATGGTTGACTGTTCCGCGTTTGGATGGGTCCGCTTCTGCCAAATAGGTCTGGAATGCGTCCGCCCCTTTTCCGCTGTCGTGCAGCAGGCCGGTCAGCCGTCCCAGCGCGCCGAGGCCGATTTTGGCGCAGGCTGTTTCACACGCGTCCGCGACGGCGAGGGTATGCGCGCGCAGGGTCTGTGTCCGCCCGGTTTTGGGGTCGCGCCGTGCAAGGATCTCCATCACATCACCTGCCGACAAGTTTTTTACAGGATTGCCAAATTTCTGTATGTTTCGACTATAGCATATAGACAGAGCACTGTCAACAAAAGCCAACGTCCGCGCGTGTCTACCGGGGAAACCGGCCTTTTGCGTGCAGAGGAACAGGAGCACGGGAACAAATAAAACAGGCGGGCCGGCATTATGTCATGCCTGGCTCAGTCGCGCCGGTACAGGTCGCGTGTGTAGACCTTTTCCTCCACGTCGTCGAGCGCTGCGTCGTAGCGGTTGGCCACAATAACATCGGACATGGTTTTGAACGCCGTGAGATCGTTCACCACTTTGCTGCCGAAAAACAGTTCCCCTGCATGCAGCGTCGGTTCGTAGATGACGACCTCCACGCCTTTGGCTTTCAGCCGCTTCATAACGCCCTGAATGCTGCTCTGGCGGAAATTGTCGCTGTTTGCCTTCATGGTCAGGCGGTAGATGCCCACGATGACCTGCCTGCCCGGCGTTCCGTTCCGCCCGGCGGCGCCGCTGTAGTATCCGGCTTTTTCCAGGATGCGCTCCGCGATGAAGTCTTTCCGCGTACGGTTGGCTTCCACAATGGCCTGGATGATGTTTTCGGGCACGTCCCGGTAGTTTGCCAGTAATTGCTTGGTGTCTTTCGGCAGGCAATATCCGCCGTATCCGAAAGACGGGTTGTTATAATGGCTTCCAATGCGCGGGTCCAGGCCGATTCCCTCGATGATCTGCCTGGTGCGCAGCCCGTGTATTTCCGCGTAGGTGTCCAGTTCATTGAAGAACGAGACGCGGAGCGCCAGATATGTATTGGCAAAAAGCTTGATCGCTTCCGCTTCGGTCGAGCCCGTGAACAGCACCGGAATGTCCTTTTTCACGGCGCCTTCCGCAAGCAGCTGTGCAAACTGTTCCGACGCGTTTGCCAGTTTTTCGTCATGTTCGGGCCTGCCGATGACGATGCGGCTGGGATAAAGGTTGTCGTAAAGCGCGCGGCCCTCCCGCAGAAATTCCGGGCTGAAGATGAGATTGCCATACCCCTGCTTTTCGCGCAGGCTTTTGGTGTAGCCCACAGGCACGGTGGACTTGATGACCAGAACCGCATTGGGATTCACCTGCCGGACCTGCGCGATGACACTTTCCACGGAGCTGGTATCAAAATAGTTTTTCACGGGGTCGTAATTGGTCGGCGTGCAGATCACGACAAAATCGGCCTCGCGGTAAGCGGCTTCCCAGTCGGTGGTCGCGGTGAGGTCCAGCGGGCGGTTTGCGAGATAGTCCTCAATTTCCGGATCAATAATAGGGGATTTTCGGCTGTTGATCTGTTCCACTTTTTCCGGGAGGATGTCCACGGCAAAGACGGTATGGTGCTGCGACAGGATGATGGCGTTGGACAGGCCGACATAACCTGTGCCCGCGACCGCGATCTTCCGTTTTGGATAGGTTTGGTGCATAGCAAAGTCCCCCGTATCTGTTCCAGATTTACGGCACATCCGCAGGATGCCGGTGTGGCGCTGTTTTCATCATATGGAATCGGGGCGCCTTTGTCAATCGGAATTTCCCGCAATGCTGCTGTTTCGCGCGCGGAAGATTGGATATATGTGGAATGGCTTGCCTTGCCAGAGCAGAATAATTATGTTACAATGCCCGTGAAAACCGGGCAAAGCCGATCGCCGCGGACGCAGGCGCGTGCCGCCCGCAGAATGGTTGGGGGATGCAGTTGAAAACATATGATTATCTGGTGGTGGGCGCGGGGCTGTTTGGCGCCGTTTTTGCCCATGAGGCGGCTGCGCGCGGCAGAAAGTGCCTTGTCATCGACAAGCGGGACCATCCGGGCGGGAACGTCTACTGCGACGTGATCGAGGGTATCCATGTGCATACCTATGGGGCGCACATCTTCCACACCGGCAAGGAGCACATCTGGCGGTATGTCAACCGGTTCGTTACGTTCAACCACTATGTCAACAGTCCCATCGCCAATTACAACGGGGAAATATACAACCTGCCGTTTAATATGAACACATTCAATAAACTGTGGGGTGTCGTCACGCCGGACGAGGCCCAGCGCAAGATTGCCGGGCAGATCGCGCGGCTTGGCATTGAAACGCCGCGCAATCTTGAGGAACAGGCCCTCATGCTGGTGGGGCCGGATATTTATGAAAAGCTCATCAAGGGCTATACCGAAAAACAGTGGGGGCGTCCCTGCGACCAACTGCCCGCCTTCATCATCCGCCGACTTCCGGTGCGCTATACCTATGACAACAATTATTTCAACGATCCCCACCAGGGCATCCCGAAAGAGGGTTACAACACGCTGGTGGAAAAGTTGCTGGATGGTGTGGAGACGCGGCTCGGCGTCGATTTTCTGGAGGACCGGCAGGCCCTGCAGGCGCAGGCGGAAACCGTGGTCTATACCGGCATGGTCGACGCGTTTTACGGCTATCGGTTCGGCGAACTGGAATACCGCAGCCTGCGGTTCGAAACGCAGGTGCTGCCTACATCCAATTATCAGGGCAACGCGGTGGTGAACTATACGGATGCCGAAACACCCTATACCCGCATTATCGAGCATAAGCATTTCCTGTTCGGCGAGCAGGAAAGCACGGTGGTCACCAGAGAATATCCGGCCGGGTGGGAACGGGGCACCGAGGCGTATTACCCGGTTGGGGACGAGCGGAACAAAGCGCTGTACGCGCGCTATCAGGCGCTGGCCGAGCAGGAGCCGCACGTACTGTTCGGCGGCCGTCTGGCGGAATACCGGTACTACAATATGGATCAGGTGATCGAAAGCGCGCTGGAGATGGTAAAGCGTGTGTTCGGGGAAAATGCCTCCGCCGTCAAACCGTGAGCGGCCCAGTCGTGCCGGTACCGCGTGGGCGCGGAAAGACGTTCGGGTCATCCCGTCCGGTCGAAAAAGTGTTTTGGTGTTGCGGACCGGCAGCGGAGCGTGTCCCGGACAAAGCGCGCAAAGCATAGGGGTGCAGACAAGCCGCCGATGCGGTATAATAGTGGCGGGACCAGATACCGGACTCGATACATCCATACATCAAAAGGGGTGGCTGCGATGAAACTGTTTGTGGATACGGCCAATGTGGACGAGATCCGCTGGGCGAACGACCTGGGTGTGATTTGCGGCGTGACGACCAACCCGTCGCTGATTGCCAAATCGGGGAGGATCTTTGAGGAAGTGGTGCGGGAGATCACCACCATCGTGGACGGCCCGATCTCCGCAGAGGTGGTTTCGCTCGAGGCGGAAAAAATGGTGGAGGAGGCGCTGCCGCTGGCGGCCATCCACCCGAATATCGTAATCAAGCTGCCGCTGTGCGCGGAGGGGCTGAAAGCGACCAAACGGCTGGCGGCCAAAGGCATCCACACGAATGTGACGCTGGTGTTTTCGGCGGCGCAGGCCCTGCTGGCGGCGCGCGCTGGCGCGACGTATGTCAGCCCGTTCCTTGGGCGGGTGGACGATATTTCGTGGGAGGGGATGACCCTCGTGCGGGACATCGCGGAAATTTTCAAGGTCCATGGTATCCCGACGGAAATCATCGCGGCGAGCATCCGCAGCCCGCTGCATGTGACGGAGGCGGCGAAGGCGGGCGCGCATATTGCCACCGTGCCCTATAAGGTCATCCTCCAGATGATCGAGCATCCGCTGACGAAGATCGGCGTCGAGCGTTTCCTGAAAGACTGGGAGAGCGTGCCGAAAGCATAATACAGAGCAGGTTTTTCGATTTTTCCCTTGTGCGTTCGAACGAATCGTTTCCGCAGATAAACCGGCCCGCATGCGTGCGCCTGCGGGCCGGTTTGGCGCGCCTGGTTTTGAAAAGGCGGGTTTTTATCATGGAAAAGCGCATTTTCCACATACCCCCCGATCGCACGCATATACATATAGCGATACGATCACGTGAGGGGGATTTTTAGTGAAAGGCATTGTGGAGGAACGGGCCGTGGAACTGGGTGAATATATTATTGCGCACCAGTCCACGGTACGAGGCGCCGCCAAAGAATTTGGAATCAGCAAATCTACCGTACATGCGGCAGTGACGAAATGGAACGTTTTGCATGGACGATCGTATAAGAGAATCAAAGTGACACAAAGGTCAGGCGGAAATGGTGCATTGCAAAGGCCCTGCCGCTATCACCAATCGTGAAAGAAACAGGGCTTTTGTCATGCGTATGATTGAATCATACAGATAGGGCAGGGTGGACAAAGGCTTAAATACTCATACGGGCGAGTTTATCTGCTTTGTTATGGCAAAGCATTTCCCATTGGCATCCTCCACAGATAGAACGTATAGTGCCCCGGCTAATTATGTGGGAGAAAACCATCTGTTTGAAATCTGTCCATTTGAGGATTTGTCCGGCATGCAGATGGCAGGCGGCCAATACGGCTCTGTCAAATCGGACAACGGTTTTTTGGTGGATACATTGATTGTTCCGGATATTTGGGCATTCGGAACAGATCACATCTTTGCCGGTTACAAGTTGAATTTGTGCGGAGTTATCGAGCAAATTGATCACCGCTTGCATGTTTTGGATAAAAGAAGGTGAGTATCCTTTCCCTTCAAAAAAGGCAATGCAAACACCATGGTGAGGATGTAGTTTATAATTGAACATGGCTTGACAACCTTTTTACAAGGAATATGGAAATTGCCATTTTGATCAGATCTGGAATGATGAATGGAAACACACACCATCCAAGAGTGGCGATCAAGCTGACGGCACCGGATTTCTGTGAATAAACGACCATGAACCAAACGGTGCCAAACGCGTAAACAGTCAGAAGACCTACTGCCATTGCAATGATGGTAAACAATAATTTTGTGCCAAGCAATTTCGTAATCAACCAGTATACAAGTGCCAAAAACACAAAACCGATGATGTATCCGCCGGTTGGCCCTAACAAGGCACCGATGCCTCCGGAAAATCCGGCAAATACCGGTATGCCGATGATGCCAAGTAATATGTACACCAGAACCGAAACCGTACCACGTTTCCCTCCCAATAATCCGACCGTACAAAAAATAGCAAAGGTCTGCAAGGTAAAGGGGACGATACCCGGGATGGAAATCCATGAGCAAACGGCGATCAGGACCGCAAACAATGCGATATAGACGGTGGCGGCGGTTCTTGGATGCGCGTACGTTCTACTTGTCATGATCATAACCTCCTCCTACAAAATTAAAAAGAGTATAGCATCGGAATTTCTTATTGTCAACTTATTATAGGCAGATGGGTTTACAACCAAAACTGCAATGTGAACGCCACGGTGCATATAAAAGCAGGAAATCTGATTTCGCGCTGGAAGTGAATAGAACATCGTATTTTACTATATGCCGTCGGAATACTTGGCACATACGATGTACCGCCTTGTCGTATCCGGCATGGTTTTTCGGGTCCCGCTGAGAGCAATCGGATAAAAAGAATGCGAAAAAAACGATTTGTGCGGAATATTTGTGTGGAATATATTGAATTACTGCGCTTAATATCCTATAATTTGGTATGGGAATCGATATGAACCATGTGCGTTCGCCCCTCCTGAAGCGACGGTACTGTCACCCGTCACCGATGTGTGTTGCGGCAGTGCCGGGAATGGATTTCCGCCTGCGGATGGAGGCGGGATGGGAGGAATTTTATTGCAGCCGGATGATTTGACGGAGCTTCAGAACCTGATTGAAAAACTGGATAGCGTATATTCCGTAAAACTGACGGCCGATCCAGACGGCAACCTCTGCGAGATTCATGTTCTCTCAGATAAAAGCAAGAGCCCAAAGCAGATATCCAGAGACATTCAATCGGCGGTTGCAGCCCGTACCGGTCAAGATATCGAGCACCGCATCATCAGCATTGCGCAGGTTGATTCGGACACGATTCCCAAGCAGGAACGGCTCAAAATCAGCGGTCTGGAAACCACCAACACCGAGGGCTCTTTTTCCGCCACAGTGATACTTGCCGGCAAAGCGGACGAATACCGGGGCCAGGCAAGCGAGGTCAACGCGATGGTAGCCCGGCGAAAAGTTCTGGCCATCGCTTCCATCAACGCCATACATGATTATCTGAAAAGCTGCCCGTTCAGCCTTTCGGATATCCAAAAGTTCCACATTGCGGGTTCGGATGAAATCAATGTTGCCATCCACTATTACTGCAACGGAAGCGCCCGCCTGCTGACGGGCACGGCCTTGATCGTTGACGACGAATACAGCGCGGTCATTAAAGCCACACTTGATGCCGTCAACCGTGTCATACCGGTGACACTTAGCTGAATGTTCCGTTGGAGTCCGGTTCATCTGCATACAATACGGGTCGTGAAACAGCGAAGCGGAACAGCCTGCCTGTTTAGCGTAGGGGCAGAGAAACTCCAAGGGAGGCTGTTTCATAATGCGTAAAGTGTTGGTCGCGTTGGGTACCATCGCCGCTCTGCTTCTTTCCAGCGGTGCTCTTATGAAGATCTTCGAGTGAAGAACACGTAAGACTTTCGTTTTCTCATTGCGACCCGTATTGCATATATAAAAATTATTCAAGGGAGCCTGCATGCAAGATACTGTCACACTTCCCAAGAAAGTCTATAAGGCTCTGATTATTGCGGCTGGAGTCTGCACTCTGGCTTATCTGACCGCCACCAGCCCCTTTTCGGGTAACTGGTGGCCTTTTCTTTTTCTGTGTCTTCTTGCCATCGTTACGGAAACGCAGACTATTCTAATCGGTGCGGTTGGATTTTCCATCACCATCGCGGTAATCCTCTGTGCCATGCTCACCTGCAATATTACGGAGACGGCGTGGATCTCCGCTCTTTCGGTGCTTGGCACGTATTCCAGCGGCAGAGACCGGCGAAGCTTGACCATCTTCAACATACCGGTTTCCGCCACGCTGTTCAACGCTTCTAGCTATGAACTGAGCCTCCTGGCGGCCTATGCGGTCTACCGGGCTCTGGGAGGCTACATTCTTCCACTTGGCATTTCTTTCAACACTGTGATGCGGGATATAAACGGGATCGCACTGCCGCTGATCGTCTCCATTTTCGTTTTTGTTATGGCCGACACCGTGATCGTATCCATTTTTATGTACCTTCGGTACCGGGAAAACTTTGCAAAGATTTGGGTATCAAACCTGCCCCGAATGGTGATGAGCACTTTTTTTGTGGGGCTCATCGGCATCATCATCACGGCGGTCTACATAGCCTACGGCTGGTTTCTGGTGTTGGTGCTGTTCGTGCCGTTTTTGCTGGCCCGCTATGTTTTCAGCATGTATAAAGACCTGCAGGAAAACTATCTGCAGACCATCACCAGCCTTTCTACGGCCATTGAAACCAAAGATTCCTATACCAACGGCCATTCCCGCCGCGTGGAGTTTTACAGCGGGATCATCGCCGTGGAGCTTGGCCTGAGCTCCAGGCACTGCCAGATGCTGCGCTATGCGGCACTGCTCCACGATATCGGGAAGATCGCCGTCGATGAAAGCATTCTGCATAAAGTTGATCCGCTTACGAAGGAAGAAATGGAAGTGCTCCGACGCCACCCTGCCAACGGCGAGCATATCCTCGAAGAGATCAAGTTCCTCTCGTGTGCGGCCAAGATCATCCGCTCCCACCATGAGTGGTACAACGGGGAAGGCTACCCGGACGGGCTGTCCGGCAAGGCGATCCCCCTGGAAGCGCAAATTCTTGCGGTGGCGGACAGCTATGACGCGATGACGTCCGACAGGCCCTACCGCCGTGCTTTCAGTCACGAGGAGGCCATGACGGAACTTTTTGCATGCGCAGGGAGCCAGTTTGCTCCGGAAATCGTTTCCGCTTTCGAAAAAGCCATGAAAAAAAGAGGGGACAAGCCATATGTTATTTGATGCGGCTGTATGCGGCCTGTTGGTGGGCATCCTGGCAGGGGGCAGTTTTAAGCATTTGCTTGAAATGCCGCTTCGGCACCTGTGGCTTTTGGTGGGCTCCGTTCTGGTCAGCCAGCTCCCGCGCATTATGTTCATCGCAGTGGCGCTTTCCCGCCTCGGCACGCCCGGCGCCGTCTGCTTCGCACTTGTTCGCTATGGGCTGCTGCTCGGGTTCGTGGCGGTCAACTACCGGTGCATTTCGGTGGATATCATTGGCGCCGGCGGCGCACTCAACATGCTGGTCACATTGGCCAACGGCGGCCGGATGCCCGTGGTGGCGAGTGCAATCGGCGGAAGTTCGCCGCGGTATGCCGAAAACGAATTGCTCAAAAGCGGACAGATTCTGAACTATACGCTGACGGATGCCCACACGCGTCTCGCTTTCCTATGCGACCGGTTGGAAATCCCGTTTTATGACTGGCTTCTCCGTCGCGTCCATTATTATCTCAGCATCGGCGATGTTTTGATTGCCGTGGGCGTTTTTCTGTTGATCGTAACGCTTATGAAACCGACGCGGCTGAAAAAGCTGCGAAGAGGAAAAACAGGCGGTTGAGTGTGCAATGCCGGCATGCGGCAAGCAAATCAAAGTCGCATGCGCTTCTATCCGGCTGGTGCCGCGGACTGCCCCGGATGCAGGGCTGGAAACGAACGTTTTGTGCGGGCTATGGCATAAAACACAGACCGATATGGACAAGGGTCTTTCTGTTACTTCAGAAAGGCCCTTGTTGCATTGCTGGAGGGGTGGGATGAGGGGGTTGCGCATATCGTTTCTCTCGTGAAAAAAGCGTATGAACCTTTGAAATACGAAAGGCATGTCTACCCTGTGCGGTGGAAGAAGGCAAAAAGGCAAAAATCAGCGAACCGTTAAAACATGAAAAGAGCAAAGCTATGACAAGCAGCTAAAGCGGCTGAAAACCGCCACTCTGCCGCATATGCGGCGAAAAGGCCGGCAGCCCATACAAGTCGGCGCCCATAAACATTCCCGGTCACGGCACGCATATTCCAGATGCTGGAATAATACAAATGGACAGGGAAGGGGGCGTCGCGCTGCTGTGAAAACACAAAAACTGAACTTCCGGTTCCACAATCCCAACACGGCAGAGGCGGCTGCCGGCTACATACTGGATATTTTGATTGAGGCAAACAAAGCAAAGCTGGAGCAGGCCGTACAAACGGCCGCAAGCTCATTTGAACAACAGATACGGATTCAAAAGAGCCGTTCCGCGTGAATGGCCCTTTTTGTTGCTTTCCCGGAGCATGCAGACCGTGTAATGAAGATGTGACAGAACGAACGGAAAAACACAGAAAGGCAGAAGCCATGCACATCGCCGCCTATTGCCGCGTTTCTACGGACAAGGCCGACCAGCTCAACAGTCTGGAGGCACAGAAACGCTTTTTTGCCGAATACACGGAAAAGACCGGCCATGCGCTGGTGCGCCTGTACGCGGATGAGGGCATTTCCGGCACCAAAATCAAGAAGCGCAGGGAGTTCCAGCGCCTGATGCGCGATGCGGAGACCGGCCTGTTCGATATGGTGGTGGTCAAGGACATCTCCCGTTTTGCGCGCAACACGGTCGATCTTTTGCAGAGCATCCGCAAGCTGAAAAGTCTTGGCATCGAGACGCTGTTTCTTACGGCCAACATGACCTCGATGGGCAACAGCGAATTCGTGCTGACGATTTTCGGGGCGCTGGCGCAGGAAGAGAGTGCCAACACCTCCAAGCGTGTAAAGTTCGGCAAGAAGCTGAACGCCGAAAAAGGCCGCGTGCCGAACATCGTGTTTGGTTATGACAAAACGCCCGGCGATTACTTCAACCTCTCCGTCAATGAGGCGGAGGCCGCCGCTGTGCGGCAGATCTATCACTGGTATGCGGAGGAGGGCTACGGCGCGTCCAAAATCGCCAGAATGCTCAATGCGAAAAGCCTGCGCACCAAGCGCGGCTGTATCTGGTCGCAGAACGCCGTCTGCCGCATCCTGACAAACGAGCTGTACGCCGGCAAGATCATCAACGGCAAGCAGGAAGTCGCTGATTTCCTGACGGGCGTGCGCGCCGAAAAGGACGAGACGGAATGGATGGTGACCGACCGCCCCGACCTGCGCATCGTCGCGCCGGAGCTGTTTAAAAAAGCCGGGCAGGTCATGCGCGAGCGCGGCAAAACCTTCAAGGTGAACAAGGAGCGGCAAAGCAACAAGTATTTGTTTTCCACCCTCATCAAGTGCAAGGAGTGCGGTTGGTCGTTCCGGCGCTCGGTGCGTACTTATAAAAATACGTATGTTCGCTGGGTGTGCAGCGGGCACAACGGCAAAGGGGCGGATTCCTGCCCGAACAAAACCGGTGTGGATGAGGACGCGCTCGTCGGCGCGCTGAACGCCTATTTTGCAGAGGTGCTCAAGTCCCGGAAGAACATCGTCCGGTATGTGGTAAGCGAGTTCAACCGGCTCTACAAGGCAAAAAGCGACCATGCGGAATACGGCCGGGAATTGCAGCAGAAGCTTACACGGCTTCAGAGGACACGCCAGAAATACATGGACCTGTACGCCGACGGGTTGATTTCCCGCGAGGAAATCAATGAAAAAATAGGCGGCATGCGCGAAGAAGCCGAGCGGCTGGAAAACGATCGGAAGCTGGCGGAGCTGAACATCGACAAGAGCGACCGGTTGGAGGGCATTATTCGCAAGACGTTCCAGACCATCGAGAGCATCACGGACGTGCGCCAGCTCACCAACGCCCAGCTCAAGCAGATTATCCGGAAGATCGAGGTGGACAAGGACGGCAACGTGGACGTCCACCTGCGCCTGCTGGGTGATCTGGGTTTGAATCAGACCGTTCCGATTCGTGACAGCGGTACATAAAGATGTTTCGGAACGGTTAAAAAAGCTCAACCCCCAGTTGTATATAGAAGTCAAACACGTGTTGGAAGTCAATAAAGCCCAGAGGCATATCCGCGGAGGCATGGCGACCCGCCGGAAATATCGGCACGAGTGAAGGGCCGCTTTCGGCGCATCCGGTTTTGGTATCTGCACACAGCCCTGTCGCAGCCGTCGTCGAGACGGTGCGGCGGGGCCTTTGCGCATGTGCGGCGGGACATGCGGCGGCAAAAAAAGTTTTGCCGTACAAGCAACAGCAGCTTGTCCGCTCCATATACATGCAGTAGAGCCACACGTCCTTTGAGCGGACAAATCCTGAAAATTTTTATATATGGAATAAAAAGGAAAACGACGGTTCAAGATATATATAAGCAAAAAAATGCGGAATGGTCTGAATGGGACGACCCGGACATATAGTGTAAAAGAAAGGGGCACATGACATGGAAGGCGTAATCGCAGGCTTTTTGGAAACGGCGGTGCATCTGCGCCGCACGGCGGCGGGGCAGGATGGGCACATGCAGCTTCTGGATGAGATCGAGGCGGTGAAAGCACGGCTGGAGCATGTTTCGGCACGTTTTGACCTGCAAAGCGATCCCGACCTGCTGGAAGAATGCATCTATGAGATGCAGGCGCTGACGGCGCGTTATCGTTATCTCACGCGGGAGGCGCGCAGGCAGGGCGTAACACGGCGGCCGGCTGCAAGTTTACAGCGCCTGTAACCGTCCGACGGACCGTGCACCCTTTGAAATTGAGAAAGAGCCGCTCTGCGGTTCCGAAAAGGAGAGGACGGCCATGCAGATGTTGGCGGCCACGGTTTCTGCCGGCATTGGGCACTACCTGCTCTATGGCGGCATCGCCGTGCTGTGCGGGCTGCTCATTCTGTTGCTTCGCAACCCGCGCGCACTGGGAAAATGGGCGCTTGGCGGCGTCGGCGGCTGTGTGGCGCTTTGGGCCGTGAATGCGGCGGGCGCTTTCACCGGTGTAAGCGTCGCGTGCAATCTTTGGACGGTGGGGGCGGCGATTGTGCTCGGTTTGCCCGGCGTTGTAAGCCTGTTTTTTCTCAAACTGCTGCTGCGGATGTAATACGATTTTTCCACTAAATTGACGACATCTTTGCGGTTGATTTTCCGCCCCGCCGCGTCTTCGCCGTCGGCGGGCGAAAGCGCGCTTTCCTTCTTGTCCATGCAGGGCCAAAACCTCTCGCAAATCCTGATTCCTCTTCAATGGAAGAACCGTATAAAACAAACGGGCCGGAGACCCCGGCGGGACTACGGCCCCGCCGGGGCTTTTTCTGCGCGCCGGCACTTGAGGGCCGCCGGCGGACGGTACGTTGACAAACCCTGTCGGGAAACGTATAATAAATGTGACTACTTTACGAAAAGCGGCGCGGCAGAGTTTTTTCTGCATGTATGCGCCGTTTTTTGGCGTTTGATCGGCAACGCCCGGGAGCGGCGGGCGCCTGTGCCTTGGCGTGCCGATTTATATAGGAAATTTGCGGCGGGGCCCCGCGCGGTGGCCCGCCTGCGTCGGGTTTCCCGGCAACTGGGAGAGAGCGTCTGTATGCGCGTGTTTCATAAAATGCTTTCGGCAGTGCTCTATGTCGTGTGGGATGTGGCCGCGGCGGCCGCGGCGGTCGTCATCGGTCTGGGTCTGCGGTTCGGCTTTGATAATGCCGCGCTGAAGCCGGGTTTTTATGCGTCGCGCGCGGAATTCATCCTGCTGGCTGTCGTCGTGCTTTTGCTGTGCAACGTGCTGTTCCGTTGCTATAACGACGTATGGAGCCGGTCGGGCCTGCCGGAATATCTGCGGCAGATCGGTTCGGTGGCCACCTCCACGGCGATCCTGCTGCTTTGCGCGGCCATTTTCCAGTTTGTTCCGTTTGAGATCCTGATCATCATCGCCATGCTCGAGCTGATTTTTGTGCTGACGGTGCGGGCATCGGTGCGGGTGGCCACCTGGCTGCAAACGCGCGTGCGTTCCATCCGCATCCGCAGCCGAATGACACGGGTGGTCATCTACGGCGCGGGCGAAGCCGGCACCAACCTGCTGCACAAGCTGGCGAACAACCCCGAGGAACACCGCCTTCCGGTTTGCTTCATCGACGACAACCAGGGCATGTGGGGCAAAAAGGTGGGCGGGCTGCCGGTCGTTGGCGGGCGGGACAGGCTGGGGGAGGCCATCCGGACCTATAATGCCGGGGAGGTCATCCTTGCGATCAGTTCCGCAGGGCACGACATGCTCAAAGAACTGCTCATCATCTGCCACGGCATGCACTGCCCGCTTAGACGGTTTGGCACCATTGACGAGGTCAATGAGAGCAGTTTCAGTAATGCCAAAATTTCCGACCTGAACCTGGAGGATCTGCTCAAGCGCGACAGCGTGCAGTTGAACATGCGGGCCGTGCAGGATTTCGTGGCCGGCAAGACCGTGTTGGTTACCGGGGGCGCAGGCTCCATCGGCTCGGAGATCTGCCGGCAGGTGCTGGCGTTTGGCGCCCGCAGGCTGCTGGTCTTTGATATTTTTGAAAACGGCCTGTATGAGATCAACAACGAACTGGGCGCGCTCTATCCGGCCGAGCGTTATCGCCTGCTGCTCGGCTCCATCCGCGACGCCGCCCGCCTTGAAGAGGTCTTTGCGCGCTACCGTCCGGAGGTCGTCTTTCATGCGGCGGCGCACAAGCATGTGCCCATGATGGAATACAACCCGATGGAGGCGCTGAAGAATAACGTCTTTGGCACCCTCAACGTGGCGAAGGCCGCCATTGACGCACACGCTGAAAAATTCATCCTCATCTCCACGGACAAGGCGGTCAATCCCGCCAACATTATGGGCGCGTCCAAGCGTATCGCCGAGCTGTGTGTCCAGTTGCTCAACCGCGAGTCCCGCACCGAACTGGCTGCCGTGCGGTTCGGCAATGTGCTGGGCAGCAGCGGCAGCGTGGTGCCGTTTTTTAAAAAACAGATCGAGCGCGGCGGGCCGGTCACCGTCACCCACCCCAAGATGCGCCGCTATTTCATGACGATCCCGGAGGCGGTGCAACTGGTGCTGGAGGCCGGCGCAATGGCGCGCGGCGGCGAGATCTTCGTGCTGGATATGGGCGAGCCGGTGCTGATTTACGACTTGGCTTGCGATCTCATCCGCCTGTCCGGTTATGAGCCGGACAAGGACATCCGCATTGAATTCACCGGACTGCGGCCGGGTGAAAAACTCTTTGAGGAGATCAGTCTGGCCGAGGAAGATGTGTCCAAGACCCCGAACGACAAGATCTATATTTGCAGGCCGGGGGGATTTGACGAGCAGCGTATCCGCGAGCTGGTGGAACTGCTGCGCGGCTATCTGAAAAAGGGGGATGACGCGGGCGCATTCGCCTGTGTGCGCGCGCTGGTTCCCACCTTTAAAAGCGCGGGCGCCCCGTGCGACTGCGGAAAGGAGGCGCCGACATGGAATACGAGCGCCTGAAACAGAAGATCGAGGAGAAAACCGCCCGCTTGGGCATCATCGGCATGGGGTATGTCGGGCTGCCGCTGGCGGTGGAGATCGCCCGCGCGGGCTATGCCGTCACCGGGTTTGACGTGCAGCAGAAAAAGGTGGACTGGCTCAACAGCGGCCATAATTACATCGGCGACGTGGTGGAAAGCGACCTCGCCGCGCTGGTGAAGAACGGCCGGCTGCGCGGCACCACCGATTATGCCGCGCTGGCGGACTGCGACTGCGTGTCCATCTGCGTGCCTACGCCGCTGGACATCTACCAGCAGCCGGATATCAGCTATGTGCAGGCGTCGGCGGAATCGGTGGCGCAGTACGCCCACTCCGGCATGCTGGTCATCCTCGAAAGCACCACCTATCCCGGCACCACCGAGGAGATTATCCAGCCGTTGCTGGAAGCGCGCGGCCTGCGCGTGGGCGTGGATATTTTCCTGGCCTTTTCGCCCGAGCGCGTGGACCCCGGCAACAAGCAGTATAAAACCAAGAACACGCCCAAGGTGGTGGGCGGCGTGACACACGCCTGCACCGCGCTGGCGGCGCAGCTCTATGGCCAGGTGCTGGCGGGCGGCATCTGCGAAGTCTCCAGCCCCAAAGTGGCGGAGATGGAGAAAATACTGGAAAACACCTTCCGCAACATCAACATCGCGCTGGCCAACGAAATGGCCATCCTCTGCGACCGCATGGGCATCCCGGTGTGGGAGGTCATCGATGCGGCCAAGACCAAGCCCTACGGCTATATGGCGTTCTATCCCGGGCCGGGGCTGGGCGGCCACTGTATCCCGCTCGACCCGTTCTATCTCACATGGAAAGCGCGCGCCTACAATTATCACACCCGCCTGATCGAGATCGCGGGCGAGATCAACAACGGCATGCCCGAATACATCATCGGGCGGGTGTCGCGCATCCTCAACCGGCAGAAAAAGCCGCTGAACGGCAGCCGGGTTTTCCTGCTCGGCGTGGCGTATAAGCCCGACATCGACGACCTGCGCGAATCGCCGGTGCTCAAAATCATCACGCTGCTTGAACGGGAGGGCGCGGAGGTCTGCTACAACGATCCGTTCATCCCGTCGTTCACCCACGAAGGGAAAACATATGAGTCCATACCGCTGGACGAAGCCGCCCTGCAAAACGCGGATGTGACGGTCATCACCACCAACCACAGCGCATATGACCCGGCGTTCATCGCGGCGCATGCGCCGGCGGTGTTCGATACGCGCGGCGCGACCCGCGACGTGGAGGGCGAGCATGTCGAACGGCTTTGAGCGCGCCGTCAGCCCGGACGCGGAGATCGGCGGGGGCACCGTACTCGGCGCATATTGCGTGGTGGAAGCCGGCGCGCGCATCGGCAGAAACTGCACCGTGGGGCACCACGTGGTCATCCACGCCGGTGCGCACATCGGCGACGGCACGCGAATCGACGACTTTGCCTGTGTGGGCAAGCAGCCGTTCCGCGCCGCGCACAGCGCCGTGTCCGACGGGGCGGAACGGCCCGGCGCGGAGCTTGGCGAGGGTTGCATCCTCGGCACCGGCGCGGTGGTTTATGCGGGTGCGGTGCTGGCCGCGCGGGTGCTGGTGGCCGACGGTGCCAGCGTGCGCGAAGATGTCGCGGTGGGCGAAGGCACCATCATCGGGCGGGGCGTCGCGGTGGAAAACCATGTGCGCGTCGGCGCGCGGTGCAAGATTGAGACCGGCGCCTACATCACCGCCTACTCGGCGCTGGGAGACGATTGCTTCATCGCGCCCGGCGTGGTAACCTCGAACGACAATTTCGCCGGGCGCACCAAAGCGCGGTTTGCCGCGTTCAAGGGCGTGACGGTGGAAAACGGCGGGCGCGTCGGCGCGGGTGCGGTGGTGCTGCCGGGTCGCACGGTGGAAGCGGACGGTTTTGCCGCCGCAGGCAGCGTGGTGACGTGCAACGTGCCCTCCGGTGCCATCGTGGCGGGAAACCCGGCAAGACCGCTGCGCCCCGTGCCGGATGAACAACGTCTGGGGAATCAGGAGAAACGGCCATGAAGATCGTCACGGTGGTGGGCGCGCGCCCGCAGTTCATCAAGGCGGCGGCGGTGTCCCGCGTGCTGCGCAGAACGCATCAGGAGATCCTGGTGCACACCGGCCAGCATTACGACGCCAATATGTCGGATGTGTTTTTCGAGGAGCTGCACATCCCGCGCCCGGATTACGCGCTGGGGGTCGGTTCGGGCACGCACGGCAGGCAGACCGGTGAGATGCTGGCCAAGGTGGAGGAGGTGCTCCTCACTGAAAAGCCGGACACCGTGCTGGTCTACGGCGACACCAACTCCACGCTGGCGGGCGCGCTGGCGGCCTCCAAGCTTTGCATCCCGGTCGCGCATGTGGAGGCCGGGCTGCGCTCATTCAACCGCGCCATGCCCGAGGAGCAGAACCGCGTGCTCACCGACCATATCTCCACGCTGCTGTTCGCGCCCACCGAAACGGCTGTTACGCACCTGCGGGCCGAGGGCGTCACCGACGGCGTGCGGCTGGTTGGCGATGTGATGTGTGACGCGCTTTTCTATTACCGCGACTTGGCCGAGCGGTCCGGGAATGCGCTGGATATGCTGGCGGATATTCTGCCCCATGCGCCGGAAATCGACGAAAAGTGGATACTGGCGACCATACACCGTGCGGAAAATACAGACGGTATACAACATTTATCGCAGATTCTCGCGGCGTTTGAGCAAATGCCCGTGCCGGTGATCTTTCCGGTGCATCCGCGCACCGTCGGGCTGGTGCGTACCCTCTGGCGGCGGGAGGATTACCGCAACATCCGTTTTGTGGAGCCGGTGGGGTATCTGCACATGCTCTGGCTGGCTGGGCACGCGCGCCGGATCGTTACCGATTCGGGCGGGTTGCAAAAGGAAGCCTATCTGCTCGGTGTGCCGTGTGTGACGGTGCGGGAGCAGACCGAGTGGGTGGAAACGGTGGAGAGCGGCTGGAACACGCTGGCCCATGCGGACACGGCCGATATCCTTGTCAAGGCGAGCGCCTGCACACCCACCGCGCCGCGCCCGCCGTTTTACGGCGACGGCCACGCGGCGGAAAACATTACGCAAAGCCTGGCCGAATTGATTCGATAAGATCGTCATCCGGGAAGGGGCGCGGCATGAGCCGGGAACTGGTCACCATCATCGAGGAACAGACGCGCATCCTGTTGCACAATGTGGACATCCTGCTGCAAACCTGCGAGCCGGACGCCGTGCTGTGCGATATGCCGGTCTGGAAACACGCATACCACATGCTGCATTCCCTAGACCGGTGGTTCGTCAACCCGGAGCGGTATGAGGAGCCGGCTTTCCATGCGCCGGGCTTGAACTCGCTCGACATCGCCAGTGAAAATGCGCTGACAAGAGAGCAACTGCGCGCCTGTTTTTTCGCTATCCGCCAAAAGGTGACGGCCTATCTGGCTACGCTGACCGACGGACAGCTGTCCACAAAACCGGAGGGCTGCCCGCACACGCGTCTGGCGCTGATTCTGGGGCAGTACCGGCACCTGAACGCGCATCTGGGAAATATCAACGCCGTGACCATGATGCGTACCGGCCGCTGGCCGCGCGTGGTGGGACTGGACGGCGGCCTTGATCAGGGACTGTATGAATAGCCGGAGATTCGACGGGAAGCGCATCTTAGAAGATGTTAACATTGTAATATAGATTAAAATACAACCTTTTGTAGATTTTTGGAATCTGTTGGATAAAGGGGAACCGCTATGCTCACCTATGCGCTGATCGGCTGTGGCCGTATTTCGCCCAATCATATTGCCGCCGTGCAAAACAATGCGGAAAAGCTGCGTTTGGCAGCTGTTTGCGATGCGGAGGAAACGACGGCCCACGTCCTGCTGGAACGTTTCGGGGTGCAAGGCGCGCACCTTTACACCGATCACCGCACGATGCTGGAGCATGAGCACCCCGATCTGGTTGCCGTGGCCACGCCGAGCGGTACTCACGCGGCCATCGCGCTAGACTGCATCCGCGCGGGCAGCCATGTCATCGTGGAAAAACCACTGGCTCTTTCGCTGGATGAAGCCGACGCGCTCATCGCCGCTGCCGCGGAGGCGGACGTGCGCCTGTGCGCCTGCCATCAAAACCGGTTCAACAAATCCATCCGGCGCATCCGGCAGGCGCTGGAGGACGGACGGTTCGGGCGGCTGTTCCACGGCGCGGCGCACATCCGCTGGAACCGCGGCGAATCGTATTACCGGCAGGCGCCGTGGCGCGGCACCTGGGAGCAGGACGGCGGTGCGCTGATGAACCAGTGCATCCATAACATCGACCTGCTGCGCTGGATGCTGGGCGACGATGCGACCGAGGTGTTCGCCTATACCGACCGCCTGGCGCATCCGTACATCCAGGCGGAGGATCTCGGGCTGGCGCTCATCCGGTTTGCGGGCGGGGCCTACGGTCTGCTGGAGGGCACCACCAACGTTTACCCCAAAAATCTCGAGGAAACGCTCTATCTGTTCGGCGAGCACGGCACGGTCAAGGCGGGGGGCAAGTCGGTCAACCGCATTGAGGAATGGCGGTTTGCCGACGGGCAGGACGACCCTGAAGCCGTCAAATCCTGTTTTGCGGAAGATCCGCCCAATGTGTACGGCTTTGGGCACACGCCGCTCTACGCAGATGTGATCGACGCCATCGAACAGCATCGCGCGCCGCTGGTGGACGGCGCGGCGGGCCGCCGGGCATTGGAACTGGTGCTGGCTGTCTATCAGTCCGCGGCGACCGGTATACCGGTGCGCCTGCCGCTGCACGGCCTGTCCACGATGGATTTCGCCGGGCGTTTTGGGTGAAAGCCTCGAAAAAGCTGTAAGAGCAAGAGGCATCCCCGCAATGTTTCACAGAAGATACTGCCGGTATTTTCTAAATATTTATTTCGGATTGTAAAGATCACACCGTCTTTGCGTCTCCTGTTGATGGTTGAATTCCGGGCGCTTTGAGCGCGGTTGGCACAGAGGAACCACTCCTGTGGAAAGCGAGGAACCATGACGGCGCGGCTTCAAAAAGTGCTCAATTATGCAAAGCAGGGCATCCGCAGGGGCTTCCTGCACGTGTTCATGGGCAGCACGCTCATCAATGTTGTGTCGGCGATAGCGGCCCTGCTGCTGCCCAACGTGCTGGTACCCGCGCAGTTCGGTCTGCTCAACGTGCCGGATACGTTCATCGGCTATGTGATGTTGTTCAACGGGCTGGGCATCGCGGGCGCCTTTTTGCGCTATTGTGCCGTGGGGGACGACCCGCGCGAAAAAAAGGCATATTTTCTGTTTGGTCTGCGCTTTGGGTTAGTGAGCGACGCCGTGCTCATCGCGGCGGGCGGTGTTTTGTTTTTTGCGTTGTATCGGGCGGGTATCTATCGCGGCGCATCACAGCAGGAAACGAAGCTGGAGTTTGAATTGCTGGGCGCGCTGGCGCTTACGCCGGTCGCCAAATTCCTGCTCGACAGCCTGACCAATTATTTCCGAGGGGTGCAGGCCAACAAGCAATACGGCCGCCTCTCGGTCGTCTATACGGTTGCCTTTGCGCTGCTTCCGCTGGGTTTCGCGTTTTTTCTGCGCATATGGGGCATCGTGCCGGGGCGTTATCTCGGTTATCTTGCCGCATTGGCCGTCGGGTTCTGCATGCTGCGCGCCCTGCCGGCTTTCCGTTGCCGGGCGGCTGTGCTGCGCCGGGAAGATAAGATCGGCATCGTCAAATACGGCGTGAACCAGATGTTTGCCAGCCTGTTTTCACAAATCATGCCGCTGGTGGAGATGACCATTGTCAACTGGTTTGTGCTGGACAATGTGCGGCGTGGCGAGTTCCGCATCTCCACGCTCCTGCCTTCCATGCTGCAGGTGCTCACGCTTTCGGTCATTGTGTTCGTGTTCCCGTATTTTGCCAAGCATTACGCCGACGGCGCGTGGGTGTGGCAGAAATCCAGGAAACTGTATCTGGCGCTGGCGGCGGGCATGGCGGTGCTCATTCCGCTGGGCATGCTGCTCACGCCATGGCTGCTGCGGATCTTCTATCCGGGTTATGACAGCCCCGAGACGATCCGCGTGATGTGCGTGTTCTGGGCGGCCTATGGCGTGAACGCCGCGTTCAAGGCCACTACCGGCAACATCCTCGCCGCGCTGGGCGAGGTGAAGTTCAATCTAGTGGTCACGTTTTTCGCGTCGGTGGCGCAGGGCGTGTTTTGTTATCTGCTGGTGTCGCGCTTCGCGCTCGACGGCGCAGCCTGGGGCCTGCTCATCGCTTATTCCGCTTATTCCCTTGCGGGCATGGTCTATTTGCGGTATTATTGTAAAAAGCTGATACGCGCGCAGGCGGCCTTTGCCCATGAGTCCGACGGAGAGGAGAGCGATGAACCGTGAACGTTTTCGTCATCCCCTCGTGGTACGATACCGGAGATAAGCCGCACTGCGGCGTGTTTTTTGCGGAGCAGGCACGCGCGCTCATCCGCGCCGGACATCGGGTGCATCTGCTGTATCCCGACCTGCGCTTCAAGCTGGGCGGTCTGCCCACCGGCGTGTTCTCTCTGCCGGGCGGCGTGCCGGGCCTGTTCTGCCGCCGCCGCAGTCTCACGCCCTTCTGGGAGCGCGGGCGGTGGCCACAGCGCCGGTGGATGCTGGAAAAGCTCTACCGGCGGGCGGAGCAGGAGTGGGGCAGGCCGGATGTGGTGCACCTGCATGCCTGCACGATGGGCGTCGAGGCGGTGTGGCTTTGCCAAAAGCACCGGTTGCCGCTCGTTTACACCGAGCACTATTCCGCGCTGATGCGGGAGCCGCACGGCGCACTGCGGGAACAGCTCATGCGCACGTTGGCAGGGGCAACCGTGGCGGCGGCGGTGAGCCGGGCCTTGCAGGAGCGCCTGCGGGAATTTCGCGCCGACACCTGCTACATCCCCAATCTGGTGGATGCGGAGCGGTTTGCGCCCGCGCCTATACCCCACGGCGGCGTGGTGTTCGGCACGCTGGGCAACCTCATTCCCCGAAAGCGCGTGGATTTGCTGTTGCGTGCGTTCGCCAAAGCCGGGCTGGAAAACGCGCGCCTGCGCATTGGGGGCGACGGGCCGGAGCGGGAGCGGCTGGAACGGCTGACGGAGTCGCTCCGGCTGAAAGACCGTGTGGAATTTTGCGGTGCGGTGCCATACAGCCGGGCACCCGCTTTTTACAACGCCTGTAACTGTCTGGTGAGCGCCAGCGAGGCGGAAACGTTCGGCATGACGCTTATCGAGGCGCTGGCCTGCGGGGTGCCGGTGCTGTCCGCCCGCAGCGGCGGGCCGGAGAGCATCGTCGTTCCCGGGCAGAACGGCTGGCTGGTTCCCGTAGGGGATGCGGACGCATTGGCGGACGGCCTGCGGGAAGCGGCCGGGCGCCCGTTCGACCCGGCCGCGCTGCGGGCGGATTGCATCGCGCGCTTTGGTGAAGGGGTCGTGGTGCGCCAGATCGAGCAGGCGTATCAGAAAGCCGTTTACGGCTATGAACGCGCATAGCGATCCTGTGGATATGGATAGAAGCGGGCGGATGTACGGGAAATGAAAGCGACCGATTCTGCCCAAGCGTATGCCTTGTGGAACGGTACGGCGGGTATGGAACACTACAAACAGGAGCATGACATGGAACGAATGCAAACGCTCAAGAAAACGGCGCGGGTGCTGGTCTATCTGCTGCCGGTGGCCACGCTTCTGGCGGGGCATGCCAGCCTGCCGCAGTTGCCGGGGCTTCCGCTGCTCAACGTGGTGCTGCTGTTGCTCGGCGCATGTTTTATCGTATATTGTGTGGGCAGCCGCAGGTTCCGGCTGCCGTTTGGCCATGCGGCGCCGTATGCCGGCGTGCTCATCCTGCTGGCGGCCTACGGCGCGCTGTCGCTGCTCTGGGCGAAGAACATGGATTATTCCTGGAACATCTACACCTATCAGGCGCTGGGCGTGGCGGCGGTGCTGTGCATGGCGGCGGCGCTCCGGCAGCGCGGGCAGTTTCTCCGTTTTCTGGATGTGCTCACGCTCTGCTATGTCTTTACAGTCTGTGTGGGCATTTATGAAATTTTTACCGGGCATTTCATCTTCAGCCCCTCCAACGACCAGCTTCAGTTGAAAAACGCCTACGGCCTGTGGTTCCCCTATGTGACGTTCAACAACACCAACGATTACGCCACCTATATCATCCTGTTTTTCCCGTTCGCGGCCTACACGCTGACCGAACGGCTGCGAGGCTTGTGGGGCCGCGCGGCGGCCACGGCGCTCTTTGCTGCGGCGATGTTCACCATGTTCAATGCCGATCCGCGCATTTTGTATTTTGCTATCGGGCTGGTGGCGGTGGCATTTTATGTCTGCATGGCGTTCAAGCCGGGTGCCGGGCGGTATGCCCGTGCGCTGGCGGGGATGGCCGCGGCGGGTGTCGGGGCCGTCGCGCTGCTGGGCGGCACCATGCTCATCAAAGCGAGCGTGTTTGCCAGTGAGATCAATTCCATCAATATGGATAACCACTCCGTGAGCGAGCGCACCATGCTGCTGTTTGCCACGCTGCGAATGATCCCGGCATCGCATTTTCTGGGTGTGGGCGTAGGCAACGCGGCCCAGCTGATGGGCTATTTCAGCGCCAGCATCAAGCCCTTCAACGTGCACAACATGACATTGCAGCTGCTTGCCGAATATGGTATCCTTGTGTGGGTGCCGTATGTGCTGATGCTCGTCGCGCTGCTGGTGCGTTTTTTCCGCTACCGCGGCGGTGCGTTCCGACAGGATGCGCTGGCTTCCCTCTGCTTTGCGCTGGTTGTGGGGCTGCCGGTCATCGGTATTGCTTCGGCGGATATGACGCATATTCTGGCGGTCTGGCCGTTTTTCGGCCTGCTGTTTGTCTGCCTGAAGGTGCTGTATCCGTACCGCCCTCCCGCAGCGGGGGAAAAGGCCCGAAAGCTGTTGTTTATCAGCTTTATTGATTTCGGGGATTTCACCTCCGGGTCCAGCGTGCGGCCACAGCGGATGGCGCAGGCATTTGGAAAACTGGGGTATGCGGTCACGGTGCTCTCCGGCCTGCAGAACCGCAAGCGCCAGCGCTGGCTGCGGGTGTGGCGCGTGTGGCGCACCCTGCGGGACGATCTGCCAGATTTCTGCTATGTGGAGCCGCCCAGCGGGCCGTTTTTCAATCTGTGTGACCATCTGCTGCTGTTGCGCCTGTGGGCAAACGGCGTGCCCATCGGCCTGTTTTACCGCGACGCCTACTGGAAGTTTGCGGACTGGTGGGGGGTAAAAGGCTTCAAGCGCTGGGGCCTGACGCTGATGCACCGGTTCGACTTGATCGTCTTCCGCATCACCTGCACGGTGCTGTTTTTTCCCACGCAGAGCATGGCCGACCTGTTTGCCTTCCCGCGCAAGGCCGTGCTGCCGCCTGCGGGCATGGAGTGCTCCGTGCCGCCGCATCCGCCGGCGGGCAAAGCGCTGTATGTCGGCGGCGTGTCGCATTTTTACGGCACCGACATGCTGCTCGGCGCGTTTGCTATTCTCAACGAGGAGCTCCGGCGCCCGGTGCACCTTACGGTAGTCTGCCGCAAAAAGGAAATGGGCGATTTCTTTGAGCCGTACCTCGGGCGCGAGTGGCTGACGGTGCTGCATCTTTCAGGGGATGCGGCGCTGGCTCCGCTTTATGCCCAAAGTGACGTCGCGCTCTATCCCTCCCGCCCCGACCGGTATATGGATTTCTGCATGCCGGTCAAGTTGTTCGAATATCTCTCCCGCGCGCTGCCGGTGGTTTGCACCGATTGCACCGAGGCCGCCGCATTCGTGCGCGAAAACGGTGTCGGCGTGGTCACACCGTACAATCCGCGGGAATATGCTCTTGCCGTGGCGGCGCTGTTCGACGATCCGGACGGGCTGCAGGCCATGCGCGCGCACTGCGCCGAGGTGCTGCGGACAAAACACCTCTGGCGGCACCGTGCCGCTCAGGCGGCGAAAATCATTTTGCAGGCGCGGCAGCCCGCGCCGTTTGCCCCGCAACCGGCGGACTGAGCGCGGCGATACGGCGGGTATCCGCACCAAACGGATGGGAGGTCAGGACATGCGCATTGCGTTGCTATCGGCGGCTTCTTCCATTCACACCGCCCGCTGGGTGAGCGCGCTTGCGGCACGCGGGCATGCGGTGGCGCTGTTCTCAATGGAAAGGCACTCCGCGCCGGCAGGTTCTATTTCACCGGACGTGCCCGTATATTATCTGCGAGGTGGATACCTGCGCGCGACCTGCGCATTGAAAAAAGGGCTGGCGGCGTTCGCACCGCAGGTGCTCAATGTGCATTATGCCACCGGATACGGCACGCTGGCCCGGCGCAGCGGCTTTGCGCCCGTGCTGCTCTCAGTGTGGGGCAGCGATGTGTACGATTTTCCGCGGAAAAGCCCGTTTCATCGGCAGATCGTGGTGCGTAATCTGCGCGCGGCCACGGCTGTCGCCTCTACCAGCGAGCGGATGGCCATGCGGGTGGAAGAGCTCTGCCCGCAGACGCGCCCGCCGTTTATCACGCCGTTCGGCGTGGACACGGGGGTGTTCTCGCCCGCCGATCCTCCCCGCGTGCGGGACGGCAGGTTGACCATCGGCATCGTCAAGGCGCTGGAAACCAAATATGGGGTGGATGTGCTGCTGCGCGCATTTGCCTGCGTTCTGCCGCAGCTTTCCGATCTGGATGTGCGGTTGGAGATCTACGGCGGCGGGTCCAGGCGGCAGGCGCTGGAGCAGTTGGCGGTTTGTCTGGGCGTGGAGAAGCGTACGCGTTTCTTTGGCGCGGTGCCGCATGAGCAGGTGCCGGAGGTGCTGCGCAGGATGGACATCTTCTGCGCACCCAGCGTGTCCGACAGCGAGAGTTTCGGTGTTTCGGCGGTGGAGGCGCTGGCCTGCGGCGTGCCGGTGGTGGCCAGTGCGGTGGACGGTTTTAAGGAAGTGCTGCGCGATGGGGAGACCGGGTTTTTGGTGCCGCCGTTTAATGCCCAGGCGATGGCCGGGCGACTGGTGCGCCTGGCGCGCGACGCGGATCTGCGCAGGCGGATGGGCGCCGCCGGGCGGGCCGACGTGCAGGAGCGTTTTGAATGGCAGACCTGCGTAACGCGGATGGAGCAGGCGCTGGTATCCACCATCCGCCTGCGCGCGGGTGGCGAGACGAACGAAGCGAAAAGGGGAGCGGCCGGATGAATATCCTGCTCATCAACCATTACGCCGGGTCGCCGGTGCGGGGCATGGAGTTCCGCCCGTGGCTCATGGCGCGCGAATGGCAGAAGCTGGGGCACACGGTGACGATCGTGGCGGCGGATTTCACCCACCTGCGCAGCCAGAATTTCGAGGTGCCCCGCAGTTTCACCGAGGTGGATGTGGACGGCGTGCCGTATGTTGTGCTGAAAACGCCGCGTTATCACGGCAACAACGCCGGGCGCGGGCGGAACATCGCGTCGTTCTGCCTCCAGCTTTCCGCGCACGCCGGGCGGGTGGCCAGAACCTACCGGCCGGATGCGGTCATCGCTTCCTCCACCTACCCGGTGGATATCTACGCCGCATCGAAGATCGCGCGCAAGGCGGGCGCCCGTCTGTATTTCGAGCTGCACGACCTCTGGCCCCTCACGCCGATGGTGATGGGCAATCTGCCGTGGTGGAACCCGATCATTCTCATCCTGCAGGGCGGGGAGAATGCCGCGTTCGCGCGCTCGAACAAGATCATCTCCATCCTGCCGGACGCCGACCGGTATATCCGTGAGCGGGGGTATGACGTCGGCAAGTTCGTGTATATTCCAAACGGCGTGGTGCGCGAAGAAGAAAATACCGCGCCCGCGGAGCCGGTGCCGCAGGTGGAGACGCTGCGCGCTCTGCGGGCCGACGGCTGGTTTCTGGTGGGCTATACCGGCAACCACTCCGTCGCCAACGCGCTGGAAACCTTCATTGACGCGGCGGTTATGCTCCGGGATGTGCGGGTGAAGCTGGTGCTGGTGGGAAAAGGAAACCATAAGGACGCGCTGACGGCGCGTGCGGCGGGGGCGGAGAATGTGCTGTTTCTCGACCCCGTGCCCAAAACGGCGATGGGCGCGCTGCTCGCGGAATTGAACGCGGCCTATATGGGTCTTGCCAAATCGCGGCTGTTCGATTACGGAGTCAGCCCCAACAAACTGTTTGATTATATGCTGGCCGCAAAGCCGGTCATCTACGCGGTGGAGTCTTCCAACAACCCCGTGCGGGACGCGGACTGTGGGCTGACGGTGCCGGTGGGCAGCCCGCGGGCCGTGGCGGATGCGGTGCGCACACTGATGGCGATGGATGCGCCCGTGCGCCGGCAGATGGGAGAGAACGGGCGCGCCTATGTGCGGCGCAACCACGATTACCCCACGCTGGCCAAACGGTTCTTGGCCGCACTGCAAGATTGAAACCAAGCGGAAAGGTCTAAGGAAGATGCTGAAAAAACGGGAAACATTTCTGCCCTATTGTCTGCCGTATTGGGACGACAACGAACTGGAAAGCGTGCAGGCCGCCATCCGCTCCAACTGGTGGTCGCGCGGGCCGAAAACCGGCGAGTTTGAGCAGGCGTTCGGCACGTTCGTGGGCGGGCGGCACGCCGTGGGTGTCAACTCCTGCACGGCGGCGCTCCATACGGCGCTGGCGGCCAAAGGCATCGGCCCGGGGGACGAGGTCATCACCACGCCGATGACCTTCTGCTCCACCGCCAACGTCATCTGCCATGTGGGTGCCACGCCGGTGTTTGCCGATGTGCGGCCCGATACCGGCTGCATCGACCCCGCCGCCGTGGCGCGCGCGGTCACACCGCGTACCAAGGCCGTCATTCCGGTGCATTACGCCGGGCAGCCCTGCGACATGGATGCCATCGACGCCATTGCGGACGCGCACGATCTGTTTGTGCTGGAGGATGCCGCCCACGCCGTCTACACCACCTACAAAGGGCGTAGGATCGGCGCGAAACACACCGTTGCGTTCAGCTTTTACGCTACCAAAAACCTCGCCACCGGCGAGGGCGGCATGCTGGTAACGGACGACGCGGAACTGGCCGACCGCGCGCGGGTGTTCGTGTCGCACGGCATGAGCCGCGGCGCGTGGAACCGCTACGCAAAGGGCGGTTCCTGGCGGTATGATGTGGAGATCGCCGGCTTCAAATACAACATGACCGACCTGCAGGCGGCGCTGGGGCTCACACAGCTCGACCGGCTCGCATATATGCAGGAGCGCCGGGAAACCTATGCGGGATTATACAGCGACCTGTTTCGGGATGTGCGCGGCGTGCGCCCGCCGGTGGACGGCGGCCTGGGGCGTAACGCCTGGCATCTCTATATCATCCGCGTGAAGAAAGACGAGCTGGATATCGGGCGGGATGCGTTCATCGAGGAACTGCACGATTACAACATCGGCACCAGCGTGCATTTCATCCCGGTGCACCTGCACCCGTTCTACCGGGAGCATTACGGCACCTGTGAAGGGGATTTTCCGGTGGCGGAGGGCATATTTGAGGAGATCATCAGTCTGCCGCTCTACCCGTCCATGACAGAAGAGGATGTGCGTTATGTTGCAGGAGCCGTTCGGGAGATTTGCGCGCGCCATGCAAAATGAGGCGCTTGCGCCCTATAAAACCCATCTGGCAAGACACCGCGCCGGTCAGGCGGCCAAGCGCGCGCTGGACGTGTTTGCCGCGCTTGTGTGCCTGTTGATTCCGCTGCCGCTCTATCTGGCGGCGGCCGTCGCCGTCAAATGCACCTCGCCGGGGCCGGTGTTTTACCGTCAGCTCCGTGTGGGACGGATGGGCAGGCCGTTTTGGGTGCTCAAGTTCCGCACCATGCGCGTGGGGGCCGACCGCTCCGGCGAGATCACGGTGGGCAGCGGCGATGTACGCATCACCGCCGTGGGCAAGGTGTTGCGTGCGTCGAATTTTGACGAATTCCCGCAGTTCTGGCAGGTGCTCATGGGAGAGATGTCCATCATCGGCGTGCGTCCCGAGGTGCCGCACTATGTGGAGCACTACACGCCGGAGGATTTTGCCACGCTGCTCCTGCGCCCGGGTATGACCTCCCCGGTGGCCATTGCCTACCGCCATGAGAATGACCTGCTCGCGGGCGCCGCCGACCCGGAGGACTGCTACATACACGAGATCCTGCCCGCCAAAATGGCGATCAACCGGGAGTATGTGCGGGGCTTTTCGTTTGGCAACGACTGGCGCATCCTGGGGCGCACGTTCCGCTGCCTGTTTGAGAAAGACGAGCTGCTTGAGCAGAAGAGGCACGGGGGGCCCGCAACGAAATAGATATGGATTTTAGCATGAAGAAGCCCCGCACGATGATTCCGATCGTGCGGGGCTTCCGTCCGTGTATTCATGCAAGCAAACCGCGCACGGTTTTCCAGCCGTAGCGCAGCGCGTTGCGCGCCTGCCAGAGTGTCAGCGCGAGGGAAACTGCGAACAGGCAGGCTGCGATGACCTTTCGCCGGCCGGGACGATCTTCGTTCCATACCGTGTTGAATGCGCCCGCTTTTTTCAATAAAACAGCCACCAAACCCAACCGCCTCCCATTTATGCATCCGGTTATGATTAGCATATCCGGCATGGGCGGGCGGTATGCGGACGGAGCCGTGCCTTTTCAGGAATTCTGGAAATTGATGACGATGACTTTCGGGCGGCTCATGGCTTCGATGCTGTAGCGGATGCCCTGGGTGCCCATGCCGGAGGATTTCACACCCAAAAACGGGAAGTGGTCAGGGCCGCGTTCCGGTTTGCCGTTGATCTGCACGGTGCCGACGTCCAGCCGGGAAGCAACGTAGAACGCCTTGTTGATGTCTTTGGTGAAGACGGCGCCCTGCAGGCCGTATTCGGAACGATTGGAGATGGCGATGCCTTCGTCCGCGTCCCGGATGCGGATGATGGGCAGCACGGGGCCGAACGGTTCCTCCCACGCCAGGCGCATGTCGGTGGTCACATGGTCGAATAGGGTGGGGTAAAGCAGGTTGCCCTCTCGTTTTTTGCCGATGAGAAGTTTGGCGCCTTTGGCCAGCGCGTCGTCGATGAGCTCCTGCACATAGTCGGCCGCGTGGGTGTTGATGAGCGGTGTAACGTCCGCGCTTTCACGCGGCTGCCCCACGCGCAGCCTGCCGATCTGCTCCACGATCTTCCCGGCAAGTTCGTCCGCAATGTCGTCCTCCGCCAGCACGCGCTTCACCGCCGTGCAGCGCTGCCCGGAATAGCCGTATGCCCCTGAAACAATCAGCCTGGCGGCCAGATCGAGGTCGGCGTCTCTCAGAATGATGGCGGCGTCTTTTCCGCCCAGCTCCATCAAGAGCGGCACCATGCCCGCAATCTCCGCGATGTGTTTGCCCACCGCGCTGCTGCCGGTGAAATTGATGAAATCCACCAGCGGATGAGTGACCAGATAGTCACCGATCTCGCTGCCGCGGCCGGTCACGGTGGTGAGCACGCCGTCGGGCAGTCCGGCCTCTTTAAACGCGGCCGCCAGGTGCAGGCCGCTGATGGCGCCGCTCGTGGGAGGCTTGAGTATTACGCTGTTGCCCGCGATAAGCGCGGGCGCCACTTTGGAAGCGGCCAGGTTGATCGGGTAGTTGAACGGCGAGATGGCCAGCACCACGCCCAGCGGCACGCGTGTGACCACCGAGATCTTGTCTTTTTGAAAGTGCGGGAAGTTTTCACTGCCCACGCTGCGCCCTTCCGCCAGTTCCCCCTGGTCGGCGGTGAAACGGATGAAATCGGCCGTACGGCGCACCTCGCCGACAGCGGAGGAAAGCCCTTTGGAAATCTCCTCGGACAAAACGCCGCCGATCTCGTCCGCGTTTTCATCCAGAATCTGCGCGGCTTTGCGCAGGATGCGGGCGCGCTCGTTCACAGGTTTTGCCGCCCAGATCTTCTGCGCGTCTCTGGCGCTTTGCAGGTAGAGGTCGATCTCATCTTTCTGCAAAGAGGGGATGGTGCCGAGAACCGTGCCGTCGGCCGGCGCTTTCACGGTGATGGCGCCGCTGTGGCCGTGTGCCCATTCGCCCCGATACAGATTGCGGTAGCTGCCGTTTTCGGCAATATATTCAAACATGATTCGTTCTCCTATAAGGTATGGATGCCCTTCCCGGCCCAGAACGCGCGGCCCCGGATTCCGGAAAAGCGGATGCGGGGGCTATTCCGCGCGTAAGGCTGCCAGGAAAGGCGACAGGTCATATGCGCCGGTTTTGACATCCCGGCTGGAAACGGAAAAGGTGGCGTCCAGCTTTTTGCCAAGCATGGTCTGAAGCTGCTCAAACACGCCGTTGTAAGGATTTTTCGCGTCGCCGTGGGTGATAAACGCCGCCGCCGACTGGATGCCGCCGCCATATTGCGCCAGAAAACTGGTGACCGGAGAGCTGACATGCCCGGCCCACACCGGCGTACCGATGATGATGCGGTCATAGGCGGACACATCCAGCGAAAGCGGCTGGATCTCGGGCTGCTTTCCCGAAAGGGACTGCGCGATCTCCTGAAAAAAGGCAAACACGCCGCCGTTCCCGAGGCGGACGATGCCTTCCACAGGCGCGCCCAGCTCTTTGGCGATGTGCTTTGCTGCCGTGGCGGTCATGCCGGATTTGGAAAAGTAGATCACGGCGGTTGTCATGCGTATCCCTCCAGATGATATGATGGGCTTTTTCTTGTTTTATTATAGCACGCCTGGCAGGTAAATTTTAGATGCGGCGGCCTGTGGGAAGAACAAAAAAACAGGGAGCGGACCGCTCCCTGTTTGGCAAAGTGTCCAAAACGGTTGTCAGAAAGCACGGAACGTGCTGCCGTGCGGGCGGTTTATACGATGGAAATGCCGCCGTCCACCAGCAGCAGCTGGCCGTTGACATAGCTTGACGCGTCCGAAGACAAAAACAGGATCGGTCCGTTGAGTTCGCCGCGCCGGCCGGGGCGGGAAGCCGGGCAAAGCGCGTTGTAGGCGTTGAGGAACTGTTCCTGTTTGAAGAGGGTGTTTGCCGTCATCTCGCTCTCAAAGAGGGCGGGGCCGAGCGCGTTGACCGTGATGCCGAACTGCCCCAGCGAAGCGGCCATGCCCACCGTCAGCCCCACCACGGCGCTTTTGGAGGCATTGTATACATGCCGCACCATCCGAGGGTCCTTGTCGGCCAGCACGGCGTTGACCGACGCAATGTTGACGATCTTGCCGTATTTCTGTTTTTTCATCACCGGCACAACATATTTGCACATCAGGAAAATGCCCTTGACATTGGTGCCCATCGCAAGATCCCACTGCTCCGCGGTCAGGGTTTCCACCGAACCGGGAATGGCGATGCCCGCGTCGTTGAGCAGGATGTCGATGGTATGGTACCGCTCGAGCACCTCGTCCACGGCGGCCTGCACGCTGCTTTCATCGGCTATATCGCACTGCACGGCGATCGCGTGTTTGCGCGTGCGGTTGATCTCGGCCACCACGTTGTCCAGTTTGTCCTTTCGGCGCGCCAGCAAAGCCACTTTTGCGCCCTGCTCGGCATAGGCGCGCGCCGCGTCGGCCCCCAGGCCGCTGGAAGCGCCGGTAATCACCGCCACTTTTCCGGATAATTCAAACATGCTGCTCATCCTTTCCGTTTGGTGTGTTTGCTTTATGCGATTTGGTTTGCGGGATACGGTGAAAGGGATGGTTTCCAACTGTTTTATGTCAAAATCATACCATTGTTTGCACAAAAAAGCAATGAATGCGCCCGGGTTGTTGTGCATAAAGGCGGCGGTTTGCCATGCGTACCGGTCGTCTTCAACTATTTTATTGAAAAAACAGAATGCCCCTCTAGTTTTGCGGAAAAAAGTCGATATAGATATATGTATTTTTATATTCTTCATACCCATGGGGAATGTCAGGTGAATCTCTTGGTCAAAAAGCGGTCTTGGTCCGCTGAATCCGGGCGCTTTGTGTATCTGCTGCGACGGAGTGTCGATTTGGAACGAATTGATTGAAGAGGTTTTTTCGATGAGATTTATTTCTGTGTATTGCCTGCGTAACGGCATGACGCTGGGCCGTGACCTGTACGGGAAAAACGGCGAACTGCTGTTGGGAAATGGGCAGGTACTGCAGGAATCCTATATAGAACGCATCCTCGCCCTGGGGTATCACGGGGTTTACATCTGCGATAATCTTTCCGGTGATATCGAGATCCAGGAGACAGTCAACCAGGAGCTGCGCATGAAAGCGGTGACGACCGTGCGCGACACGTTCATCATCACCCGCGCACAGGGGAATGTGAGCGACGCGATGGAAAACACCAAGGCCATCGTGCGCCGCATGATCGAGGAAATTTTGTCCCACAGCAACGCCATGATAAACATGGTGGACATGAAAGTGTTCGACGACTATACATTTTTCCACTCGGTCAATGTGACGGTTTTATCGCTGGTAATGGGCGTTTCCCTCGGGTTTCCGGAGTCGAAACTGATCCGCCTGGGTCTGGGCGCGCTGCTGCACGATATCGGCAAAGTGTTCATCGACAAAAAAATTCTGGATAAGCCGGGCCCCTTGGACGATGAGGAAATGGAGGAGATGAACAAGCATGCGGCGCTCGGGTATGAATTCCTGCGTGACCACAGCGAACTGCCGGTGACTTCCTATGTGGCCGTGCTGCAGCACCATGAACGCTATGACGGGACCGGCTATCCCTATGGTCTGAAAGGCGAAGAGATATCGGAGTTTGCCCGCATCATCGCGGTGGCCGACGTCTATGACGCGCTGAACTCCGACCGCCCGTACCGGCGTGCCATCCTGGCCTCCAACGCGATGGAATACATCATGGGCGGCTCGGGAACGCATTTCGACCCGCTCTGCGTGGAAACATTCGTCCGCAAGGTGGCGGCGTTCCCGCTTGGAACGGTCGTCCGCCTGAGCAATGGGATGAGCGCCATCGTGGTGCGCAATTATGCGGATTGCTGCATACGCCCGTCGGTGCGTGTGCTTTCGGGCGAGTGGCAGGGGCGCATCATCAGTTTGCGGGATGACCATACGCTGCGAAACGTGACAATCTCGGAGGTTCTGGACGTCTGAGGAATGCGGGTGGCAAAAATGCCCGGTTTGTTGACTGTGCTGGACGAATATGCTATATTGAAACGGGACCGGCGGGCATTTTGCCGCCGGTCCGTCTGCCGGGCACGGAACGTCCGGCAGACGCGTGACGTTTGTTCCAATGGGCGTATCGGGGTGTCGGCATGACATTGATAGACTGTCTCCATGTTTGCAACCCGTGGTGGAGAGGGGACGGGGTCGAGCCGGACCTGTTACATCAAACCATCCGCAGTGAGTTTGCGCAGATCGTCAAGGAACTAGGCGGGGAAAAGACCATCGCGCTCGCCGGTCCGCGCGGCGGCGGCAAGACCACGCTGCTGTTTCAGGCGGTACACTACCTGTTGCAGATGAAGGTGCCGCGGGAGCGCATCCTGTTTTTCAGCGGGGACGACCCCTCGCTGTTCATCCACAATCTGCACGCGCAGGATGTGGTGATGGCGTATTGCACGGGCGTGCTGCGGGAGGAGCCGGAGCTGCTCGCACAGCCGGTCTATGTGCTTATTGATGAGGCGCACCGTGTGCGCGGCTGGCGGCTTTTCGTCCAGCGCTGCCGTGAAAAAGGCTGGCGATTCCGCTTCCTGGTGGCTGCGCCCATGCCGCAGCTCCTGTTTCCGCCGGGCAGCGAGGCGCTGCAGGAAAAAGCGCGGCTATGCAGTGTGGCGCCGCTCTGCGCGCCGCAGTTTCTGGAGTTTTACTGCACATACCATGAAGCGGACTTCGACCATGCGGCCTACAAAAGCCGCCTGCCCGGTTTTGATGTGTTCGCGCAGCCCGAGGCGTATGCCCGCGCGCTGCGGGAGCAGGCGGGCGCGCTGGAGCCGTTCCGGGCGGGCAAGCGGAACATTCTGAACCAATACCTGCTGGCCGGGGGATATCCGGGGTATTTCGCCGCGCGGGATATGGCCGCGTGGCACCGGCGCCTGTTTGATGAAATGATCGAGCACAGTCTCTACAGCGACCTGCTGAGCAATTATGCCATCAAGTCCCCCGAAAAGCTCAAAAAACTGCTGTATTATCTGGCGTTTCTGGAAGGGCGGGAGCAGGCCTATGCGGGCATCGGCAAATATCTCTCGCTCAACACGGTGACGGTAATGCATCACCTGCGGCTGCTTTCGGATGACCGAATCGCGGTTGTGTGCGAATATTATAAGGAAAACATGGCCGGCGTGCTGCGCAAGAATAAGCGGTTCTATCTGCGCGATTGCGGGATGAAGCATGCGCTGCTCCACCGGAACACGTTTACTCCCGAGGAACATGCGCGCGCCTGCCGCGAAGCGGTGCTGACCATGCTGTTCGAGTTCGCGGAGAAAAACGGCGGACGGGTCTGGTACTGGCGCAGCGCCAAAAAGCAGGCGGTGTTCGTGCTGGAGAGGCGCGGGCAGATGCTGCCGGTGCAGTTCCTGACAGGGCTGGATGCCGGGCAGGAGAGTCCGCGTGCGCTGCAGTCTTTTTGCCGCGCGTTTTCGCATACGGGTGGGCTGGTCATCACACGCGAGACGCTCGATGTGCGCGGCGGTGTGACGTACATCCCGCTGTGGATGCTCTGACATGATTCAAAGAGGACGGCGGCCGCCGTCCATCTTTTGCCCCCGGGCATCGCAGTCCGTTTGCCGCAGACCGCAGCCAAAGGGGGGCTCCGGCGGCGCGTGCCCGCCGGAGCGGCGGGATGTATCGCTTTGCGGTCTTTTCGACAGGTTGTATCAATCATGCAAACCGATAGCGGGCAGCCTATGCAGGCTGCCCGCTATCGGTTTGCATATACAAGCGGAACGTTTTAGTCGATCTGGAACAATGTAGTGGAGAGATACCGCTCGCCGGTGTCCGGCAGCAGCGCCACGATCAGTTTTCCTTTGTTTTCCGGGCGCTTGGCCAGCACAGTGGCCGCGTGGATGGCGGCACCGGAGGAGATGCCCACCAGCAGGCCCTCATCTTTGGCCAGGCTGCGGGAAGCGGCGAAAGCGTCGTCGCCGGTGATGGGGAGAATCTCGTCCACCACGCTGCGGTCGAACACATCGGGTACAAAGCCGGCGCCGATGCCTTGGATCTTGTGCGGGCCGGGTTTGCCGCCTTCCAGTACCGGGGAATCGGATGGCTCCACCGCCACGATCTTCACACCCGGTTTTTTGGCTTTCAGGCCTTGGCCCACGCCGCTGACCGTTCCGCCGGTGCCCACGCCCGCCACGAAGATATCGACGGCGCCGTCGGTGTCGCGCCAGATCTCCTCGGCGGTGGTGGCGCGGTGGATGGCCGGGTTGGCCGGGTTTTTAAATTGCTGCGGGATAAAGCTGCCGGGTGTCTGCGCCGCCAGTTCCTCGGCCTTTTGGATGGCGCCTTTCATGCCCGCCGCGCCCGGGGTGAGCACCAGTTCCGCGCCCAGTGCTTTGAGCAGGTTGCGGCGCTCCACGCTCATGGTCTCCGGCATGGTGAGGATCAGCCGGTAGCCTTTGGCCGCCGCGACGAACGCCAGCCCGATGCCGGTATTGCCGCTGGTCGGTTCGATGAGCACGCTGCCTTCTTTGATGAGACCCTTTTCCTCAGCGTCCTTAATCATGGCATAGCCGATGCGGTCTTTCACGCTGCCGGCGGGATTGAAGTATTCCAGCTTGCCCACGATGGTGGCTTCCAGCCCGTTATGTTTGTTGTAGGCCGTCAGTTCCAGCAGGGGGGTGTTGCCGATCAGGTCAGTGAGATTTTTTGCGATGTTCGCCATAGTGATTTACCTCCAAATGATACAGTCCTGCCGCCGCCGGGGGTCGGCAGGCATATGCGGGCGCGTGCGCGGCGAGCGTCAACAGGACGCGACGGCCTCGATCTCCAACAGTACACCCTTTGGCAGAGCGGACACTTCCACGCAGGAACGTGCCGGATACGGCTCTTTGAAAAAGGCGGCATACACGGCGTTGACGGCGGCGAAATTCTCCATATGCCGGATGAATACTGTGGTTTTCACCACATCTTCCAAACCGGCGCCCGCTTTTTCCAGCACGGCCCCGAGGTTTGCCAGAGCCTGCCTGGCCTGGTCCTCCACCGCGGCCGGTATCGTTCCGTCCGCGGGGTTCACCGGGATTTGCCCGGACGTGAACACGAAGTGGCCGGACCGCGTGGCCTGTGCATACGGGCCGATGGCTGCGGGCGCGTTTTCCGTGGCGATTTCCTGCTTTGGCATGGTCATCCTCTTTTCTGTTCTGCTCGTTGTATCGGAAACGCCATGCTTGGGGTGAGGGGTCAGATGTAGAACATGGTGTAATCCTGCCCGCTGCGGTATTCCTCCACAAGGTCGCCCAGCGTGATGGAGTCCACCACCTGGTCGATGCTGTCGTTGATGCGGTCCCATACATACTTTTTAATACAGTCCTGCAACGGGTTTTCACCGGACGTTTCTTCGGTGGCGATGTGCAGGCTACCTTCCAGCACGCGCAGGATGCCGCCGATGGTCATCTCCTGCGGCTGCATGGCCAGCGCATAGCCGCCCTGCGCGCCCTTCACGCTGCGGACAAAGCCGGCCTTGCGCAGTTGGGAAAACACCTGTTCCAGATAGTTGACCGAGATCTGCTGCCTGTCGGCGATGTTATACAGTGAAACATGGCTGCCGTCGGCATGCACGGCCAGATCCAGCAGTGCGCGCAATCCATAGCGTCCTTTGGTAGACAGTTTCATGATGTTCCTCCAACGATTAGTAATACTATATGTTTAGTATATATCTTTTGTGCCCGGTGTCAAGCTCTTTGGGCATGATTTCGTATTTTTTCGTAGAGCGTGTTCCATGCCGGGGGCTTGCGCCGGTTGCAATTATCGTTATAATAAAGATAGGATTCGTCCGGAGCGGCGGGCGCGGTTTTGCGTATATAGGGGATTGAATGATGAGTAAACAGTTGATGGCCGCGCTGTTGTTGCGCATGGCCTCTTATAACGGCAGCGACACAAGGCGCATCGACCACGCGCTGAAAGTGTATGGTTATGCGCAGATGATCGGTGGAAACGAGGAAATGCCCGCCCCCGTGCGTGCCAATTTGCTGATGGCCGCCGTGCTGCATGATATCGGCATTCACAACGCCGAAGCGAAATACCATTCCGCCGCGGGCCGGTATCAGGAGATCGAAGGCCCGCCGGTGGCGCGCGCCATTCTGGAAGAACTGGGCGTGCCGGTCGAAATGGCCGAGCGCGTGTATTTTCTGGTGGGGCACCACCACAGCTACACACAGGTGGACGGCCCGGATTTTCAGGCTCTTATCGAAGCCGATTTTCTGGTGAATATTGAGGAAGACGGCCTGTCGAAGGAATCCGCCGCCTCCATCGGTGAAAAATATTTCCGGACGGAGAGCGGCAAGGCGCTGCTTTCCAGCCTGTTTGGCGTATCGGCGGAATAACAAAAATGATTTAAGGATACAGGATATTGGGAGAAAATAAATTGCGGGAAGAAAATCCCGGAAAGGGCTGGGAAACGCAGCGGCAATATGCATTGCGGGTGCGCGGCTTGTGGGGCGCGGCGCCGAAAAAAGCGTATGTGCGCACCTATGGCTGCCAGCAGAACGTGAGCGACAGTGAAAAACTCAGCGGCATGCTTTCGGAAATGGGCTATGTTTTCACCGACAGCCCGAAAGACGCCGACCTGGTGCTGTTCAACACCTGCGCGGTGCGTGAGCACGCCGAACAGCGCGTGCTGGGCAACGTGGGCGCGCTCAAAGGCTTCAAGGCGAAAAAGCCGGACATGCTCATCGCGCTCTGCGGCTGTATGATGCAGGAGCGGCATGTGTCCGAAAAGATCAAACAGAGCTATCCGTACGTCGATCTGGTGTTCGGCACCGGGGCGCTGCCGCGTTTTCCGGAGCTTTTGTGGCGCGCGCTGACCGAAAACGGCCGCGTGTTCGACCTGGAGGAGCAGAACGGCGTGGTCGAGGGCGTGCCCGTCCGGCGGGACGGCGCTTATACCGCATGGCTGCCGGTGATGAACGGCTGCAACAATTTCTGCACCTATTGCATCGTGCCGTATGTGCGCGGCAGAGAGCATTCCCGCGCGCCGGAGCAGGTGCTGCGTGAGGCGGAGGAGTTGCTTGCCGCGGGGGTGAAAGACCTCACGTTGCTTGGGCAGAATGTCAATTCCTATGGAAAAAATCTGCAAAACGACTGGGATTTTGCAAAGCTGCTTGAAAAGCTGGCCGCCCTGCCCGGGGAGTTCCGCCTGCATTTCATGACCTCGCACCCCAAGGACGCGTCGCATCGCCTGTTCGACACCATCGCGGCCAACCCGAAGATTTCGCGTCGTCTGCATCTGCCGTTCCAGTCCGGCAGCGACCGTATCCTGCGGCAGATGAACCGCGGCTATACCGCCGCGCAGTACCGGGAGCTGGTCGCTTACGCGAAAGCGGCCATTCCCGGCCTGTGCCTCACCAGCGATGTGATCGTCGGTTTTCCCGGCGAAACCTGCGAGGATTTCAAACAGACGCTCGCGCTGGTGGAAGAGGTTGGCTTCGCTAATCTCTACACGTTTTTGTATTCGCCCCGGAAGGGGACTCCGGCGGCCGAGATGCCCGACCCCGTGGCCCGCGAGGAAAAGGCGCGCTGGTTTGAGGAACTGCTGGCCGCGCAGGGCGTGAAAAGCCGCGCGTTTCTGGAGTCCCACGTGGGCATGGCCGGGCGGGTGCTGGCCGAAAACGTGGAAAACGGGCTGGCCGCCGGACATACCGACAGCGGCGTGGCCGTGTCGTTCCCAGCGCCTGCGGCCGGCCGATTTTACGAGGTATCCTTCACCGAGGTGAAGGGCGTGACACTGCTCGGCGAGCCCAAGCAGGTCCCGGTAAAGGAGAATGTCTGAATGGACGCGATCGAAAAGGCAAAAGAACTCGTCGAGACCATCTCGCGGGACCCGCGCTGCGTACGGCTGCAGGCGGCGCGCGCGGCGGCGGAGGCCGATGGGGCGCTGCAAAGCCGCATACAGACGTGGAATGTCCGCAAAGAGCAGCTTTCCACCGCCATGCGGCAGCCGGTGAAGGACCCGGCCGCGCTCATCGAGCAGCGCAAAGCGCTTTCGGCGGATTACGATGCGCTGATGGCCGAACCGCTGATGGCCGAGCTGCATACCGCGCAGAGCGAGCTCAACGGCCTGCTGATGCAGATCAACAATATGATCCAGCGCGCCGTGAGCGGCGAGGTGGACGCAGACGGTTGCGGCGGCGACTGCGGCGGCTGCCCCGGCTGCCATTGATCGAAAACAGACGGAAAGACGGAGGAGTGCGGGATGGCGGACATGACGCCGATGATGCGGCAGTATATGGCGGTGAAAGAGCAGCATAAAGACGAAATTCTGTTTTTCCGTCTGGGCGATTTCTATGAGATGTTTTTCGACGACGCCAGGCTGGCCTCCCGCGAGCTGGAACTGACGCTCACCGGCAAGGACTGCGGACTGGACGAGCGCGCGCCGATGTGCGGCGTGCCTTACCACAGCTGCGAAAACTATATTGCCCGCCTGGTGGAAAAGGGCTACAAGGTCGCCATCTGCGAGCAGGCCGAGGACCCGAAGCTGGCCAAGGGGCTGGTAAAGCGGGAGATCGTGCGGGTGGTCACGCCCGGCACCGTCATCGAGGGCAGCATGCTCGATGAGTCGCGCAATAATTACCTTGCCGCCGTCTGTGTGCGGGATGGGCAGGCGGGCGTGGTCTTTGCGGACGTATCCACCGGCGAGGCGCACGCCACGCTGCTCGCGGGCGAGGAACTGGATGTCAAGCTCACCGGCGAGCTGGGGCGCTTTGCCCCGCGCGAGGTTCTGTTCAACGGCGGCTCGCTGGCGCTGGCGGGCGTGGAGCGCTTTGCGAGGGAACGGCTGGGCGCGTCGGTCACGCAGCCGCAGGAAGAAGCGTTCTCGCCGGACGTTGCGCCCCTTTGCGCGCAGTTTGGCAAGCCGGACGCCGCCGCGCTGGAACTCGACGGCAAAGAGCCGGCCGTCCGCGCGCTGAACGCCCTGCTTGCCTACCTGCGGCAAACCCAGATCACCGGGCTGGAGCGCTTAAACCAGCTCGATGTCTACAGTGACGCGCAGTTTATGCGGCTGGATCTCTCCACCCGCCGCAATCTGGAGCTCTGCGAGACCCTGCGCGGGCGGGAGAAGCGCGGCACACTTCTCTGGGTGCTCGACCGCACCAAAACGGCCATGGGCAAGCGCCTGCTCCGGGCCTGGATCGAGCAGCCGCTGCTGCACCCCGGCCCCATCACGCGCCGTCTGGCGGCGGTGGACGAGCTGTTTTCCGATGCGGTGCTGCGCGAGGACGTGATGGAAATCCTCGACGGCGTGCACGACCTCGAGCGCCTGATGACACGCATCGTCTACGGCACCGCCAACGCCCGGGAGCTGCGTGCTCTGGCCGAAACCATCGGGCGGCTGCCGGGGCTGAAAGAACGCGTCGCGCCCTGCAAGGCGCGCCTGTTGTCCGATATTGCCCGCAACATCGACCCTCTGCCCGATCTCTTTGAGCTGATTACCAAAGCCGTCGAGGAAGACCCGCCCGTTTCAGTGCGGGAGGGCGGGCTCATCCGTCCCGGCTACCACGCGGAGATCGACAGCCTGCGCGAGATCATGCGCGGGGGCAAGGGTTTCCTTGCCGAGGTCGAAGCAAGGGAAAAGGAAAAGACCGGCATCAAAAACCTCAAGATCGGCTATAACCGCGTGTTCGGGTATTACATCGAGGTCACCAAATCGAACATCGCGCAGGTGCCGGAGGATTACATCCGCAAGCAGACGCTTACAAACTGTGAGCGCTACATCACTCAGGAGCTCAAGGAACTGGAGGGCCGCGTGCTGGGCGCTCAAGAGCGTGTGGTGCAGCTTGAGTACGATGTGTTCGACGGAGTGCGCCGGCAGGTGGCGGAGCAGCTCCACCGCATCCAGTCCACGGCCGGCGCGCTGGCGGGGCTGGATGTGCTCTGTTCCTTCGCACAGGCGGCGGCAATGAACCGTTACTGCCGCCCCGATCTCGGGGTGGACGGGCGCATTTCCATCAAAGACGGGCGGCATCCCGTGGTGGAAGCCATCCTTTCGGGTGTTCCGTTCGTGCCCAACGACACCGAGCTCGACATGGACGGCGACCGTGTGGCCATTATCACCGGGCCGAACATGGCGGGCAAGTCCACCTATATGCGGCAGGTGGCGCTCATCACGCTCATGGCGCAGATCGGCAGCTTCGTGCCCGCGTCTGCCGCGCACATTGGCGTGGTGGACAGCATCTTCACCCGCGTGGGCGCGTCGGACGATCTTGCCTCCGGGCAGTCCACCTTCATGGTGGAGATGACCGAGGTGGCCTCCATTTTGGAAAACGCCACTCAAAACAGTCTTGTTTTGCTCGACGAGATCGGGCGCGGCACCTCCACGTTCGACGGTATGAGCATCGCGCGCGCGGTGGTCGAGCATGTGGCCGACCTCAAACGCTGCGGTGCAAAAACGCTGTTTGCCACCCATTACCATGAGCTGACGGTGCTGGAAGACCAGCTTTCCGGCGTGCGCAACTACAGCGTGGCGGTCAAAAAGCACGGCGAGGAGCTAACCTTCCTGCGGCGCATCATTCCCGGCGGCGCGGACGACAGTTACGGCATCGAGGTGGCCAAGCTGGCGGGCATCCCCGCCCGCGTGGTCACGCGCGCCCGGGAAATCCTGCGCGAGCTGGAAGCCGGGCAGCCGGTGGCGGTTCCCGCCGGGCGGAAGCGCGCCGCCGTCGAAGCCGCGCCTGCGCAGATGGCGCTGATGAACCCCAAGGCGGAGGATGTGCTGGGGCGGCTGCGTGGCATCGACGCCAACGCGCTCACGCCCATCGAGGCGCTCAACCTGCTGTTCGAGCTTTGCCGCATTGCAAAAGACGACGCATAAAATTGTGTTAGAGTGATTCCAGATTCCATAGAAAGGCGGTGGACGGATGAACCGGATTCAGGTTCTGCCCAAAGCGGTGGCGGAAAAAATTGCGGCGGGCGAAGTGGTGGAGCGCCCCGCTTCCGTGGTGAAGGAGCTGCTGGAAAACGCCATCGACGCGGGGGCGGCCGCGCTCACGCTGGAGATCCAGAACGGCGGCGTGCGGTTCATCCGCGTCACCGATGACGGCAGCGGCATCCCGGCGGAGGACGTCGCCACCGCGTTTCTGCGTCACGCCACCAGCAAGGTGCATACCGACGGCGACCTTGAGGCTATCGGCACGCTGGGGTTCCGCGGCGAGGCGCTGGCGTCTGTCACGGCGGTGTCGAAGGTGGAGCTCATCACCCGCACGGCGGACGAACTGGAGGGAACGCGCATCGCCCTTGCGGGCGGCGAGGTGCTTGAGCAGGGCCCGGCGGGCTGTCCGCAGGGCACTACCATCCTCGTGCGCGACCTGTTTTACAATACGCCCGCGCGGATGAAATTCCTCAAAAAAGACGTCACCGAGGGCAACGCCGTGCGCGCCGTGGCCGAACGGCTGGCGCTTTCACATCCGGAAATCTCGCTCAAATTCATCAAAGACGGGCGCGAGGAACTCCACACGCCGGGGGACGGCAAGCTGCTCTCCGCCGTCCATGCCGTGCTGGGGCGCGATTTCGCGCGCGATCTGCTGCCGGTGGACTATGCGCTGGGCAGCGTGCGGATCACGGGCTTTGTTCTCAAACCGGTGAGCGCCCGCGCCAACCGCAACATGCAGTTTTTCTTCCTCAACGGGCGGCTGGTCAAATCCCGCACGGCGATGGCGGCGCTTGAGCAGGCGTATAAGGGCAGCATCATGGTCGGGCGTTTTCCGGGTTGCGTGCTGCACATCGCCCTGCCGCCCGCTCTGGTGGATGTGAACGTCCACCCAGCCAAGACGGAGGTGCGATTTGCCGACGAGCACGCCGTGTTCGAGGCCGTCTATTACGCGGTGAAGAACACCATTGCCGAAAAAGACACGCGCCCCGCCCTGCGGCTGCCCGGAACGGAGCAGGCCAAACCCGCCCCGTTCGCGGCGCCGGGCGGCAGCCAGTTGCATTTCGCGCCCGGAAACCACGGAATGGGCACCATGCGCGCGGGCGCGGTCACGGCCTATACCCCCGTGGCGGGTGGCCGGGTGGAAGCATCGGAGCCGGAGCTCTCGCTGCCGCCCGCGCTGCCGAAGTGGCCCGACAGACCCGCTTCCGCATTCCGGGCATCTCCGTTGTCGAAAGCAGGCGGGCAAACGGTCGCGCGGGCGGTGGATTCTCCCGTGGCTGCCCCCGGTGCCGCGCCGGAGGCGGGCCATACCGTTCCGCACACGGGCGGGCTTTCCACACATCCGGATGTTCCGGTGGAAACAGGCAGCCCGCAGCAAACCGTGTCCGAGCAGGTCGTCACCGCACCGCCCGCCGTGGAGGAGGGTGTGCAGCCTCCCGCGCTGCGCGTGGTGGGGCAGTGCTTTGAGACCTATATCCTTGTGGAGGAAGGCGACGCCCTCTATCTCATCGACAAGCACGCCGCCCATGAGCGTATCCTTTATGAGGAAATCAAAAAGCAGGGGCAGGCGGCAGGGCAGCTATTGCTGGCGCCCCGGGCGGTCACGCTTGCGCGAGAAGAATACGCGGCGGTGCTCGAAAATTTTGCGCTGCTGCGGGAGACGGGCTTCGATATGGAGGATTTCGGCGGCGCCACGGTGCTGGTGCGTTCCGCGCCGGTTTATCTGCGCGAGAGCGAGATCGTTCCCGCCGTGGAGGAACTGGCGGGCAAGCTGGCGGGTTTCGGCAAAGATCTCACACCCGAGCGTATCGACGAGCTGTACCATTCGGTGGCCTGCCGTGCCGCCGTCAAGGCCGGAGACAAAACCGGCCCGGAGGAGGCCGCCCGGCTGGCAAAGCGCGTGCTGGAGCTGGACGATGTGCGCTACTGCCCGCACGGCCGGCCGGTGGCGTTCGTGCTCACGCGCGGGGAGATCGAAAAGCAGTTCGGCCGGGCATGACCTGGCTGTGCGGGCTTTTTCTAAAACATTGCAGTATTCGGCGCCGGCGGCGGATGCTATACTTTGGATGAAACAGGAGGTGCGCCGTTGGAGCAGATTCCCGTCCTCGCCGTGGTGGGTTCCACCGCCAGCGGCAAAACCCGGCTGGCTGTGGAGCTGGCGCTGCATTACGGCGGCGAGGTGGTTTCGGCGGATTCCATGCAGATCTACAAGGGCATGGCCGTTGGCACCGCGCAGCCCACGCCGGAGGAAAGGCGCGGCGTGCCGCACCATCTCATCGGTATGCGTGACCCGGCGCAGCCATGCAGCGTGGCCGAGTATGTGGCGCTGGCGGGCGCGTGCATCGCGGATATCCACGCGCGCGGGCGGGTGCCCGTGGTGGCCGGCGGCACCGGGCTGTATGTCGATTCGCTGCTGCTCGGGCGCGCCTTTGAGGAGACCGGGCGGGACGACGCGCTGCGCGCCCGCCTGCGGCGGGAAGCGGAGGAGCGGGGTGGGGAGTCTCTGCTGGCAAAGCTGGCGGCGTTTGATCCGGAAACCGCCGAAAGGCTGCACCCGCACAACATCGGGCGCATCATTCGCGCCATCGAGGTCTATGAGACCGACGGCGTCACCATGTCCGAGCTTCAGCGCCGTTCCCGGCTGGCGCCTTCGCCCTACTGCACGTTTCGCGTCGGGCTGTATGCCGCCGACCGCGCCGCGCTTTATGCGAAGATCGACGCCCGGGTGGACGGGATGATGGCCGCCGGCCTGTTGGACGAAGCAAAAGCGCTCTTTGCGCGCGAAGATGTGCGGGGCGGCACCGCTATGCAGGCCATCGGCTACAAGGAGCTGGCGGGATACCTGCGCGGGGAATGCGCGCTGGAAGACGCCGTGGAGGCCGTCAAGCGCGCCACCAGGCGGTATGCCAAGCGGCAGATGACCTGGTTTCGCCGCGAAAAAGACATCCTCTGGCTTGAAATCGGAATGGGAAATTTTGAAATAATTTGTGAACAGGCCGTGCGCGGCATAGATAATGCGCGCATTCTATGCTATAATTAGGCAATACTCTCTGGTGCTTGTACACAAAACCGGAGCGGTCTTCCGCCGTGCAGAAAGGCATCATTCCCTGCTTTCGGACGGGCCGGTCTCTTTGGAGGAAACAATATGCAGAAGGCAATGAATTTACAGGACGTATTTCTCAACCAGGTGCGCAAGGACAAGATTCCCGTCACCATTTTTCTCACCAACGGGTATCAGTTCAAAGGCGTGGTCAAAGGCTTTGATAATTTCACCGTGATCCTCGAAAGCGACGGCAAGCAGGATCTGGTCTATAAGCATGCCATCTCCACCGTGATTCCGGTGCGCCCGGTCTCCATTCTGGACAGTGCCACCGCGCCCGCTAAAGAGCACGTCTGACGGCCATGCACATGAACAGCTCGCTCAAATGGCTGCTGCGCGTGGGGCTTTCGCTGTTTTTGCTCACCTATGTCGGGTACCAGGCCTACCGGGCGCTCTACCACCCCGTGCGCACGCAGCGGGTCACGATCTCCACCGTGCAGGACAGCATCACCGCCGACGCCGTCGCGCTGCATCAGGAAACGCTGTTGCAGAACACGGCGTCCGGCGTCATTGATTATACGCGCGATAACGGCGAACGGGTGTCCAAAGGCGGTGTGGTGGCCAATATCTACCCCACCGAGCAGGACGCGCAGAACGAGCAGGCGCTCCAGGCCGTGCAGGACCAGATCACCCGTCTGCAGAATCTGGGCGATACCGGCAGCGCGGGTGTGACGGATGTGAGCGTGCTGGACGCGGCGCTGCGCGAGGATTTTCTCCGGCTGGCCGATCAGACCGCCGGTTCCAACTTGGATGGCCTTTCAGACGCGGGTACCAGCCTCTTGAATTATCTCAACCGCAAGCAGCTTGCTACCGGCGCCGTCAGCGATTTCGGCGGCGCCATCGCCACCCTGCAAAAGCAAGCGGATGCGCTCAAAGCGAAGATCGGCGGGGCCGGGCAGCCGCTCACCGCTCCGGTCGCGGGCTATTTTGTGCAGACGGCGGACGGGTATGAGGGCGCGTATAACGTCGCAAATATCGCGTCCATCAAACCGGCGGATGTGCAGAAGCTCCTGACGGAAAAGGTGACGCCGCCTTCTGGCGCGGCCGGCAAGGTCGTGTCGGACTTTGAATGGTATGTCGCTGCGCTCCTCACGCCAAACGAGGCGCACCGGCTGGCCGAGAACGGGCAGGTGGATCTGCGTTTTGCACTTTCCAGCGAGGATGCGGTGCCCGCCACCGTGCTGGCGCTCAACCCCACGGGGAACCAGTACGCCGCAGTCTTCCTCTGCAGCTCCATGACCCAGAAGCTGGCCGTCATCCGTCGCCAGAGTGTGCATATCATCATACAGAGCTATACCGGCCTGCGGGTGGACAACCGCTATATCAGCGTGATCGGCGGGAAAAAGGGCGTGTTCGTGCAGGACGGCGACACGGCCCGGTTTCGCACGATCGTCCCCGTTTTCAGCGGGAACGGCTACACGATCTCGACGGTCGATCCTTCCGATACCGGCAGGCTGCAGGTCTATGATGCCATCATTACGAACAGGGATGATTTACATGACGGAGAATTGCTCCAGTGAGCAGACTGCGCGCGCGCAGGAAATCGCGCGCAACCTCGACGCCGTGCGGGCGCGCATCGAGCAGGCGGCGCGCGTGTCCGGCCGCAGTGCGGACGCGGTCACGCTGGTGGCGGTAACCAAGACCATGCCTGCGTCGGATGTGAATGCCGCGCTGGTGCACGGCGTGCGCGTATTCGGTGAAAACCGCGTGCAGGAGTTGCTCGGCAAGCTGCCGGACATCCGCTTGGGCGAAGGGCAGTGCGCCCATCTCATCGGCCATTTGCAGACCAACAAGGTCCGGCAGGTGATTGACAAAGTGGCGATGATCCAGTCGGTGGACAGCGTCCATCTCGCGGAGGAGATCGACAAGCAGGCGGCCAAACGCGGCCTGCGGATGGATGTGCTCATCGAGGTCAATATCGGCGGTGAGGAAGCCAAATCGGGCGTGCCGCCCCAGGACCTGCCCGCGCTGTTGGAAGCGGCGGCCGGTTTTCCCCATCTGCGGGTCTGCGGGTTGATGGCCGTCCCCCCCGTCTGCGCCGACAAAGAGGCGGTTCGCCCCTATTTTCGGGCAATGCGCAAACTGTTTATTGACATTGCACCCAAAAAATCGGATAATGTATCTATGCACATCCTCTCCATGGGGATGTCCGGTGATTTTGATATCGCAATCGAGGAAGGCTCCACAATGGTGCGGGTTGGAACCGCGATTTTTGGCAGAAGATAAGACCATACACTGCAGGAGGTAGACGGCGATGAGCCTGATGGAAAAACTCAAAAATTTTATGACCGCAGAAGAAGAAGATTACGAGGATATGGGAGAAGAAGTTGATCTGCTGGCGAAAGCGCCGGATAAAGCGGGTGCGCGCACCGAAGATGTCCGCCGCAACAACAAAGTGGTCAACATCCACACTACGGCGCAGCTTCAGGTAGTGCTCATTAAGCCGGAGCGCTTCGACGACGCGGTGGGCGTGGCCGATCACCTCAACGACAAACGCACCGTGGTGCTCAATCTGGAGTCCACCAACAAGGATGTGTCGCGCCGGATCGTTGATTTTCTCAGCGGCGTGGCGTATGCCAACAACGGCCAGATCAAGCGCGTGGCCAACAGTACGTTCATTATCACGCCGTATAACGTGGATATCGTGGGCGACCTGCTGGACGAACTGGAAAACAACGGCGTGTTCTTCTGAAAAATCCGGCATCCTGCCTGTCGGCAGGCATGTTTCGGGCGCCGCCCTGTTTGATGGTGGGGCGGCTTTTCATTTCGGTGCCGTACGCCGCACCGTTTTTGCTGTGGAGGGGATGGATTGGCTTACGCTTTGAGTTATGGGCTTCTGCGTGCGTTTGGCGGCCTGATTTGGATCATCAATGCGTTGATTCTGGTCAGGGTGCTCATTTCGTGGGTGCCGCAGTTGATTCAGTCGCATGTGGGACGTCTCATCGTCGCGCTCACTGAGCCGGTTTTGGCCCCTTTCCGGCATCTGCTGATGCGCATTCCCGCCCTCAGCCGTCTGCCGGTGGATTTTTCCCCGATCGTAGCCTGGATTGCTTTGAGTTTGCTCCAGTGGATCATCAACATGCTGTTCGGCGTCTTTTTCACGATGCTCCATTGACAAGGTGACGCTTTTGAAAATGCCAGGAACAGACGACAGTCTGCTTTTTGCGCGCGCAGACGATGCGTTGCGGGCGGTGGGGCGGTACGCGGCCCGTTTCGTCGGGTTCCTCGACGAGCGGGAACAGGCGGCCGTTTTGCGGCATCTGTCGGCAAAGCATGCTGATGCATCGTTTCTGCTCTGGGGCGGTTATGCGGACGCGGAGCGCCGGATGCTCGGCGTCTTCCCGCAGGAAGAGGTGCCGGACGGCGCGGCGTTTCCCATTACAGCGGTGCAGATCATCTGGAAAGGTGCGGAACTGAACCATCGTGATTTTCTGGGTGCGCTGCTTTCGCTGGGCCTCAAACGCGAAAAGGTGGGCGACCTTGTCGTACGTTCAAACGACTGCGTGGCGTTTTTGGAAAACGCGGTGGCCGCTTTCGTACGGTCCAACCTTTCCCGTGTGGGGCGTATCGGCGTTTCCTGCGAGCCGTATGAGGGGGATGTGCGTCGTGAAGCGCATTTTGCGGAGATCGGCGGCACTGTCGCTTCCGAACGGCTCGACTGCGTGGTTGCCGCACTCACCGGCTGCTCCCGTACCCAGGCGGAGGACGGTATCACGGCCGGGCGGGTGGCGTTGGATTTTCGAACGGTGACCGACCGGGCTTGCCGGGTGCCGCCCGGCGCTTCGCTGTCCATCCGCGGCTGTGGCCGCTTTGTCGTGGATGAACTCGGCCCGCCCACGCGGAAAGGGCGGCTGCGCTTCGCGGCGCGCAAGTATGTGTAACAGGAAATGAGGAGGCGGCGGCATGACGTCGGGTGAACTTTTAAATAAGCGGTTTGAAAAAACGCGCATGGGCGGCTATAAAACCACGGAAGTGGAGGCGTTCCTGACGGAAGCGGCCAACGCTTTTACGCAGCTGACGCGCGAAAACGGCGACCTCAAGCGGCAGGTCGAAGCGCTGCGCACACAGGCGGCGGAAGTGGAAGCCGATAAGGACAGCCTGCGTGACGCACTGCTGAGCGCTCAGAAGTTTGCCGACTCGCTGGTGCACGATGCAAAGGCGCAGGCGGAAGAAATTCTGGTGGAAGCGCGCACCAAGGCCGACCGTCTCACCGGCAGTGTGCAGATTCAGATCGTGCAGGAAAAAGAAGAACTGACGCGCATGAAAACGGAAGTCGCCGCATTCCGCTCCAAGCTGTTGGATATCTACCGCGCACATCTGGAGCTGATCGGCGCCATACCGGTGGAAGCGCCCGCAGGCACTGCGGAGCCTGCAAAGAATGAAAACGAAGCACCGACGGCCGATACCACGGCAGCGTCGGCTGCTGAAGAAAAACCGGCTGCTGCACCTGCCCTGGAAGAAGAGGCGCAGCCTGCCGCACAAGAGGAAGCCGCCGCCGCACAGGCGCCTGCCGGGGAGACTGCAAAACCCATGAACACCGTGTCCGTGCGGCTGAACATGCGCTATGACGAGCAGACGGGGGAATATGTCCCGTTCTCGGCGGACGGCGAGCAAGAGGAAGAATGAACAGGCGCCCCGGCGTCTGCAGCGGAACGGTTTTCGCTTTTCGTAAACATCGGATAAGGAGCGACGTGTACCCATGCCTGAGGATTATAACAATACGCTGAACCTGCCGAAGACGGCATTCCCCATGCGGGCGGGCCTGCCCCAGAAAGAGCCGGAGCTGCTCAAAAAGTGGGAAGAGCAGGATTTCTGGAATGCCCTGATGCGGCACAACGAGGGCAAGCCCCTCTTTGTGTTGCACGACGGTCCGCCCTATGCCAACGGTGATATCCATCTCGGCACGGCCATGAACAAGATCCTCAAGGATTTCATCATGCGCTACAAAAATATGTCCGGCTTCAAAGCGCCTTATGTGCCGGGGTGGGACACGCACGGCCTGCCCATCGAGCGCAAGGCGATCGACAAGGTGGGTCTGAACCGGCGCAGCGATGATCCGGCGGAGTTTCGCGGGCATTGTCGGGATTTTGCGCTTTCCCATATCGAAGTGATGACGGAACAGTTCAAGCGGCTGGGCGTTATCGGCGACTGGAAACATCCCTACCGCACGCTCAACCCTGCATTCGAGGCAAGGCAGATCGAGGTCTTTGGCGAAATGGCGCTCAAAGGCTATATCTATAAAGGGCTCAAGCCGGTCTACTGGTGCCCGCACGACGAGACAGCTCTCGCAGAGGCGGAGATCGAATACGCGGAAGACCCATGCGATTCCGTCTACGTCAAATTTGAAGTGACGGATGACCACGGCAAGCTCTATCCGCTCGGCGCAAAGCCCGGCAGCACCTATTTCATTATCTGGACGACTACCACATGGACATTGCCGGGCAACGTGGCTATCTGCCTCGGGCCGGAGTTTGACTACGCGTTGGTGCGCGCGGGTGATTCCTGTTATGTGGTGGCCGCAGCGCTGGCCGAAAAAGCCATGCAGGCCGGCGGCGTGGAAAACTATGAAGTGCTCGGCACCATTCCCGGAGCAGAGCTTGAGGGCATCACCGCGAAGCATCCGTTCCTGGACAGGCAGTCGCTGGTTATCGTGGGCGGCCACGTTACGCTGGAAAGCGGCACCGGCTGCGTGCATACCGCGCCGGGACACGGCGTGGAGGACTTCGAGGTCTGCCGGAATTATCCGCAGTTGCCCATTGTGGTGCCGGTGGATGACAAGGGTCGCCTGACCAAAGACGCCGGCCCGTTCGAGGGGCTGACCACCGACAAGGCAAACAAGGCCATCCGGGAACACCTCGCAGAGACCGGTGCGCTTTTTGCGACGGAGCACATCACCCACCAGTATCCGCACTGCTGGCGCTGTAAGCATCCGGTGCTTTTCCGCGCGACCGAACAGTGGTTCTGCTCGGTGGACGACATCAAGGAAAAAACGTTCGAGGCCATCCGCGGTGTGGAGTGGCTGCCCGCATGGGGCGAGGAGCGCATCACCGGCATGGTGCGTGACCGCAGCGACTGGTGCATTTCGCGCCAGCGTCTGTGGGGCGTGCCCATCCCTATTTTTTACTGCAAGGACTGCGGCAAGGAGCTCATCACCCGTGAGAGCATCGACGCGGTGGCTGCGCTGTTTCGCAAAGAGGGCGCCGACGCCTGGTGGAAATACAGCGCGGAGGAAATCCTGCCGGGAGGCACCGTCTGCTCCTGCGGCGGGCACGCGTTCGCCAAAGAGCAGGACGTCATGGATGTCTGGTTCGACTCGGGCGTGACCCACGCCGCCGTGCTGGCCACCCGCCCCGACCTGCACTGGCCGGCGGACATTTATCTGGAAGGCAACGACCAGTACCGTGGCTGGTTCCAGTCCTCGCTGCTCACCAGCATCGCGTGGAAAGGCGTCGCCCCTTATAAAATGGTCATCACCCACGGCATGGTGGTGGACGGCGAAGGCCGCAAGATGTCCAAGAGTCTGGGCAACGGCATCGCACCGGGCGATATTGTGAAAAAATTCGGTGCGGATATCCTGCGCCTTTGGGTGGCATCGTCGGATTATCAGGGCGATGTCCGCGTGTCGGACAACATCCTCAAGCAGCTTTCGGAAGTCTACCGCAAGATCCGCAACACCGCGCGGTATATCCTCGGCAACACGTCGGACTTTGATCCGCAGAAAGACGCGGTGGCGTTCGACGCGCTGCTGCCCATCGACAAATGGGCGGTGTGGCGGCTGGACGAGCTACAGAAGACCGTTGTCACGGCGTATGAACACTACGAGTTCCACACTATTTTCCACGCGGTGCACAATTTCTGTGTGGTGGATATGTCCAACTTCTATCTGGATGTGCTCAAGGACCGGCTGTATGTCGAAAAGGCGGATTCGGTTTCCCGCCGCGCGGCGCAGACCGTCATCCACCGCATCCTTGATTCGCTTACCCGGCTGGTGGCGCCCATTCTCGTCTTCACAGCCGAGGAAATCTGGCAGTATCTCCCGCACGACGCAGAGCAGGAAAGCGTGCTGTACGCGGGCATGCCGTCGCTCTCGGGCGAGTCGTTCGACGAAGCGTTTACCGGTCGCTGGGAGCGCATCCACACCATCCGCGACGATGTGAAAAAAGCGCTGGAGCTTTCCCGTACGGCGCATGAGATCGGCGGCTCGCTCGAAGCGGAAGTGACGCTGTATGCCGCCGGCGAACTGTACGACTTCCTCCAGTCCGTGGTGGAAGAGCTGCCCGCTGTGTTCATCGTTTCCGGCGTGCATCTGGAAAAAGAGGGCACGGGCGCGTTCCAGGGCGACGTAGAGGGCCTGTCGGTTACAGTGGCGCACGCGCACGGGGAGAAGTGCGAACGCTGCTGGGTCTACAGCGACACGGTAGGGCAGTCGACGAAACATCCCACTCTTTGCAGCCGTTGTGCGGGGATCGTGGAATGAGACGGAGCATGTTTGCCTCTCGAAGGCGCGGATATGGCCGAAGCAGATGCGGCGTCGCGCCGTGGATCTGGCTGTTGCTCGCGGCTGCACTGGTGGCGGCCGATCGCCTGACCAAGCTGGCGGTGGTCGCCCACATGCAGTTGGGGGAGGACATTCCCGTTCTTGGGCCGCTTCTGCATCTGTATTATCTGCGCAACACCGGCGCGGCGTTCTCGTTGTTTGATACGCTGGCGTTTGGCCGCTGGCTCTTGGCAGGCTTTACCATCGTGCTGGTTGGCGTATGCATTTGGGTGCTGTTTGCGGGCAAACTGCGCGGGTGGCTGGGCAATCTGGCACTCACCCTCATCATCGCGGGCGGCATCGGCAACCTCATCGACCGGTTGACAACGGGCGAAGTGGTCGATTTTCTGTATGTAAAGATCATTCATTTTGCAATATTCAACGTAGCGGACAGTTTTGTGGTTGTGGGCGCGGTGCTGCTCTGCCTGTGTTTCCTGTTGCAGGAAAAACGGGGCGCACGATGACGCGGCAGACCTTTGTGGCCGGTATGGAACAGGCGGGCGAGCGGCTGGACAGGGCGCTCGCCCGTTTGTGTCCGGATCAGACACGCTCCGGTCTGCAAAAGCTGTTGGAATGTGGGCTGGTCACGCTTAACGGCAAACCTGCCGGCAAGCACGACCGCATGCGCGCGGGTGACGAGATCGTGGTCGAGTTTCCGGATCCGGTGCCGCTTGAAGCGAAAGCACAGGACATCCCGATCGAGGTCGTCTATGAGGACGACGATCTGCTGGTAGTGAACAAGCCGCAGGGCATGGTGGTGCACCCGGGCGCGGGCAACCCGGACGGCACGCTGGTGAACGCGCTGCTCTTCCATTGTGGGGACAGCTTGTCCGGCATCGGAGGCGTGCTGCGGCCGGGCATCGTCCACCGCATTGATAAAGACACCAGCGGTTTGTTGATGGTGGCCAAGAACGATCGCGCGCACCAGAGTCTTGCCGCGCAGATCAAGGCGCACAGCTTTCTGCGGGAATACGAAGCGGTGGTCTGTGGCGTCATCAAGGAAGACAGCGGCACGGTGGATGCGCCGGTGGGCCGCCACCCCACCAACCGCAAGCGTATGGCCGTCACGCAGAAAAACAGCCGTCACGCCGTCACGCATTACACGGTGCTGCGTCGTTATACGCATTATACCCACCTGAGGCTGCGGCTGGAAACCGGCCGTACGCACCAGATTCGGCTGCACATGGCCTATATCGGGCATCCTGTGGCGGGCGATCCCGTTTATGGCAAGCCGCTGTGCGGCCTGCGGGGGCAATGTCTGCACGCGCGCACGCTGGGCTTCGTCCACCCGTCCACCGGCCGTTATATGGAATTTACCAGCGAACTACCCGCGTATTTCCGGCAATTTCTCACTACCCTTGCGACATGACCCGCGGTATGATAATATGGTAGATGCGGAACGGCCCGCGCGCATGCGGGAGGGACCGCGAAAAACCCGGTTTGCAAAGCGGCCGGCGTGCGGTACGCCGCCGGCTCAATACAGGAGGGCCGTATGTCGAGAAATCTGCCGTATGAAGGGTATCTGCTCGTATCGGACATGGACGGCACGCTCATTACCGAGACCTTTGAGATGCCCGCGCGCAACATTGAAGCCGCACGCGCATTTATGGAAGGCGGCGGGCATTTTGCATTCGCCACTGGCCGCACGCACTCTTCTGCGGGCGCGTTTCTGGACCGTGTGGAGGTCAACACGCCCTGCATTTTGTATAACGGCGCGGTCATTTTCGATTATGCCAACAAGCGGTTCGTGTGGAGCGCAGACCTGCCCGCAGCGGTGACGGAACTGGCACGGGAAGCCATTCGTCGCTTTCCGGAGGTGGGCGTGGAGCTTATCACGGACGATGCCGTCTACATTGTGCACGAAAGCACGGCCACCCGCAGGCACACCAACAACGAGCGGCTGCATTATGTCATCACCGATCTCGACCACGCGCCCAGAAGCGGTTGGCATAAAATGATCTTCGCAGCGGAGGAAGACCGGCTGCCGGTCTTTGCGGATTTTGCAGGCAAAGCGCCCAACCACGGCTGGGATATGGTCTTTTCCAGCACGCATTTTCTGGAGGTGTTGCCGCGGAATGTTTCCAAGGGCACCACGGTGCTGCATCTCGCCTCGCTTCTCCAAATCGAGAAAGAGCATATTTTCGCCATCGGCGATTATTATAACGATCTCACGCTGTTGCGCACGGCAGCCTTCAGCGCCGCGCCTGCGGGAGCGCCCGATGATGTCAAGGCAGCCGCGGATGTGGTGGTTGGTCCGTGCAAGCTGGGCGCAGTGGCTGATTTTATAAACTGTATTGATGAGCGGCTGGAGAAAGCCGCCAATGCATGACGGGCAGGACCGCGTCCGTCCGGCAGGAAAATTTCAGGAGGATAAAAACCATTGGAGGAACAGCGCAGAGCGGAGTTGGCCCAAAAGGCACTGCAGATCCGCAAATATGTGATCGAGGAAGTTTACGCCGCACAGTCCGGACATCCCGGCGGCTCGCTGTCGATCGCCGATGTGGTCGCCTATCTCTATTTTCATGAACTGCACATCGACCCGTCGCGCCCGGACTGGGAGGATCGCGACCGGTTCGTCCTGTCCAAAGGGCACTGTGTGCCGGCCGTCTATGCGGCGCTGGCGATGAAGGGGTTTTTCCCCGTGGATTGGCTGCGCGGCTTCCGGCATATCGACAGCCCGCTTCAGGGGCACCCCAACATGCTGGATGTCGCGGGGCTGGATATGTCCACCGGTTCGCTGGGGCAGGGCATTTCGGCTGCCTGCGGCATGGCGCTTTCCGCCAAGATTTTCGGCAAGGCCTATCGCACCTACGCCATCCTCGGCGATGGGGAGCTGGAAGAGGGCGAGGTCTGGGAAGCGGCGATGTTCGCCGCGCACTATAAGCTGGACAACCTGGTCGCTTTCGTGGATTTCAACGGCCTGCAGATCGACGGGTGCGTGGAGGATGTCATGTCTCCGCTGCCCATCGCGGGCAAGTTCCGGGAGTTTGGCTGGCATGTCCTCGAAATCGGCGCGCACGACTTCGACGCCATCGACGCGGCGTATACCCTGGCCAAAACCGTTCAGGACAAGCCCACCATCATCGTGGCGCGCTCGGTCAAGGGCAAGGGCGTGTCGTTTATGGAGGACATGGCAGCGTGGCACGGCACCGCGCCGAATAAAGAGCAATATGAACAGGCGATGAAAGAACTGGGCGAAGCGCAGGCAAAACTGGAGGCGGGATATTGATGGCGGAAATAAAACGGATTGCAACCAGGCAGGCCTATGGTGAAACGCTGGCGAAACTGGGCGCGGAGTATCCCGGCCTGGTGGTGATGGACGCCGATCTTTCCAAATCCACCAAGACGGATTTGTTCCAGAAAGCATTCCCGGAGCGCCACATCAACTGCGGTATCGCCGAGAGCAACATGATGGCTGCCGCTGCGGGTATCGCTCTGACGGGCAAGATCGTTTTTGCCAGCACATTCGCCATGTTTGCGGCCGGCCGCGCATTCGAGCAGGTGCGCACCTCCATTGGCTATACGCATGCGAATGTCAAGATCGGTGCCACCCACGCGGGCCTGTCGGTCGGTGAGGACGGCGCCACCCACCAGTGCTGCGAGGATATCGCACTGATGCGCACCATCCCGGGCATGACGGTCATCTCCCCGGCGGATGCGGTGGAGGCGCGGGCGGCCGTACGCGCGGCGGCTGCCTATAAAGGGCCGGTCTACCTGCGCTTCGGGCGTTTGCCTGTGCCGGTGGTGTTCAACGAAGGGGACTATGTCTTTACAATCGGGAAAGGTTACCCGTTGCGCGAGGGACACGACGTGACGCTCGCGGCTACCGGCCTGATGGTGGAACAGGCGCTTGTCGCCGCCGATCTGCTTGCGGGCGAGGGTATCCATGCGCGAGTGCTGGACATTCCCACCATCAAGCCCATCGACGATGATCTGCTTGCCGCCGCCGCGCGGGAAACCGGCGCCATCGTCACCGCCGAGGAGCACAACATCATCGGGGGACTGGGCGGTGCGGTCTGCGAGTCGGTGTCGGCGAGTTGCCCGGTGCCGGTGCTGCGCGTGGGCGTGGAGGATACGTTCGGCCGGTCCGGTCCGGCGCTGGAAGTGCTGCGCTATTACGGGCTGACCGCGGAGCACCTGGTGGAAAAAGCCAAAGCGGCTATCGCGCTCAAAACGCGCTGAGCACGTTCGATCATTCAAAAGCCGACAGCGCCGGAAACGGCGGTGCCGGCTTTTTGCAAACCCGCTTTGTCGAAAAAAGAAGAGTGGGATACCTGTGCGGGCCGCCTGCGTGAATGGCGGACCTGCCGGGCAAACTGTTGATACAGGCATGTGCAGGGAGGACGATCATGGAAATTTTAGGCTTGGACGACACGCAGGTGCGCGCATCCCGCGCGCAGTACGGTGAAAACCGTATCACGGAGAAGATGCAGGAGGGGTTCTGGATGAAATTCCGGACCAATCTGGGTGACCCGATGATCCGTATTCTCTGTGTCGCACTGGCCGTGAACGTGCTGTTTGCCATCCTGGGGCAGACCAGATGGTATGAATCGCTGGGCATCGCGGCGGCGGTGCTGCTGGCCACGCTGGTATCTACCTTTTCGGAATACCGCAACGAGAACGCGTTCCGGCGCTTGCAGGCCGAGGCGGCGGCTATTCGCTGCAAAGTCTATCGAAACGGAGAGATCGTAGAACTGCCCATCACCGAACTTGTGGTGGACGACTGCGTGCTGCTCCAGGCGGGAGACCGTGTGCCGGCGGACGGCGCGCTGGTGCGCGGCAGCTTGAAAGTGGATCAGTCTATCCTCAACGGCGAGGCCAAGGAAGCCGAGAAGGTCGTGATGCCGGAAAACTATATCGAGCAAAACGGCGGAATGGATTTCCTTGATCCCTATCAGGTTTTCTGCGGTTCGGTGGTCTGCACGGGGAATGCGGTGATGCGCGTCACCACGGTGGGTGACCATTCGGTCTACGGGCAGATTGCGGGCGAGCTTCAGGTGGACAGCGAGCGCGATTCGCCGTTGAAAGTGAAACTGACAAGACTGGCCGGCGGCATCAGCCGGTTTGGATATATCGGCGGCGTGGGCATCGCACTGGCGGTGCTGTTTGAGCGCATCGTGGTGCGCAACGGGTTCGACTCCGCGCGTATCCTTGCCTACTGCGCCAACTGGATGGGCCTGCTCAACCAGTTGGTGGAAGCGGTTATACTCGCGGTCATCATCATCGTCATGGCGGTGCCGGAGGGTCTGCCGCTGATGATCGCCATCGTGTCGGCGCTGAACATGGGCCGCATGCTGCGCGATCACGTGCTGGTGCGGAAAATCTCCGGTATCGAGACGGCGGGCAGCCTGAACATTCTGTTCAGCGACAAGACCGGCACCATCACCAAGGGCAAGCTGGAGGCCGTCATTTTTCTGGACGGGCAGGGCAGGGCCTATCCCAGCTATGACGAGGTGGTGGGCGGTTTGGGACGAATACTCGCACTCAGTCTGCACCATAACACCGATGCCGTGGTCACCGGCGAGGGTAAGAACATGCGGGTGGTGGGCGGCAACGCCACCGAGCGGGCCATCCTCAGTTTTGCCGCAAGGCGCAACGAGGCTCCGCACGCAGCGACCATCCATTCCATCCCGTTCGACAGTGCGAACAAATATTCAGCCGCGCAGATCGAGGGCGAGCGCACCCTTACGCTCATCAAAGGCGCGCCTGAAACAATTTTGCCGCGTTGCCGTTCGTATTACGACGCACATGGACGGCCCCAGCCATATGCGCACGGGCTCTGTGCGGACGGCTGTGTGGTTGCTCACATCGACGCGTTGGCGCACCGCGCCATTCGGGTGCTGGCATTGGCCGTGAGCCACCAGCCGCTGCGGGGGGACGCGTTGCCCGAGGGGGACGACTGGACACTGGTGGGCGTCATCGGCATACGCGATGAGGTGCGGCCGGAATCGGTGGAGGCTATCCGCGAGGTGCACGGCGCGGGCGTGCAGGTGGTGATGATTACCGGTGACCGGCGGGAAACCGCAGTGGCCATTGCCAGAGAGGCTGGTTTGTTCACCGGGAATGATGACCTCGTGCTCACTTCGGATGAACTGGCGCGGCTTTCCGATGTCCATGTGAAAGCGAAAATGCGGCAGATCCGCGTAGTGGCGCGCGCCCTGCCCAGCGACAAGAGCCGTCTGGTACGTCTGGCGCAGGAGATGGGGCTGGTGGCCGGGATGACAGGCGATGGCGTCAACGATTCGCCCGCACTGAAACTGGCGGACGTGGGCTTTGCAATGGGCGGCGGCACCGAGGTGGCCAAGGAGGCGGGTGATATCGTCATCATGGACGACAATTTCAGTTCCATCGACAAGACCATCCTGTATGGCCGCACCATTTTCAACAGCATCCGCAAGTTCATCGTCTTCCAGCTTACCATCAACGTGGCCGCCGTGCTGCTTTCGCTGGTTGCGCCGTTTCTGGGGATGGACAACCCGCTTTCCATCATGCAGATCCTGTGGGTGAATCTGGTAATGGATACGCTGGCCGCACTGGCGTTTGGTGGAGAGCCGGCGCTGCGCCGTTATATGCAGGAACGGCCCAAGCGGCGCGACGAGGCGATTGTCAGCCGCTCTATGTGGAGCTCTATCCTTACCGGCAGCCTGTGGATATTTGCGATGGGTATGGTCTTTTTATATGCACCGTTTGTACGCGGCTGGTTCCGTCCGGCGGCAGATGCCCGGTATCTCTACACCGGCTTTTTTGCGTTTTTCATTTTCTCCGCGGTCTGCAACGCATTCAATGCCCGCGCCGACACGGCCCGTCTGTTTGAGCACCTCGGGCGCAACAAGGTTTTTCTTCAGATCATCGCGCTGATCGTCACCGTACAAATCGGCATGACCTATCTGGGCGGCACGGTTCTGCGTTGTTACGGGCTGCATGCACGGGAATGGTTGGTGGTCATCCTGCTCGCGCTTTCCATCCTTCCGGTAGATCTGCTGCGCAAGGCCATTCTAGTAAGACGCCGTTCGCGCCCGTCTTGACAGGGTTCGTGTTTTTGCAATGAAAAAAGGCTCTCCCGATTTTCGGGAGAGTCTTTGACTGTTGTCGCTTATTTTTTGGTAATCAGAAACGCGTTGGGCAGATAACGTTCGCCGTCCGCACTGGAAGGGTTGTTGACCACCTTGGCGTTGGTACCGTCGTTGTAGACCAACGTGGAGGAAGAACCGCCGTCCAACGTGGCGGCCTCGTAGGCACCGTACTTCACCATGAGCTGCTGCAAGTCCTTGAATGTGGCGCCGTCGCTCACGCCGGGGCGCCTGCCATCGATGATGAGGAAGATCAATACGCCGGTTTTGGTTTGGCCGATGGCGGTGCGCGGCTGGGGCGCGCCTCCCGAATACGCCGTCATGGAGGAAAGCTGCCCGTCCATGATGAGGAACGGAGACCATTCCACGGCGGTCTTCAGTCCCTTGAGCCCCGCGCTCTGCGTAGCTTGGCTGGCAGTCAGCTTTTGCAGTGTGAGGCGGTTGGCGGAATCCAGCCCGATGATGGAATGGATGCTGGTGTTGCTTTGCAGGGGGTGTTCAATCTTGAAGTTGGAGATGAGCAGTGCATTGGGCGTGCCGCCGTTGCCCTCCCCGCCCGGATCCTCAAAGCCGCCGGCATTGATGCCCACATATGCGCCGGTGCGTTCTACCATATGCGAGATACGTTCGCCGCTGGTGCCGAATTTGTAAGAAAGTGCCATATAAACGCGGGAGGGGTCATATACCTTGACCACCCAGCCTTTGTAGAGGTGCCCAAGCCCGCTGTCCGAACGGATCCGGATAAAGCCGACGCCGTTGATGATGTTTTCCTGACCGTATTCGGTGGGCAGGGTGGTGGCGGTGTCCTTTACCTTGCCCGATACCTTGATAGCGTTCGGGTTGGTATTGTTGGACGGTTCCACCACCTGGTTGCTGGCCAGAATGGCATTGATGGTTTTCTGGTCAAAGAGCATGGTGGCCAGCCATTGGTGCTGGCCGGTGCCCATGGCCGTTGTCACCCACATATTGCGTACATAGGGGAAGGGGCCGTACATGACGAAGAGCCCGATGCAGAAGATGCCAACCAGTGTGCCAAAAAAAGATAGGAAAAAATGCTGCACTGCGCGTTTCTTGCGTTTTTTCTGCGCCAGCTTTTTCTGTTGCTTGACCTTGCGCACGATCTCTCTGCGCTGGGCTTCGATTGAATCATCCATTTTCATCCATACTCCTGGACCGTGCCGCATCCCGCCCGGCAGCCGGCGCGGGAACGGAAAAGGGTTGCACACAATGTTTTCATTATACCGTCCGCCCCTGAAAAAAGCAAGAAGAAATAGGCCGCGGTGTATGGACACTTGTATTCTCCGGGCAGGACTGCTATAATAAAAGAAATATCCCGTTTTTGGGTTTTACACAAGATATTCCGGGGCTGTGGACATTTCTCATACAAAAAATGTAAAAATGTGCGCTCCCTTTCACCGGCAGGCCGCCGGCATCCCCGCGGTCTGCCGGTCCTGTGCGTCAAAACCGGGATCTGGCGCAAAATCTGAGGATTTCAGATCGCTTGATTATTTTTTACATAATGAAAGGGTATGAGTTTGCATGGCAGAGATAAGCGTGGAGCTTACAAAAACACCAAAGAAAAAACCGCAGGATGAGCATCATCTCCCGTTCGGGGACATTTTTACCGACCATATGTTTCTGATGGACTATGATGAAGGACAGGGATGGCACGATGCGCGCATCGTGCCCTATGGCCCGCTGCCCATCGACCCGGCTGCCATGGTATTGCATTACGCGCAGGAAGTGTTTGAGGGACTGAAAGCCTACAAGACACAGGACGGCCGCATTCTGCTCTTCCGTCCGGAGGAAAATTTCAAACGCATGAATGTTTCCAACGAGCGGCTCTGCATTCCGCCTATCGATCCGGCGTTTATGATCGAGGCGCTGAATAAGCTGATTCTGGTGGAAAAAGACTGGGTTCCATCTCTGGAGGGTACTTCGCTCTATATCCGTCCGTTTATCATCGCCACCGACCCTCATCTGGGGGTGCGTCCGTCTCATCATTATTATTTTATTGTTATTCTCTGCCCGGTTGGCGCCTATTATCCCGAAGGGCTCAATCCGGTGAAAATCTATGTGGAAACCAACTACGTCCGCACCGTGAAAGGCGGCATGGGGTTTGCCAAGACCGGCGGCAACTACGCCGCATCGCTCAAGGCGCAGGATGAGGCGCATGAGCAGGAATATACGCAGGTGCTCTGGCTGGATGGTGTGGAGCGCAAATATGTCGAAGAAGTCGGCACCATGAACGTCTTCTTCCAAATCAACGGCACGGTGGTCACACCGGCGCTGCAAGGCAGCATCCTTTCGGGCATCACACGTAAATCCACTATCGAGATGCTGCGTTATTGGGGCGTGCCCGTGGAAGAACGCCGCATCACCATCGACGAGATCGCCCAAGTGGCGGACGAAGGTCATCTTGATGAGGCGTTCGGCACCGGAACCGCCGCGGTCATTTCCCCCATAGGCGAGCTTAAATGGGGAGAAAAGCACATGGTCATCAACAGCGGCGAGATCGGCCCGCTTTCCCATCGCCTGTACGATACGCTTACCGGCATTCAGTGGGGCAAACATCCCGATCCTCTGCACTGGACGCACGAAGTCAAATAAACCGGGCGGATGGCCATGCCTGAACGGCGCGGCTGCTTTGCGTCATTTTGTAAACAAATCGGGCTGTATTTTTGCAGATACAGGGCATTTTATAGCAATGTTTCCCATCGTGTTTGAAAAAATTATGATTCTTGTGCATTTTTCTTTACACTTTAGCCACAGCTTACGCAAAGCTGTGGCTTTTTTCAATGCGATGTGCTATAATACCGATGGCTGGGAAAAGCGCATATGTAGTTGTAGTTTGCGCATCTCGGCCGTATTTTGTGCCGGATTGTATGAAAATTGCATCGAAAGTAACAAAATTCTATAAATAGAAAACATTTCCATTTGTCTATATTTTTATAGATAAAAACTTCATTTGGGTGCAATACTATAAAGGACACAAAAGCAAACGTATTTTGTATGATAGAACAAGACCGCACGGTTTCAGGGCGTTTGCATTTCCCGGCAATGCGGCGGGAAATGGCCGACGGAAAACCGGGGACACCGCGTCGGCTGTTCCGAATGCCCGCAGAATGACCGATGTCGAATAAAGGAGCGTTCTGGTTTGAATAAGTATGTCATCACAGGCGGGAAAAAACTTCAGGGCGAAGTGAGCATCAGCGGCGCGAAAAATGCTGCTGTGGCGATATTGCCGGCAACCGTGCTGGCCGGCGGCGTATGCCGCATCGAGAACGTTCCCAATATCAGCGACGTAAGTAGCCTGTTGGATATTCTGACGCACATGGGCGCGCGGGTGCGTTTTCTGCA